>CAZUVM010000043.1:0-63329 GCA_964623885.1 uncultured Verrucomicrobiota bacterium
AACGATTTGTCCTGGTAAACTGTAATGACGACCGGAATGACCATACCGGCCTGCTCTTTGGTTTTGGCATTAAATTCTTTGCAGAATCCCATGATATTGACGCCGTGCTGGCCCAAAGCGGGACCGACGGGCGGCGCCGGGTTTGCCTGCCCAGCGGGGATCTGCAGTTTGATCATTCCGGTAATCTTCTTTGCCATAAATCGTAAGTCGCAAAACGTGAAACGTGAAAGCGCGATGGGCGCTTCAAGTTCCAAGCCTCATAGTTAACCTTTTTCCACCTGCCAATATTCGAGTTCGACCGGGGTGTTGCGGCCGAAAATGTTTACCGTGACTTTGAGTTTGCCACGATCAGGCTCGACCTCCTCGATCACGCCGCTGAAATTAAGGAACGGTCCGTTATTAATCTTAACCGTTTCGCCCACGTCAAAGCTCACCTTTGGTTTTTCGTGCTCTTCCGAGGCGGAGATTTGGTTTTTGATCGATTCCACCTCTTCAGCGGGTGTTGGCGTGGGGGGTTCGCCACCCACAAAGCCAATAACGCCCTGGGTTTCCTTGATGAAATACCATGGTTTCTCGATGATGCGGTTGTTCTCGTCCAGCAGCACCATGTCCACGAACACGTACCCCGGCCAGAGTTTACGGGTCGAGACCGTCTTTTTCTGGTTGCGCACTTCCACAACCTTTTCCATGGGGACCAAAACTTCCTTGATGTAGTCGCCCATTTCTTCAGGTTTGATACGCTTCTCGATGCTTTCCTTAACCTTCTGTTCCTGGCCGGAAAGCGTATGAATGACGAACCACTGGCTTCTCATGGTGATCTCGATTAAATGATCCAGCGGACAATCATGGAGAAGATGAAATCTACCGACATGGTAAACCCACCCAGAATAACGATGGAGATAAAGACGACGACGGTCGAGCCTTTGAGCTCATCCCAGCTTGGCCAGGTGCATTTACGAAGCTCTTCCCGGGTTTGGCGCACATAATCGGCGAAGCGAACCAAGTGCCCGGCGCGCCAGAGCCAGATAAACAGGGCGCCAATAACGACAGCCCAGATGATAATGGGTAGATAGGTGTTCATGCTCTGACCGAGCCGGATTAGTGGATTAATGGATTAATGGATTGTTGGCGCAGGCCACCAATTCCCCACCCGTTTTCCACAAATCGATTCATACATTTGTCCAATTGATCTAACAATCCATTAATCCCATTTCTTCCGCGGCGCGGCTGGCGGAGAGGGAGGGATTCGAACCCCCGTCCCGCAAAGCGGGAAGCGGTTTTCAAGACCGCCGCAATAGACCACTCTGCCACCTCTCCACCGGACTGGATTGTTGAATTGATGGATTGTTGGATTAATGAAAACCCCCAGCCACTAAACGGCTGCTTTCCAATAATCCAGTTATCCAATAATCCATTCATCCATTAAGTGGCTTGGTTGGCAGGGCGGGAGGGACTCGAACCCCCAACCGACGGTTTTGGAGACCGCTACTCTACCAATTGAGCTACCGCCCTCGCCATGAGTTTCCTAGGCAATCACTTCCGTGACACGGCCGGCACCAATGGTGCGTCCGCCTTCACGAATGGCGAAGCGCTGGCCGCGCTCCATAGCCACAGGGGCGATCACTTTGACTTCAACCGAGACGTTATCGCCCGGCATGACCATCTCGACACCCTGCGGGAGCGTGACGGTGCCGGTGACGTCCGTCGTGCGGAAATAGAATTGCGGCCGGTAATTCGTAAAGAACGGCGTATGGCGGCCGCCTTCTTCCTTCGACAGCACGTAAACCTCAGCCTTGAAGTTCGTGTGAGGCGTGATGGATCCGGGTTTGGCCAGGACCATCCCGCGTTCGACTTCGTCCTTCTTGGTGCCGCGGAGCAGCACACCCACGTTGTCACCAGCGCTGGCTTTGTCGAGCAGCTTTCGGAACATTTCGATGTCGGTGGCGACAGTCTTGCGGGTGTCCCGCAGACCGACGATTTCAACGTCAGACATGCGGTTGAGTTCACCGCGTTCGACACGGCCGGTAACGACGGTACCGCGGCCTTCAATATTGAACACGTCTTCGATGCACATCAGGAACGGCTTATCGACTTCGCGAGTAGGCAACGGGATCTGCGCGTCGATTGCCTCCATCAGGGCTTGAATGGATTTTTCGCCTTCGGGATCGCCGTTGAGGGCTTTCTTGGCACTGCCACGAACAACCGGAGTTTTGTCGCCCGGGAATTCGTACTTGGAAAGCAAGTCGCGCACTTCCATCTCGACGAGGTCGAGCAGTTCGGGGTCGTCCACGAGGTCGACCTTATTGAGGAAGACAACGATGGCAGGCACACCGACCTGGCGAGCCAGCAGGACGTGCTCTTTGGTTTGAGGCATGGGCCCTTCGGACGCGTCGACCACCAGGATAGCGCCGTCCATCTGGGCGGCTCCGGTAATCATATTCTTGATGAAGTCGGCATGACCAGGGCAGTCGATGTGCGCATAATGCCGCTTATCACTTTGATATTCTACGTGGGACACGGCGATGGTGACGGTTTTGGTTTCGTCGCGCACGGTGCCGCCTTTGGTGATGTCCGCGTAGGAGATCGGCGTAGCCAAGCCCTTTTTGGATTGGGTTTGGACGATGGCGGCAGTTAACGTCGACTTGCCGTGGTCGATGTGGCCGATAGTGCCGACGTTGACATGCGGTTTGGTGCGTTGAAATTGCTCTTTAGCCATTGCTCTCTCCTGTGATGTCTGGTTTGGTTTGTTTCAATAATTCTTAATCTGGAGCCCATGATCAGGATTGAACTGATGACCTCGTCCTTACCAAGGACGCGCTCTACCAACTGAGCTACATGGGCGCCGGCCAGATAGATCGTTCCTGATAACCAAAAAACGACAAAAACCCATTGCCCCTGCGATTGTCTTTTATAAAGCCCAGGGGCTACGGATCTTCGACTTTTTACGGCCCAGTTGCGGTAGGAAAATACGGGAGTTGACGAGGTGTGTCAACGGCTTTCGCAACTTTTTTTTGAGATTCTTTAGCGCACGGCGAGCTGTAACCCTGCGAGACGTGTCCAGATCAGAATCTCTTGGTGATTGTTAATGCCACGGTGTGGCCCTGAAGACGGTCTTCCGCCAGGAATTCATATATATATCGAAGGGACCAGCCGAGTGTGTATTTGGGGTAAAACACACTCACTTCCGGGCCGACACCAGCGACACGGTCGCGGGCGCTAGAGGCACCCGAACCGCTGTCCTCCGTAACCTGTTGTTGATAATAGCCGGCAGCGCCGACATCCACGGTTTTAGAAACGCCGTAGCTGACGCCATATTCCAAGGTGTAGGCCTGACCAGGAGTGATATCGGTCTTGTCCTGCTCCGTATTGAATTCGTAACGGTTAAGCGCCGAGACAGCCCATTTCTTGTTGCCATCGATATACCAAGTTGCGCCTGCAGTCAGCATAGCAGTCCAAAACCCGTGCCCAGCCCAAGTGGGATGCTGCGGATCGAAATCCCCGGTGGGAGCCCAGAAGCCCGCGGCAGCCGAGAAGTCGAAATGCTGGACGTGTTTCGACCAGGTGCCTTCGAGAAAGAAGTCGCCGATGCCGAAAGTGCCGTGATCCACAAGGGTGTTAGGTCCGGCTCTGAAATCCAAATCCGTATATTGAAGCGGCAACAGACCATCGATGCCCAAAAACCCGCCCAGCAACTGCTGATCCGTAATCCAGATGATGCGCGGTACATTGGCATAAATGAAGGCTTTGGTATCCAAGCCGGGAACCTGGTTGCCGTTGTCCTGGTTCAGGCGGTCGGAATAGTAGGCCACATTGTAGTCGCGGAGATAGATTCCCGGAGGCGGCAGGGAGGCCGCTTTCAAGCCCTCGACCCCGGGAACATAGTGGGCACTCGGCTGGGCAGGAAGCAGAGCCGGGCCGGACAGGCTAAACACAAGGAGCAATATGGGATGGATTCTGAGTGTTTTCATAGGTTTCAAGAACGAACAGAACTAAAGAAAAAACGCGACGGCGGCCTGCGCTTAAACGTCTTGGAGTTTTCCACTTTGATAAGTTTCGTAAGCGCTGAGATCGAGCAAGCCGTGGCCCGAGAGATTGAAAAGAAGCACGCGTTTGCGGCCATTTTCACGGGCTTTCAATGCTTCTTCGACCACCGCCGATATGGCGTGAGCGGATTCGGGAGCGGGCACGATACCTTCGGTCTGGGCGAATAGGGTTGCGTCCTTGAACACCCTCGTCTGGTGATAGGCCTCGGCTTCCATGAGCCCCAATTTCAGCGCGTGACTGACCATGGGCGACATGCCGTGGTAACGCAAACCGCCGGCGTGGATGGCGGGCGGCATGAACTTGTGGCCAAGCGTATACATCATGAGCAACGGTGTCGTCTCGGCGGTGTCGCCGAAATCGTACCGCAATTCGCCTTTGGTCAGGGATGGACAGGCTGAAGGTTCGACCCCTACGATTCGGTAATTCTTTTTCTCGGCGATCTTCTTTCGCAGGAAGGGGAAGGTGAGGCCGGCAAAATTGCTGCCACCTCCGCAACAGCCGAAAATGGCATCGGGCTCTTCACCGGCCATTTCCATTTGGCGAATGGCCTCCTGGCCTATCACCGTTTGGTGAAGACAGACGTGGTTCAGGACGCTGCCCAAAGAGTACTTCGTGTTGGGATGCTTCACAGTGTCCTCGATGGCCTCGCTAATGGCGATGCCGAGGCTGCCGGGACAATGCGGATCATCGGCCATCAACTTGCGCCCGTACTCGGTTTGGTCGCTGGGACTGGGATGGACCGTCGCTCCCCAGGTGTGCATGAGCATCCGGCGATATGGCTTTTGCTGGTAACTCACTTTGACCATGTAGACGTTGCACTCCAGGCCGAAAAGTTTGCTGGCCATAGCCAGAGCGGTACCCCACTGGCCGGCGCCGGTCTCAGTGGCGAGGCGTTTAGTGCCGGCGACTTTGTTGAAGTACGCTTGTGGCACAGACGTATTGACTTTATGGCTGCCGGCAGGGCTGACGCCCTCGTACTTGTAATAGATATGCGCGGGCGTCTGCAGCGCGCGCTCGAAACGAACTGCGCGGAGAAGAGGCGTGGGGCGCCACAGCGCGTAAATCTCGCGCACCGGTTCCGGCACTTCGATCCAGCGCTCGGGGCTCATCTCTTGCTGGACCAGGTTTTCGGGGAAAATCGCCAGGAGCGCCTCCGGGGGCACCGGCTGCTTGGTGCCGGGATGAAGCGGTGGCGGGAGCGGCTGTGGGAAATCCGCCAAGAGGTTGTACCAAGTTTTAGGAATGTCAGCTTGGGTCAGGTCAAATCGAGTTTGCATGGTCAGTTTAGGATTTCGGTCACGAACGGCGCACGCTAAGCAACATGCGGAACCAAGTCACGTAAAAAAAGAATGACTTATCATTCTATAAGGACGAAAGTCATCTCCATCCCGGATTGCTGCTCTCGATCCGAACTCGACTGCACGGCTATTTCTCAAAAGCTTCCCTGGCTGAGCGGGTTCCGATTACACTAAGGCCAATGAACGACGGATCAGGACAGAAGAACGGATTGGAACCCAAACCGGGCCAATGGCTGGCAGCTGAAGATTTTGAGCGCATTGTTCGATTCACGCCCCTGGTGTCGATCGACTTGGTGGTGCGCACACCGGACGGAAAAGTTCTGGTGGGCAGGAGAAATCATGAGCCGGCAAAGGGAACGTTCTTTGTTCCCGGCGGACGCATCACCAAGAATGAATCCCGAGCAGCGGCATTTCGCAGGTTGACACGGGACGAACTGGGAATGGAAATAGGGATAGAGCAGGCCCGGTTTCTCGGGGTTTACGATCATTTTTACCCCACCAATCGCTTCGAGCGACCCGGATTTGGAACGCAATATGTCGTATTGGCATATGAAGTCACCTTAGCCGCCGAGAAAAACGATTTGCCGATGGAACAGCATGGGGAATATCGCTGGATCCGGCGCGACGAAGCGCTGCGGTCCCAGGAGGTACATCCAAACACGCAAGCGTATTTTCGTTAACGCAAGGCGTTAGACCGGCCAGGCCGCGTCGAGCGGTCAGAGCGTGCGAGACTGCGCGCGGCTTCGAAGCGACAAGAACATCATTGATTTCTGAGCGCACGATCTTGTTGGACCGCTGCGGGCCTGGACGTCCCGCGCTTGATCAAAATCGTGCCTATTGCGCAACTCGATGATCCGAGTACATCGCAGCCAGGGAAACTATGACCAGTGCCGAAATGGCCACGGCAAAAAGCACTACGGCCAAGAAGGCTCGTACAACCCAACGGCTAAAAGCAAGTATTGGCTCTCCCACCAACTGAGCTATCTCCCGTTCGGCATTAATTCTATGTCCCTTGAGGTATTGGATGACCGCCATGGCTGGGCTCCCCTCAGATCAAGCGGGGCGGCTCGTTTAAAGGACCGCCCCGGATCACACGCAGCTTGTTAAGCTGCTCTCTATGAAATGTGCCTTCGGCGAGCAAGATACTTCCTGTAAAAGCTGTGCCAATGGGGTGTTTTCCTCACTGCCGGTCGATCATCGTGTTTCCGACGGTTCGTATTTAAAGCAGATCAGTGTCCAAAGCTTCCGCGGCGCGTAATTTTGCACTCGCGGCAGGCGGCGGCAGGGTCGCATTCACAGGCTTGGCCAACCACACGGTATGCAGAGTTTCGACTACTTGCACGAGCTCTTTAAAACCCAAGGGTTTGACGATGTATGAATTGGCTCCCATGCGGTAAGCGAGCTGGATGTCGTCCTGGCGCTCAGACCCGGACAACACCACCACCGGGGCATCATTCAACTGCGGATGCTTGCGTAGTGATTTGAGAACTTCAAAACCGCTGGTCCTCGGCATTTTCAGATCGAGAATGATCAACGTCGGCAAAGGATAACGTCGCCGGTCGGCGTAGACACCCAGGCCGCTGATATAAGCGATGGCTTGCTCACCGTCCTGAATGTGCTGAAGCACAAAGGGCACGCCCGCCTGCCGACTGGCGGCTTGCAACAACTCTGTATCATTCGGATCGTCATCGATGTGCAATACCGTCAAACCACCCGATGACAATGCCCGCGCGCCACCAGAACCACCCCGCGGCTGATTCGGTTCGTCTTTCCTTTTCATGGCCTGTAGTACGGCAAAAAACTCAATCTCCGTTGTGGGACATGCGCCTTGGCCCGTTCTATCTTTCCCTTGTAATAGGATTGGCACTCTGTGTCAAAAGAATCTTTAGTTTTTATTTATTTGAAAATTGTTGCCGTAGACCCGACAGGGACTTGCCCAGGTCGCGGCCATAACGAAGGCACACTTCAAGCCGCTACGAGCGGGGAACGCCCGCGCTCCGCCAGCGGTTTCCAAACATGCCTCAAAAAAGCTGCTTACGAGATGGGAGAATCCACGCGGATCGATGGGCTTCGAAGCCGAGTTTGGGGTAGTAGAGTTCAGCCTTCGGGGCGGCCAATAGAATGATTTTGGCCATGTTTCCAAGGCGAGATTGAGTGAGCCGGATCAATTCCTTTCCGATGCCCCGTTTCTGATAGGCTGTGTCAACGGCGAGGTCCGAGAGGTAGCAGCAATACGCGAAATCAGTAACCGACCGAGCGATGCCGACCAGTTTGTAGTCGTCCCAGGCCGTGCAAAGCAGGTTCGCATGCTGAAGCATTGCCTCAATTACTTGCTCCTCGTCCACCGGTCGACGCTCCGCAAGCGTCGATCGTTTGAGTAAATCGACAAATTCTGCAGGGGAAATCTTCCGGTCGTGCTGATATTGGATGCTCATATTACGCAGGTCTCATAGGCGCATGCCAATGCCCCGGTGTCAATCCCCGTGGCTTTCTGCTGGGTTTCGCCCGCGCAAAGGATCGAAGGAGCCCATCTTGACACTCTGCGTCGGAAGGTGAAGTTTTAACCTAAAGGTGGCAACTGTCAGCTCGGGCGACCGAAAGCAAATTCGGCAAGCCTGGCAATAGAGGACAACATGAGAAGACCAATCCAAGATGAATTTACGGACCTGCCGATCTCGCGGCAAAGGAAGTATCAACTACGCATGCAGCGGGATCGCCGGTGTACCGAATGCGGCGCACCTGCCATCCAGGGCTCGCGCTGCCTCCAGCACCTGGTAAAAGCGCGCGAACGGCAGCGGAAGAAGCGCGGCCTCAAGCGCCGTTACTTTAATACGCTGAGCTATCGCCTGGAGAAAATGGCAGCATAACGAGGCGGCTGGCAAACGGTAAGTCCGACCCGACGCACCGGCGAGTGCGTTTTTCAGGTAGTGTACGCGCTAGTCGCTGGCAACTGCATTGTCGCTATGGTATAGAGGAGAAGTAATTACCTCCTTATGCCAGTCCAAGACAACCGTATCGACTCGTACATTGCGCGTTCAGGGGAGTTTGCCCAGCCCATTTTAAAGCACCTTCGGAAGCTGGTTCACCAGGGTTGTCCTTCGATTGAGGAAACATTGAAGTGGGGGTTTCCCAATTTCATGTACCGAGGCAGTATTCTTTGCAGCATGGCCGCGTTCAAAGCCCATTGCTCCTTTGGCTTTTGGAAGGGTGACCTCCTATTCGCCAGTAAAAAGCGACTGAAACTCAAACCCGGTGAAGGAATGGGCCAATTTGGCAGAATCACTGCTATCTCCGATCTTCCCGAGCCGGATGTCCTATTGGAGTTCATTCGTGAAGCGGTGCGCTTGAAGGACGAGGGCATCAAACCGCCCCCGCGCTCAAGGCTGGCGATTAAGCGTGAACTGGAGGTCCCGGACGACATTACAGCGGCATTAAAAAAGAACCAGCGGGCGCTGGCAGCTTTCGAAGCCTTCAGCTACAGCCACCGCAAAGAATACGTTGAATGGATCGTGGAAGCCAAAAAGGATGAGACGCGACAACGCAGGTTGATGACGGCGATCGATTGGATGGCTAACGGCAAGTCGCGGAATTGGAAGTACGAGCGCTGTTAAGCCGGCAGTAGCAGCGGGCAGGCCCCGACCGAACAGTATCCTCGTCTGCACTGCAATGGTCGAAATTGCGCGCAAGCTGCTGCGAAATCTGGCGCGCGGACAGTCCTGTCCGCAGCAAGCTTCGAACGTTGCAGCGAAGCAAGACTGCCCGCGCTCCGAGCCTCGGTTGCCGGCTTTGCCGAGCTGCGTAACGAATGCGGGGGGTGGGCTCGTGAACAATCCTGCAGGTATTTCACGGCGTTTTTTGTTGTGGCCGCCGCCGGTCCTGTTAAAAATGTTTTGCGGTTGGCATTGACTTTGCACGGCAAGGCCGACGGCGGAACGAACGCATGAAGAAGTCTGATCGAAATTGGAGTAGAACCACATTGATTTGGGTGGCTGCGGTAGCTTTGATCCTGAAAGGCCTGACCTTTTCTGCACAGGCGAATGTTTACGCCAGTAACGTGCAGTTGAATGGCGGGGCCACGAATTTGACAGTACCGCCCGGCACGGCGGTGACGGTGAGCTACATTCTGAACGAGCCGGCTTCCTTGGGTGTCACATTGAACGTCGAATCGGGTACAACTGTAATCAGGACCCTCAGGCTCGCCGCCGGGAATCCAGGAACGCTGGCCGGATCTAATTCGATTGAGTGGGACGGATTGGACAGCAGTTCGAATCAAGTTCCGACCGGAACGTACTCATTCACGATTACTGCCCATTCGAGTGGATACGCGGCATGGACGCAAATCACGGACGATAACAATCCCGCGAATTCATTCGGGGACGCGCACGGTATTGCGGTGGATCGAAACACGAATAGCCCCTATTACGGCAGAGTTTTCCTGGCTAATTCGTTTTTTGGTGGCCGGCCCGGGGCTGCTACGTACGATGTCGGCATTCTGGCTTTCAACGCCGATGGCAGCACTACTGACCCGAATATGCCGGAGCCAAGCGGTTATACCTGGTCGGGCGAGAGCGGCAATGGCGTTAGCCCCTGGAAAGTCAAAGTTTCAGGTGACGATTTTGTTTATGCCAGTGAAACGGTCAATGGCGGATTGGTTTACCGCTGGGATCCAACGGTTTCGAGCAACACCTTCCTGCCGGTGTTGCGTTCAGACAATCGGCCAGGCCAAGCATCGCTAAGCGGTCCATGGATTTTCGGAACCGGCACGAACCTTCAGATCTGGATGTGT
Source organism: uncultured Verrucomicrobiota bacterium (assembly GCA_964623885.1). Lineage (GTDB taxonomy): Bacteria > Verrucomicrobiota > Verrucomicrobiia > Limisphaerales > UBA8199 > CAZUVM01. Next base: position 10,129 of record CAZUVM010000043.1, read on the forward strand.
GACACTAACCCCAGCTCACCATCAATCAGCCGGGGCGTGTTGCGGTGGATACCGACTGCCACGGGCGATTGTGCCACGAATGACACGGGACAGCCCGTGATTGCCATAGGTGGAAGCCTCACAGTAGCTCCATCCGATGTAGCGACTGATCCAGCCGGGAATATCTATATCTGCCAGTACACCAGCGCGCCGAGCGACCCGATTCAGCGGGTGTTCAGGTTCCCGGCATATGATCCTTCCACGAATGGCAATACTCCTGAGCTAACCGCCGACTGGGCCATTGGCGCCGGAGACGATACGTATGGAGCCGCGGGCGGTATCGCCGTGGATCCTACGGGTACATATGTTGCGGTCGCTTTCGTGGGGACAGCGCCGGGCGGAGACATCACCAATGGCAACACCAAAATCTTCTACGCCACCAACGGCGCACTGGTAACCAACCTGGACCTTGGAATCGAAATAAGTGGGTATTCCATTCACCAGGACACAGATTGCGCATGGGATGCCGTCGGCAATCTTTATTACATCGATGACTGGTATGGGAGCTGGCGTGCCATATCACCGCCTGGCACAAACCAATCAACGACCCTTGCGCCTGCCACGGTGCAGGTTGGAACTCCCGTTCGTCCTCTGTTCACGCAAATCGTGGTCACTAACGGAACAGTGACACTGAATTTCACAGGAGGCCCGACTGATTCGGCGGGGTCATTCACATTACAAAGCGCCAGTGCCCCAAGCGGGCCATACACCAACGCTGCGGGGGCCCATATCACCCAGATAGGGACCGGAGTGTTCCAGGCCACGGTGCCCCTCAATGGCCCGATTCAGTATTACCGTCTGCAACGGTAATTCCTGCTGAAGATCGGGGATTCTGCACGCTTCCGCCTGTCTTGACGGCCAAAAATGGCCATCAAATGACAAAAAGCGTGTAGTGAGAATGGGTCGCAAAGCCGAGAGTCTATCCAGCGATTATGAACTGGACGGCTGCGATTGAATCGGATGAGCGCTGTGACGTGTGCCCCTTGAGCCGCGTGCAGGCAGGCGTCGCGGTACGCATTAAACGCTTGTGTGCATCGGCGGAAATGCAGAATCGATTGCGCGAGTTAGGGTTCTGCGAAGACCAGATCATCAAGCTGCTTACCAGCCAGACGAATTTCATTTGCCAGGTCTGCAATGCGCGGTTGGCCATCAGCGAGCAATTGGCGCGCATCATCATGGTGGAGCCCCTTAAACCCGTGCTCGCTCGGGCTGGAAGGTATTAGCCGTTGGCCGAGACGAGAGCGTCCTTGCCCGTTTTCTTTTGCGCGTACCGGTCAACCATGCCGGACAGGGCTTCTACCCAGAGCGGGTGCTCATTCAGACAAGGAATTAGCGTAAACTGGGAGCCGCCGGCATTCAAAAAAGTCTCCTTGCCGCGAATACCTATTTCTTCAAGGGTCTCGAGGCAATCCGAAACGAACGCGGGGCACACCACCAGAAGCCTCTTGGCCCCTTGGGTCACGAGGCGCGGGAGTTCCAGATCGGTATAAGGTTTCAACCAAGGGTCTCGTCCCAAGCGCGACTGAAATGCCACCGAGTATTTTTCTTTCGGAACACCGGCTTTTGCCACAAAAGCGGCGACAGTTTTGAAGCATTGCGCGCGATAACAGGTAGCACGCGCGGGGCTGGGCGTCTGACAGCACTCCGGCGTGGCGAGACAATGGCAACCGGTCGGATCTGCTTTGCGCAAGTGACGCTCGGGTAAGCCATGGAAACTGAACAGAAGATGATCGTAGCCACGGTCAAGGTGTTCACGCGCGCCGGCCACCAGCGCAGCGATGTAATCCGGGTGGTCAAAAAAGGGCGGCTCGACCTCAAACCGCATGCCTGGTGCCACGGTTGCGGCGACCTCCTTCACTCGCACGACCGCGGTTTCGTAGCTCGACATCGCATAGTGAGGAAACAGCGGGATGATCAGAACATGGTCGATGCCCTGCGCTGCGAGCCGTCGGATCGCATCGGGAATGGAAGGGTTCTGATAACGCATCGCCAATTCAATTGGCAGATTTGCTTTGGCTTGCAGTTTCGCTTGCAGGCGCCGGCTAATGGCAATCAACGGCGAACCGTCCGGCGCCCAAACGGACTTATACGCGTGCGCCGACTGCTTTGGCCTCGAAGGCAGAATGGCAAAATGCACAATGCAGAAGCGCACGAACCAGTTCACGTCGAGGACCCGACCGTCCATCAGGAACTCTCGAAGATACCGCCGCACGTCAGGGACTGACGGCGAGTCCGGCGAGCCAAGGTTAACTAACAGGACGGCTTTGCTCATGCGGCCACTTTGTTGGAAGTGACCCACTGGCGCACCCGATCGGCCACGTTGCACCCGGAAACGATCGAGTCGCTGAGCGAGACGCCGTCGCGGTAATGGCCGGCAAGGAACAGGCCCGGTGCTTGGTCTTCAATCTGCCTCATCAGTTCGCGAAAACGGCTGTAGCCGACAACATATTGGGGAATAGCTTTGGGATAAAAAACGCTATGCTGGAACGTGGGCTGGCCCGACACTCCCAGGAGGACTCGAAGGTCCTCGCAAGCAAGCGCGAAGAGTTTCTCAGGCGGTAAGGCCGCAAGTTCGGGATAACGCTCGCCACCGACATAGCTCGTGAGGGTCAGATGCCCCGCCGGAGCGCGATTGGGGAATAATGACGAGGAGAAAATCGTGCCCAGGATTTTGAAGCCTTCGACCTTTGGTATCAGCATGCCAAAACCCTCGCACGGATGGGCAACATCCTGTCTGCGAAAACCCAAGACAACGCTGGCCACGGGCGGATAGCGGATTTCGGAGAAGGCAGCGAAGCTCAATGGCGTGTGGGTTTCGAGTCCCAGTTCAGCCAGTTTGTAAGCGGTTCCGGCATAAATCACCGCAGCATGTTCCGCCTGCTCTTCCTGAACGCCGCTGCGGAAGTTCAGCTTCCAGCCATCTTCGGTTTGCACGATTTTTGCGATGGCCGTGTTTAGCCGAACGTTCTTGCCCAACTCGGCTCGAATCGTTTCGGGCAACACCTGGAGGCCATCATCGAAAGAGAATTTTGGAGCGCGGTCCTTAGCAATTTCGCCGCGCTTCTTTCTTTCGCGAGCCCCGAGAATTTGCCCCTTAATCAAAGAACCGTAGCGCGCCTCCAATTGGGCCAGCTTTGGGAATGCCTGCGGGACTGAAAGCCGGTACGGGTCTCCCGCGTAGACTCCGGCCACCAGCGCATCAATCGCATGATCGAGGAACTCCCGACCCAAGCGGCGTTGTACGAATTCGGCGATACTTTCCTCTTTGCCGTTCTGGCGCGGGGGCACAAAAGGCTCGCGCAGCACAGCCAGCTTTGCTTTGGCACTGAATAGTTTTGTGGTGAAAAACCCCAGTGGTGAACCGGGCATTTCGATCGGTCGACGATACCGGACAACGTAACGCGCTTCGGCCCGGGGATCCGGATCCAACCGGCGCGGTTCCAATCCCGCGTCGCGAACCAATTGTCCGATTTTGGGCGAGGTCTCGAGAATCGTGTTGGGACCGAATTCGGCGAGGTAGCCGTCCTGCCGAAGTGATTGGATGACTCCGCCAACCCGGTTACCAGCTTCGTACACCGTGACCGGCACGCCGTTGCGCCGCAAATAAAAGGCGGCGGTCAGCCCGGTAATTCCGGCACCAATGATGGCGACGGTTTTCAAATCGTGCGCGAATGCTTCCGCTCGCCTATAGGAGCCAGCGTGTTGTCGAACGTCATGGCGATATTGCGGATGAAAAGACGCCCGGTATCGGTCACTTCCATCCCTCCAGGCGAGCGGCGCACCAGGCCATCCGCTTCAAACCCGGCCAGCGCCTCGAGTTCGCGCTCGAAATAGTTGGCAAAATTGACCCCAAGGCGTTGCGACATCGCGGAGTAATCCAGCGACAAATCGCACATGACGCGCATGATTGTTTCCCGGCGCAACTTGTCTTCGTCCGTCACCAGGTAACCGCGTGTGAGCGGCACCTGGCCCGAGTCCAACGCAGCGTAATATTTAGGCAATTCCTTTTCATTCTGCCAGTAGGCGTCTGGGATTTGCGAGATGGACGACATCCCGAAAGCATAGATATCGGCCCCACCATGCGTGCTGTAGCCCTGGAAATTGCGTTGAAGCTGCTTGCGCTTTTGCGCCACCGCGAGTTCATCGGATGGCCGCGCGAAATGGTCCATACCAATGTAAATGTAACGCTGATTGTCAGTCAGTCGTTCAATTACCGTCTTTAGCAGCTCCAGTTTCACCTCGGGCGATGGCAGAACCTTATGTTCGAGAATTTTCTGGGCCGGCTTTACCCAGGGGACGTGCGCATAGCTGAAAACGGCCAACCGGTCCGGCTGCAGCGAGAGCACAATGTCCAGCGTGCGATTAAAAGATTCTACGGTTTGATGCGGCAGACCGTAAATCAGATCAAAGTTCACCGAAGTAAATCCCAATTCCCGAACCCAACCTAGAACTTGTTCAGTCATCTCGCGGGGTTGGATGCGGTGCACGGCTTCCTGCACTTTGGGATCGAAGTCCTGCACGCCGAGTGAAGCGCGGTTAAAGCCAATCTCCCGCAGTGCCACAATATGATCTCGCGTTAGCCGGCGCGGATCGATCTCTACTCCCGCTTCGAGATTCGGCCCGAAGGTGAAATGGCGATGAATGATCTCGCCCAGTCGCCGAATCTGGTCTGGATGCAAAAAGGTGGGGGAGCCGCCGCCCCAATGCAGTTGCACCACTTTGCGCCGTGGATTCATCAGCGTGCTTATCTGGTGCACTTCTTTTTCGAGATAGCTGTTGTAGGTCTGGCCCTGATCGTGATTGAGCGTAATCACCGTGGTGCAGCCGCAATACCAGCAGAGCGTCTCGCAAAAAGGGATGTGGAAATACAGCGACAAGTCGCGTTCTGTGCGGTTGTTTTCAAGAATCCGCTCGGCGAGCTCCGGCCATTTAAGCGCCTCGGTAAACTTGGTGGCCGGTGGATAGGAAGTGTAGCGCGGCCCAGCCACATTATATTTCTTCACCAGCTCGAGATCGACTTTGAGCATCGTCATAGGCGGGACTCACTAACAGTTTTTACCAAGGCTTCAATGTTTTCCAATTTTGCGTTCGCCGGCACGCCGTGCCCCAGGTTAAAAATGTGTCCGGGCCGACCATTTACCTCGCGCAGAATTCGCCGGGTCGCCAACGAAACGGCCTCTGGTGTTGTCGTCAGCAGGAAGGGATCAAGGTTACCCTGGACTCCGACCGTCGCGGGCAGCCCGGCCGCGACGCCGGCCAGCCGAATATTCCAGTCGATGCCCAGCACCTGAGCGCCCGTCTCGACCAGGTCGGCCCAGTTTCCATGAACGCCTTTGGCAAACACGATCACCGGCACCCGGCCGTGCAACGAACTCACGATCCGCTTGATCCAGATCGCTGAAGCCGCGCCAAAATCACCATCGGACAACACTCCGCCGAGACTATCAAAAACTTGGACCGCGTCCGCACCGGCGTCAATTTGCAGTTGCAGAAAGCAACTGATGGCCCGTGTCAATTTCTCCAGGAGGAGTTCAAAGGTGCTGCGATCGTTGTAAAAAAGCGCTTTGGCTTTGGTGTATTCTTTGACGCCACCGCCCTCGATCATGAAGTTAGCCAATGTCCATGGTGAACCCGCAAAGCCCAGCAAGGCTGTCCGTCCGCCCAACTCTGATTTGATGAGCGGCAGAGCCTTTGCCACATACTGCAAACGGTGGGTCACCGCCTCCACGTCCAATCGCTCCACATCGGTGCGCGATTGCAAGAGGAAATCCATTTCAATCCCTCCGCGTTCGCGGAACTGATATCCTTGTCCAAGCCCCTCGGCGATCACAAGTATGTCGCTAAACAGGATCGCAGCATCAAACCCAAAACGCCGAATCGGCTGGAGTGTCACTTCCGCCGCCAGCTCGGGAGTCTGCACGAGTTCCAGAAACGTGTGTTTCTGCTTCAACGCCCGATATTCCGGCAAAGCCCGCCCGGCCTGGCGCATCAGCCAGATCGGCGGTCGATCCACTGCTTCGCAGCGGCAGGTCCGCATAAAGCGCTCCCTGCTGGCCATTTGATCGGTGTCGGCCGCTTTGGCTGGCACGATCGCAGCAGGCCGCGTGAGCGCGGTTGGATGGGCGGGTTGAACTGGCATTAATATAGTCTCAAGTTCTGGCCCGACCGGGTCAAGAGCACTCTGGCCGGGCAATTCTGTTTATAAACTAAACCAGCCGCCCAGGGAGGCTACTCCGATTTTGTTCTTTTGATTACAATTTTTGGTTAGCTGTCCTCAAAATTGATGGCACTGCCCTGCTTGCTCCATAACCCTCCCTGGCAACACCATGGAACCACTATGAAAATGCGCCTGGAAACCAACCGAAGGCAGTTTCTCAAATCTTCTCTGTTGAGTGGCGCAGCCGCCATCACGACACCCTGGATCAGCTTCGGGTTATTTGGAGCTGAAACCGTTCCACCAGCACGGCCAGGAACTCGTGTGGCGCTGACAACCGGACCGGACCGGGCTGACCTGGCGTTCCAGGGCCTCAAACCATTCGCGCCCGAGATCGCCGCGGCCATTGGCAATCGGCAAGTCATTATCAAGCCGAATAACGTCTCGATCGCGAACCAATTGTCCGCCAGCCACGGGCAAAATCTCGAAGGCATTCTCGAATTCCTCAGAAGTATCGGAAAAAAGGACGTGATGATCGCCGAATCCGCTGCCGATGGCCCAACGCTGGATGGCTTTGCCAACTATGGTTATGACCGGCTCGCCGCGAAGTACGGTGCGAGGCTGATGGACCTCGATCGGGAAGGGTACGAAATCGTGCATTGCTTCGATGAGCACGATTTTCGCCCGCACCGCTGCCGGATGTCTAAGGTGCTGCTCCGCCCAAGCAATTTCATCATTTCGGCAGCGAAGTTTAAGACCCATGACCGGGTGGTGGCGACGCTGTCTTTAAAAAACGTGGTGGTTGGCGCGCCTATCAAGGACGCAGGGTTTCGGTGGGGGCCACAGACCAAACCCGGCGCCAGGAACGACAAAGCAATTACTCATGGCGGCGGTTTCCGCGGAATCAACTACAATCTCTATGCCTTGGCTTCTAAGATCCATCCTCACTTGTCAGTAATCGATGGGTATGAAGGCATGGAAGGCGAAGGGCCGACCGGCGGCACACCAGTCCCGCAACGTGTGTGTGTCGTCAGTCCCGATTGGTTGGCCGCGGATCGGGTTGCTGCGGAGTTAATGGGGATCGATTTTGCCAATATTGGCTACCTCAACTATTGCGGCCAGACTGGTATGGGCGAAACGGACCTGAAGAAAATCGACATTGTCGGACCGTCCTTGAAGGATCATGTCCGGACGTACAAACTGTCTCAGAATATCGAGGAGCAACTTGTCTGGAAACAGCCGGTCCGCAAGTCTTAATCGACGGTAACGCCTGCGCTCAGAACTTCAATTGACCAGTTAGCTTCCGGGCTCCGCCAGGCGACCCAGGAATAGTATGCTGCCCGAGCGCGTGTCCCGGATAAGAAACAGGAACGGATGATCCGCCCGGAACACGGGCGGTGGCGGAGGTGGTTTGTGAAACGCCGTGGCGGCCATAATCGCGGTGGTGGCAGCGGCAGCTTCCGTGCCTTCTTCGTTTACGTCAACCCACGCTTTATGGGCTACCGACGAGATGAACAGATCCCTCGCCCCATCGATGCCTGAGAAATCCGCTTTCGCCGAGAATGCCTCAGGCATGCCCATGTTTGCCAGGACACCTTGGAGGCTGAAGCCGGATTCAAGTTTGAATCTCGGAATGATAAGCTGGACCTTTTGCTTCTGCATCTGCGTCAGCCAGGTCTCGAGCAAGGGCGGTTGCAGAGAATTCTCGAGCCTTGAGCACCCATCAGCTTCCCGAGGCAATAGAATCAGCATACTGAGTTCCTCGCCTGCATAAGGCAGCCCAACACCCTGCAAATCTCCGTTCTCGAAGTACTTTACGGTATCCACGTGGGTCATGAACGGCGCATTGACCCGGTGGCCAGCGGACAGGTGGAAAAGCTGAGGGCGAGTGGCACTTTTCTGGAAAGGAACAGCCCAGGCCCCTTTAAAATAAATGGCATTTGCTAAAACCAGGCGCGTAGAGCCATTGATAGCGCCCGGAGCAATAATGTTCTGGATTTTGTTGCGGGTTTTCTGCGCCACCCAATTATTAATCTCGCGCGTCGCGGATTCGGCTCTGCGGCCAAAATCAACCATGTTGAGAGTCGCACCGTACTCCTGACGCGCCACATTTAGAAACTCTGGCAGGAATGGATGGTCCTGCTGCGACCAGAGGCCGTTAGCAATGTCGAGCTCGATTCCTTTTTGCTTTTGTGCATTTTGGAGTTGCGCCTGAAGACCGGCAAAGGAGGACTGCAGCGTGCCCCCGGGGAAGTGCAGCACTTGCGCCATTTGCGCTTCGGTGCTGCCGCGCGCGCCGGCATAAGCCATCGCAAGACAAGTCGAGATGCTGTAAGGCGAAAAGAATAGGTTTCCCGGGCTGGTCTTGAGCCGGGCGTAGAGATCGCAAGCAAACCTCGTGTTTCCCTCCACGAGCGAGTTGGTCGAAGCCGTATTTGCGGCGTTAAGCAAGTCAGGCCGGCATGAGCACACCGCGAGGAGAGCGAGAGGTAACAGGCCGCGAAGCGCTTTCATATTCAAACCCTTTGGAACGTAACCGCGCGACCGGGTTAAGCAAGCGCGCGCGAGTTAACTTCAGGTAATTTGCCATTGGTTCGATGCCGCTAACCTGAGCGGTTGTGCGCCGCGGGCCAATACAGGCCGTGACGGTGTAATGGACGAATTGATTCGCGAGGCCCAGGATCTGGATTTCGGCGGCGCGCGTGCGCCAGACCTGGCCTTTGGTTAACGGACGTTGAATTGGCTCTTCAGCAGCTCGGTTCCTCATAGGTTCTTAATCAGTCAAGCTGCGAAAGCAGCCGTTTGTGTCGCGCCCAGGTCGTTGCCGACCAATTGGGCTTCGCTCTGCCTCAAATAATTGAGCAAGGCCTCAATGCGGATCATCTGGGTCACGGTGGTTCGGATGTTGGGTTGCCGTAACATTTTGTAATGGATGAGACGTTTCCCCAGTTCAACAATGTAAACATAGCCATGCTCGACCTTCCAGAGCTGGCCTTCCCTCAAATGGTGCAGGCGGTCGGTTTCGGCAGTTTCCATATACTCAACAGACACCTCACCTGATATTTTGTTGCACAAAAAGGCATTACATTTTTGTAAGGGTTTTGTAACAAGAAGGTTTCAAACTGCTCAGGGAACCAACCGGCTCATCGTCCCGGCGTTAATGAATGAACGAACGATTGATGCCGGAAACACTTAAACCGGAACGATGCAGTAGTCTTCGGGAGCGCCCCCGCTCGGGCGCTGCCAACCGGCGCCCTCGCCGGTTGGTCCGTCTCGGCCCAAGCTTACCAAATAGTGAGTAGGAATGACGAAGCGGGAATGCGTTTGGCGAAGGCGCCAACCGCTGCGCCCCAGGCGGGCGCGGTCCCTTTCAATTGAATCGTCATGGCTTAAAACTACCGTTTCTCAGTTCCCCTGCTCTCGCCGGCTAAGTTTTCCCTGGCTGTTTCCAAAGCCGACCACAACCCAGAGCGCGTCACCAGCCCAACCGGGCAGTCCGGGTTCTCGCGCATCACGACCGGTAGATTGCCGACATCTTGCGCGGCATACCGTTTGAGGATGGTAAAAAGATCCTCGTCCGGATACGCCACCGCGCGATCGGGCGAGACCAGATCCCGCACCGCTATGATGCGCCTTTGCTCTTCGGGAATTCGATGGGTTGCCAGCAGAGTAACCCGGCCACGGAGCCGGTTCTGCTCGACAACCGGCAGACTGGCCAATCCATAATCTCCCATCAGAGTTACGGCCTCCGCCACGGATGCGTTTACGTTCACATACACCGGCAGGTGAATCATAACATCCGCCACTTTTACTCGTCGCAAGGCAATCGGTTCGAATTCATCCATGTGGAACGGCGAGTCAAGCCGGCTGCCGACCTGCGCCGGGAAGATTGTCTTCTTCCCCGACAGGATAAAAGCGGTCACCACGGCAAACATCGCGGGTGCCAGCAACCCATAGCCGCCGGTCATTTCCGAGATCATGATGATGGTTGAAATCGGCGCTTTGGCCGCCGCTGCGAAAAAGGCCATCATGCCGACAATCGCAAAGTTGCCCGGGTGCGGCTCCACGGAAGGGAACAAGTAGTTCGCCGCGTAACCGAACGCCCCGCCGAACATGCCGCCCGTCACCACACAGGGACCGAAGATGCCGCCCGAATTGCCCGAACCCAGCGTCAGCGATGCCGCCACGATTTCCGCCACTGCTGCGGGCAACAACATCCAGGGCGACAGCAGACTCGCATTTTGGGTGATGGCAAGCTGCGCCCAGCCATAGCCTGTGCCGATCACAGATGGAACGAATAAACCGATCAGACCTGTTGCGGTTCCACCGATCGCCGCCGCCAGCCAAAGCGGAAACCGTTTGAAGAAAAGTTCGGTCCGCCAATAAGTGCCAATCAACAACCGAGCCAGGAGCCCGCAACCGGCGCCCAGCGCGGCGTACAGCAACAAGGAGAGCGGGTTTTCGAATTGCACATTCGCGGCGGGCAGCCTGAATACAGGTTGGAATCCCTCTACGCCGCCTACGATGGTATAGCCGATCACCGACGCGATCAGGCCAGGGACCAGCGCTTCCACCTCGAAATCTTCGGTGTAGAAAATCTCCGCGGAAATAATTGCTCCTGCCAATGGTGCCTTGAAAATCGCTGCGATGCCGGCGCCCAATCCGGCGGCCAGGGCAAAGTTACGCTCGCGGGCGGTGAGCTTTAGCCGGTCCGCGATGCTGGCACCCGTCGCGGCGCCAATCTGGGCAATGGGACCCTCGCGACCGGAGGCCAGACCACCTCCGATCGTAAGGGCAGAAGTGATCAGTTTAAAAATAGCCGTTGGGAATTTGAGTTTCGCGTTTTGGTGAAACGCGCGGATAGCTGCGTTGGTCCCAATGCCAGCCGTCTCCGGCGCAAATCTCCACGTTAGAAAACCACCCAGCAGACCGACTGCGCCGGTCACCAACGGCAGCAGCCACGGGCGCGCCATCTGAAAAACGTATTGGCCAGAGCCGCCCTCACCGCCGGGCATGGGTGGCGTGTATCCAACAATCGGTGTCAGCACGACTCGGTTTACGAAGTGGATGCAGTATATAAGGGCCAGAGCCCCCAGCCCTGCTCCCACTCCAATCAAAACGCCAATAAAACCCCATTTGCGCAGAAAAGTTGCCTCTTCCCAAATCTCGGCGGCGCGTTGTCCCCAAACCAGGTTGTTCATCTTTGGTGTCGGCAAAAGGTGCGGCACGCCCGCTCCTTTTACAAATATAACGCCCAGGATGCAAAGGAGCGGCCCGATTGGGCCGCTCTCTCTCTCCGCTCTACCACTAATCTAATCAGGCAGCTTGGGACACGGCGGCGCGACCCAGCTCAGGCTGGACCTGCTGATGTGCGGCCGCGTCAAGCCGACGCGATAATTCGCTGAGCTGGTGCTTCATGGCAGCCGGCAGTTTATCGCCAAACTGATCGAAATAACGGTTGGCGTCCTCGGCTTCCTTTTTCCAGAGCGCGAGGTCGACGCGCAAAAGCGTCTGCAGATCCGCGTCGCTGATGTTTAATCCTTTTACATCGAGAGTTTCCGGTGTGGGCAGCGAGCCAATGGGTGTAGTGCTCGCCTGGGCCGTGCCTTCGACACGCTCGCAAACCCATTTGAGGACCCGGCTGTTCTCGCCATAACCAGGCCAGAGCCATTTGCCCTCGGGGCTTTTGCGAAACCAATTGACGAAGAAAACCTTCGGCAACTTGGCGCGGTCCGTGCGCTTAGCAAAGGACAACCAATGAGCCAGGTAATCCGCCAAATTGTAGCCACAGAACGGTAGCATGGCGAAAGGATCGCGACGCAAGACGCCCGCTTTGCCCAGTGCGGCCGCCGTCGTTTCCGATCCGGCTGAAGCACCCATGAACACGCCGTGTTCCCAGTCAAAAGCCTCGGCCACTAACGGCACGGTCGAAGCGCGGCGGCCACCGAACAGGATTGCGGATAGCGGCACCCCTTCCGGATTCTGCCATTGCGGATCAATGACCGGGCACTGAGCTGCAGGAGCCGTGAACCGCGCATTGGGATGCGCGCCTTTGCGACCGGAATCCGGCGTCCATTCCTTGCCTTCCCAGTCAATACCGCGGGTCGGAGCAGGCATTCCCATATCCTCCCACCAAACGTCGCCATCCGGCGTAAGGACAACGTTTGTGAAAATCGTATTGCGCCCGATCGTCTCCATCGCGTTCGGATTGCTCTTTGTCGAGGTGCCCGGTGCGACGCCAAAGAAGCCCATCTCCGGGTTCATGGCGTAGAGCCGCCCGTCTTTTCCCACGCGGATCCAGGCAATATCGTCGCCCACGCAGCGCACCGACCAGCCCAGTAGCGAAGGCCGCAACATCGCGAGATTGGTCTTGCCGCAGGCGCTCGGAAAGGCACCGGCAAGGTAATGAGTTTTGCCCTGAGGCGAGGTTAGCGCCAGGATCAACATGTGCTCGGCCAGCCAGCCTTCGCATTTGGCAACGGTCGAAGCGATGCGCAGAGCCAGGCATTTTTTGCCCAGTAACGCGTTGCCGCCGTAGCCGGAGCCGTAAGACCATATGGAAGGATCTTCGGGAAAGTGTACGATGTATTTGTTTTTCGGATCAGGTTCGCAGGGCCAGGGAACATCCGCCTGACCGAGTTTGAGGGGCGCGCCAACCGAGTGCAGGCAGGGAACGTATTCGCCATCGGCTGCGAGCTTGTCGAGTGCTACCTTACCCATCCGGGTCGTAATCCGCATGTTGACCACGACATATGGCGAATCAGTAATCTCGATGCCGACCTTCGCGATCGGGGAATCGAGCGGCCCCATGACGAACGGAACCACATACATCACGCGGCCAGCCATCGCGCCACGAAACATCCCAACCAGTTTCTGTTTCATTTCGACGGGATCAGCCCAATTGTTAGTAGGCCCCGCTTCTTCTTTGGTCCGAGAACAAATATAGGTGCGGTCCTCGACGCGAGCCACATCGCTCGGATGCGAACGCGCCAGGAAGCAGCCGGGGCGCTTGGATTGATTCAAGCGAGTGAACGTGCCCGCCTGCACCATCTGGTCGCAGAGGCTGTCAAATTCAGTTTGGGAACCGTCGCACCAATGGACGCGCGCGGGTTGGCAAAGTTGCGACATTTCCTCGACCCAAGCGAGGAGCTTGCGATGTTTCGTCAAAGCGACCGACATAATCGTTGTTCTGTTGGGTGGCCGGGCTCTTGCCGGGCCGGGTATCCTTAAGTATGCGCTTGCCAGCCAAGTTAGCCTAATACGATTTTTCAATTAATGTGATAGAATAAAGCGAATGACGTGCCTATGAGTTTTTTGAACTTTCTAACGGATCGGCAAAGCGATTGACTGCTGCGAGCAATTTTACCGCCCTGCGGTCGTGGCGATCACCAGCGATGCAAAAAGAAGCTATTTGGACGGCGTTGAGTTGAGAATCAGGAACCGGCACGCGCCGGGCTGCCCTGCCAATGGGTATTGGCCGGTAAGGTTTCGCCTTTCATCAGCAGCGACAGATCATCGAGCGAGGAACCCTCTTCCATGCAGGTATCGTACAGCACCAACGTCCCGGCGCCGACATGGCAACGCGGCCCAATCCGTACGTACGACATCTTCATTACTCGGTCCTCAAACAGGTGCGTTTGGATCGTGCAATCGGAATTGAGCGCCGCTTCATCACCGATTGCGGCCAGGTCAAACTCGCTGAGATCAGTGGTTTCCATGTAAACGCGCCTGCCGATTCGGGCGCCCAACAGGCGAAAGTACCAGCAGACGAAGGGCGTGCCCGTGAGCGAACCGACCAGGAACGGCTCAGCCAGGTGCTCGTGCAGGGCGTTGAGAAGTTCGTTACGCCAAACAAACGTGCTCCAGAGCGGTTTCTCGCTAGGCTCATAGCGGCCGACGAGGAGCCATTTGGATGCAATCGTGAACATTACTGCCGCGAGGCCACAGCCCAGATAGAGCGGAGGGAAGAACAACAGCGTCTGCAGCAAGCTGTATGAATCGTGCAGCAAAAGCAGGACCGAGAACATGAGACTCAATAACACGATAAACCCAGTCGCGGGCGCGATGACCCGGACAAATTCGATTGCCGCCCGCTGGGCCCGCAGTTTCGCGGTAGGTTGAAATGTCGTTTCGCGTCCGAATGCGGTGCTCTTTTGTCGCTGCGGTAGGAACACGGCGGGAGAACCCAGCCATGCGCTGTCGACGCGCAAAGCGTCAGCCGGCTTCGTCGGTGGAGCGGTCAGGCATCCAATGAGGACTTCATCCCCGATGACGGTTCCGGGTGGCAGCAGCGCGCTGTTGCCGATGAAGGAGCGCTTGCCAATTTGGCTGCGATCCAACGTCATCCAGCCGTCGCGAATTCGAGGGGCTCCCAGCGAGACGTTATCCGCGACAAAGCTCTCATCGCCAATTTCCAGCAGATCCGGTGATATGAAGGAGGCCGTGGAGACCTCCGCACCGGAACCGAGTCGAGCGCCGAGTAATTTGTACCACGGCGACAAGTAAATGGAGGCGTAGAGTGGACCGAGAATGTCGAGGCTGAGGTCCAGCGTTTGGGCGACAAACCATTTCCGTAAATAATACAGGGTATGCAGCCGGTGTCGGCCGGGCTGGACTTTCCCCAAGAGCGCCCATTTGAGCACGGCGATCTCCAGTGCCAGAAGCACAACAAACGACACGCCGACCAGCGGCGACAGGAATAAGTACCAATAATAGGGATCGATGTAGTTTAGTTTGTTCATTGCGACGATCCCTGGGAACAAAGCGGCAACGACGAGCACAGGAAAGATGAGGAGACCAATCCCGTGTAGAACGCCAAAACCGAACCGCCGCAAGGTGGAGGGCTTTGGGCGCGGTTGCGGCTCTGGTTTCGAAGGCGCGGTTATCTCACGGGCCGGCGACCCGGCCCAAATTTCGCCCGCAGGGATTTTGAGTCCACGCGACAGCAAGGAAAGATCTTCGAGCGCTGCGTCATCCTCCAGGGTTGTGTCTTCGCGCATAGCCGCGCGCGCGCCGATGAAGCAATTCTTGCCGATGGAGATCGTCCCGATCTTTAGAAAACCGTCCTCGACAGTATAGCCGAGGAGGTTGGAATCAACATTGATGCTGGTATCGTCGCCAATCGACAAAAGGTCATAGATGGCGAAGTTATCGGATGCGAGATGGACGTTGCGGCCGATGCGGGCGCCCATGAGCCGGAGGTAAATATTCAGCAGTGGTGTTCCTGATAGATACGATACGGGTACCGCAGCCTCGATTGTAGTCACCAGCCACCAACGAAAATAATAGAGGCCCCAGAGCGGATATTTCCCTGGCCGGTAGCGTCCAATCACGAGCCACTTCACCAATATCGGGATCGCCAACATAACGGGATAAAACGCGATCAAGCTGGCGAACGCACCGAGGATGGATGGAAGGTAATCCAAATCTTCCTCAACGAGGACCGTGTAAGTCAGATAAGGTGCCAGCCACTGCAGGGCAAAGAAGCTCAAGATGAACAGAAGACTGATGGCCTGCGCTGCGCCGCACAGGAAATGGCACCAGGACGATACCGAGGAATGGGAACTCGGCGCTGCTGCTGCGGAACCGTAACTGACCCCGGCATTCGCAGGTTCCTCGTGCTTCTCAAATTCGGCAGCCAGGGAGCGAACGGTCGGATTTCGATAAACGTCCAACATCGAGATGCGCGCAAAGGTCTCGGTCCGGCGCAACTCCGAAACGAGGCGCGCGGCCAGAAGCGAATGCCCACCCAGGTCGAGAAAGAAATCAGCTGTGACTGAAACCGGCAATGGCGAAAACAGTCTTCCCCAGGCCGCGGTAAGTTGCCGCTCGGCTTCTGTGGAAGGAATTACAACGTCGCGCTCTATCTCGAGTGGGAAGGCGCTTGGGGCAGGAAGACTGTTGCGATCGACCTTGCCGCTGGGCAGGGTCGGCAGAGAAGCCACGGTCTCGAACGAAGCCGGAACCATGTATGCCGGGAGCCTGGCGCGAAGAACATCGCGTAAAGTTTTATGATCGGGTTTCGTTGATGCGGGCGGGACAATATAAGCGACGAGTTGTTGGAGTCCCGGGATGTCCTCGCGCAGAGCGACCGCGGCAGCTTGCACACCAGGAGATTCGAGCAAAACGGCTTCGATTTCCGCTAGTTCCACCCTAAATCCACGAATCTTCACCTGTCCATCCAGGCGGCCCAGGAATTCCAATTCACCTTCAGGCGTCCAGCGGGCAAGATCACCGGTTCGATAGAGGCGCTGGGTCTGTCGCGAACCTGGTGTTCCACCGAATGCCGCAGGACTTTTGCCGGAGGGCAGGACTTCGAGGCTCGGAAAGTCACGAGATATTTGGAAAGAAATCGGCCCCGGTAAAGGCTCATGCGGCACTACATTGATAAACTTTTGCGCGGTCAATTCCGGGCGGTCAAGATAACCTCGGGCGAGGCCGAGTCCGCCGAGGCAAAGCTCGCCTGGCTTCCCTTCCAGGACTGGCTGGAGGTGCTCATCGAGTAAACAGGCGCTATAGCCCAGGAGCGGGCGGCCAATGGTTACAGGTTTGTCGGGATGGCAGTCGGCAAAGGTAGCGATGACCGTAGCTTCCGTAGGTCCATAGGTATTCACCACACGCCGGTCGGGCCGCCACCAGCGCTTCACCAGGTCTGCGGGGCAAGCTTCCCCGCCTAGGATAAGCAGCCGGAGCGATGGGATATCGCCTTCAGTCATGGCGAGAAGCGTGGGGACACAGGACAGGACGGTTATGCCGGCGTCCGTTAGCAATCGCGATAGTGCCGGTCCGGACCTAACCATTTCGTCGGTAGCAGCCACGAGGGTCGCGCCGGCAAGGAACGCGAGCCAAATCTCTTCCACGGAAGCGTCGAATGCGATCGAGAATCCCTGGTATACCCGATCGTTTGGCTTCAGCTGAAAAATATCGGCTTCTGCACGCACGAGGTGGCAAACACTGTGGTGTTCGATTTGGACGCCTTTTGGCCGACCGGTGGTGCCGGAAGTGTAGATGATATAACAAAGGTCCGTCGAATTGATTTCGGATAAGAGCGGCTTGGTGCTCGAGAATGAGAGCAACGGGCTGGGTTGATCGTCCAGGCAGACGACCTGCGGCGGCGAAACGATGCTTTGATTTTTGCCCGAAACGCGCCCTGCCCTTTCAAAGTTGCCTGCTGGCGACAGACGTTCCGCAAACGACCGCACGGTCACGACGGCCCTCGCCTGCGAATCGCTCAGAATGAAATGAACGCGATCAATTGGATAATCAGGATCGAGAGGGACGTACGCCGCACCGGCTTTGAGGATTCCGAGGAGCGCAATATATACCTCGACTGAACGCGGTAACCAGAGCGCTACAGCATCGCCGCGCGACACGCCGTGGTCCTGGAGAAAACGCGCAAGTTGATTGGCCCGGTCATCGACTTCACGATAGGTCAGTTGCTGTCGCGCAAAGCTTACGGCGATAGCATCCGGGTGGGCCGCAGCTTGCTGTTCGAATATCTCGTGCAGCAAAGCAGGACGGGGTTGATTCCCGTCCAGAAGAGCATCCCTTTGCGGCTCGAAAGACACTATCGAAGGATGCGTATTTCGAATGCGGACTGTCCATGCAAAAGGAACAAACAAAAGTTGGCCCACAGATTACGTGACTGCGTGACTCGAACCTACACCTGCTGTAGTGCAGGCCTCCGAGCCTGCTGTATCGCCGACTTCCAGTCGGCAGGGGGCACAAGCGCCCTAAGCGGCGTTCGCAGGTTGGAAACCTGCGATACGGCAGGGTCCTGCCGGACGGGTACCAAGGCCTGCGCTACGTAAAATTTACCGCAGCGCCGCAGGCTTGACGGCGGGAGCTTGCCGTTGTCAGACTGCCCGCCATGTCTGATGCGCTGAATTCGGAACGCGTTCAACCCGTGTCCGCCGCCGCAGCACCCACGACCTCAAATTATCGCTGGGTAATTTGCGCCCTGCTCTTCTGGGTCACGACGGCCAACTACATCGACCGCGGGGTATTTGGCAATTTGGCGCCTGAGCTGCAGAAAGAGATCGGTTGGACGCAGGGCGAGTACTGGTACATGACGGTGGCTTTCAACGCAGCCTATGCAGTTAGTTTGTTATTGGCGGGAAGATTGATGGATGTACTGGGGCTGCGCTGGGGTTTTACGCTGGCGTGCGCTTTTTGGGGTTTGGCGTCTATGAGCCACGCGCTGGTGAGCACAGTGGCAGGCTTTTTTGTTGTGCGAATTCTGCTCGGGTTGGGTGAAGGCGGCAACTTCCCCGCGGCAATCAAAACCACGGCGGAATGGTTTCCGAAACGCGAGCGAGCACTGGCGACCGGCATTTTCAATTGCGGGTCGAATATCGGTGGCGTGCTGGTGCCGTTCGGATTGCCGTTCGTAGTCTCAACCTTTACCGGTATCACCCTGGGCGGACATGTGCTGGGATGGCGTGGAGCTTTTCTGGTCACTGCCATTTTCGACATTACCTGGATTGCGGCGTGGTTGCTCGTCTACCGCCGACCACAGGACCATCCTCGCGTATCTGCGGCCGAATTGGCGCTAATTAACAGCGATCCCCCGGAACCGACTGTGAAGATCCCCTGGCGCAAGCTCTTTCCACATCGACAAGCGTGGGCTTTTGCGGTCGGAAAACTCATGACTGATTGTTTCTGGTGGTTTTACCTGGTCGGAGCGCCGTATTTTTTTGCCGACCGATTTGGCCTGAGTCTCAAATCACGAAGTTTGCCGGTGGCCATCATTTACATTATGGCCTCCGTCGGAAGCATTGCCGGTGGATGGCTTTCAGGACATTTCATGAAGATTGGATGGACGGTGAACAAAGCGAGGAAAACGACGTTTCTCATCTGCGCGGTGTGCGTGCTTCCGGTGGTATTCGCTACCGTTACCACAAATCAATGGGTTGCGGTGGGCCTGATAACCCTGGCCGCGTCCGCTCACCAGGCCTGGTCGGCAAACATTTTTAGCCTGGCGGGCGACATGTTTCCTCGCCGCATTATTGGCTCGGTAACGGGTTTTGGCGGTTTTGCCGGGTCAGTTGGCGCCATTGCTTTATTCATAATCGTCGGTCGACTGCGCGACGCGGCAATCGCTCGCGGAGAGCCAGGCAATTACTTTGTAACCTTCCTGGCGGCAAGCCTGGCGTATATCACCGCGCTGTTGATTATGCATTTGCTGGCGCCGAAGCTCGAACCTGCAAAGATCGAAGCAAATGCGTCGAGCTGAGCGGTTCACTGCGGCAAAGGCAATTTTGCGGGTACTGCGCGCATGAAAGTCGGCCTCGGTCTCTACCGTCACATGCTGACGCGCGAGAATTATCAGTTTGCGCGCCAGGCGGGGGCGACGCATCTGGTCATTCATTTGGTGGATTACTTCAAGGGCGGAGCGCACCAGGACAATCAACCCACTGGCATGGAGCAGGGTTGGGGCCACGCGGGCGATCCGAACCAACTGTGGACCGTTTCCGAGCTACAGGACATTCAACGGGCAGCCGCGCAAGAGGACCTGAGAATCGAGGCGATCGAGAATTTTGACCCCGCGCACTGGCATGATGTGCTGCTGGACGGGCCAAAAAAGCAAGCGCAACTCGAAAACGTAAAAACACTCATTCGCCACGTGGGCGAGGCCGGCATTCCGATCATCGGCTACAATTTCAGTATCGCTGGCGTTTGTGGGCGCATAACCGGGTCTTTTGCTCGAGGCGGCGCGGTATCGGTCGGCATGGAAGGTCCGCTTGAAACGCCGATGCCTAACGGAATGGTCTGGAATATGGTCTACGACAAGAACGCGCCGGCGGGAACTTTGCCATCGGTCACGCATGATGAATTGTGGCGACGGTTCGAGGGATTTCTCGATGCGGTTCTTCCCGTAGCCGAAAGCGCCGGGGTGAAACTTGCGTTGCACCCGGACGACCCGCCGATGACGACGATGCGCGGTCAGCCGCGGCTGGTTTACCAACCACAAATGTATCAACGGGTAATCGATTTGAATCCGAGTCCAGCCAATGCGCTTGAATTCTGCCTGGGAACTCTGGCGGAAATGACGGAAGGCGATCTCTTTGGCGCAGTGGAGCAATACAGCCGCCAAGGCAAACTCGCCTACGTGCATTTCCGGAACATCACCGGAAAGGTTCCTTCATATCGGGAAACATTCGTGGATGACGGCGAGATCGACATGCTGCAGGTTTTAAGGATTCTGAAAAAGAACCAATTTGACGGCGTGTTAATTCCGGACCATACGCCGCAAATGAGCTGCGCCGCGCCCTGGCACGCCGGCATGGCCTATGCGCTGGGGTATCTGCGGGCGGCGCTGCAAAGTCTCGAGTGTGATCTCAAGCAGGAGCGAGCAACGGAGTAACCAAGGAATGAGTATTTGCCGTATCAGGACGCAAAGGTTCAGAAAGCTGAGAGAGGCATCAATGTCTTTCGGCCAGTTTCTCCAAGGGGACCAATTCTGACAGTTGGCGGACCCACCGGTCTTCGGCGCGTTTCATTTGACGTCGGCGAGCGGGCGCGCGGTCGTCAAAGCCCGAAAGGTGCAGAACGCCATGGACGAGGTAGCGGACCAGTTCGCTTTGCCAGGTTGTGCGGAATCGGCGAGCCTGGCGGAGGGCTTCATCGAGACAAATAAAGATCTCGGCATGCAAGGGGTTGGGTTGAGACTGGCCCAATGACGGTTCGGAATAATCGAACGTAATGACATCGGTGGCACCCTTGTGCTTAACGAACATTTCGTTGAGCTGCGTGATTTCATCGGCGTCGGTGAGGCAAATGGCGAGATCGATTTTGGCGTCCGGCCTGAGTTGGTCTACGAGAGACCGGACAATGGGCCGCAGGCGACGCAAGTTGACTGAGAAAGCATGATGCCGATTCTGAAACTGAATGGTGCGCGTGGGGCGGGGATTTCGAGAACGAGGACGAGAACGAGGACGAGAACGAGAACGAGGACGAGAACGAGGAGGAGGACGACGCGGAGGGACGCGTTTCAATTATTCCTCCTCCTGAGAGCGGGGACCGCGCGATTTACCGCGGTGCTCTTCATAGGCGGCGATGATGCGCTGGACAAGCGCATGGCGGACAACATCGCGGCGCGTGAATTCGATCACCGCAATGCCCTCGATGTGTTTAAGCACGCGGTGCGCTTCGAGCAATCCGGAATGTTTGTGTGGCGGCAGGTCGATTTGGGTTTCGTCGCCGGTGATGACCGCTTTGGAGTTGATGCCGAGCCGGGTCAGAAACATGAACATCTGCTCGGCGGTGGAATTCTGGGCTTCGTCGAGGATGATGAACGCATGGTTGAGAGTGCGACCGCGCATATAGGCGAGCGGCGCAATCTCAATAACACCCCGTTCCGTTGCTTTTTGGATTTCTTCCGCCGGGAGCATGTCATGCAGCGCGTCGTGCAGTGGACGCAAGTACGGCATGATTTTCTCGTAAAGATCGCCCGGCAGGAAACCGAGCGCTTCGCCGGCCTCGACGGCAGGCCGGGTCAGGATGATTCGTGAGACGCGGCCCTCGCGCAAGGCAGCGAGGGCCATGGCGACGGCGAGATAGGTTTTGCCTGTGCCCGCGGGCCCGACCCCGATAGTCACGTCGTGGTGGCGGATGGCATCGATGTACTTTTTCTGGCCGACGGTCTTGGCCGTGACGGTTGGCTTTTTGTCGGAAGTCTGAATGCGGTCGGACATGACTTCCCTAAGCATGGCAACGCCTTCCTGCTTGACGATATTGAGCGCCTGAGTGAACTCGCGCTGGCGGACTGGCGTCCCAGCCTGCAGCGATTTTTCAAGCATCAGGAATAGTTGCTTGGCGCGTTCGAGGGCGTCGGCCTCGCCTTCGAGCTTGATCCAGCCTTCACGGGAGGTGGCATGCACGCCGAGTTGGTGTTCCAGGGCCTGAAGGTTACGCGGGTCGTTATTATAAAGCTGCTGCGCGAGGCGAGCGTTTTCGAAATGGAGAGTTTCGGCCGGCATTTAACAGATCTTGTAACGCGTTGGGAAATGGTGGTGTTGAGCTGCAACGCGACGGGTACCAGGTTGCAGGCTCTGCTCGAGCACCCTTCCTGGCCGCTGCGAGCGGGGACCGCTCGCGCTCGGCAGTATTTTCGAGTGGAGAGTTTCGGCGCGCACGGACTAAAGGAGGTTACACCACAACTATTCCTGAGCGAGAGCGGCGCGCAATTGAGTGGCGAGTTCACGGAGCGCCTGTGGCACGACGGTTGTGCCGGCCAGAACCGGCATGAAGTTGGTATCGCCCTGCCAGCGTGGCACAATGTGAATGTGCAGATGCTCGAGAATTCCAGCGCCGGCAACTTTGCCAAGGTTGATGCCGATATTGAATCCTTCCGGCTTCATCACCCTCGTCAGAGCGTTTTGGCAACGCCGAGTAAGAATCAGCAGATCGGCAAGCTCTCCATCGGTCAATCCGTTCAAATCGCGGACCTGTTTGTAGGGCACAACCATGAGATGGCCGCCGGTATAGGGGTAGGCATTGAGCAGAGCATAGCAACTGCGATCGCGTGTGATCACTAGGTTCGCTTCATCGTCATTGGACTGAGCAATCTGGCTAAAAAGGCTCTCGGCGCGGGCAGGTTTGGGCGCGAGGATATATTCGATGCGCCAGGGCGCATGAAGCGATTCCATGGGCAAACAGTAGTGAGGGGCGAATGGAATGTCAAAGCTGGCTCAAAAACACTGCTTCCGATAGGGGCTCCGAGGACGGCCTTACCAAATAATCCGGATGCTATCTCACGAATCATGAGAATGGGACGCCGAGAACGGCGTCCCTACCAATTCGCCCAGAATAGCGTCCTTATCGATCAGGCGGGCAGCAAAGAATGGGTTGAGCGCTGTTTTTCGATATGCGCCTGCAGGATATGAACCAGGGCTTTGACCGTGAGTTCGAGGAAAACGAAGGGCTTGGCAATGAAATCGCTGCCGCCGCTCATCATGGAGGAGGTGCGGGCCTCAAAGCCGTTGAGACCCGTCACAAAGATAACCGGCGTTTTTTGATGAGCGGGGAGGGCGCGCATCTTGGAGCAAAGCTCATGGCCATTCATGCCGGGCATATCGATATCCAGGAAGACCAGATCGTATTTGCCACCCGAGAGCAGAGTATAGGCGGTTTGCGGATCGTCCACGGCGTTGGCCTTGAGTTTGGCGCGTTCCAGGGCCGTAAGAATGGCCCGGCGCGAGATAGGTTCGTCATCCACGACGAGGATTTTCGCGGAAGGAATCTCCTGGCGAACAATTGGCCGGCCCTGTTCGACCAAAGATGCAAGGAAATCGATAGCGCCGGCGACCGTTCGCAGAGTAGAAGCGTTAAGGCTCTTGGGATTATCGTGCAATTCCTGCAAGAGGGCCTCGAGCGCATCGGAAACCGTGGCGATTAAATGTAGATCGGTAACGGCAGCATTACCGGCAAGGACATGAACGCGCTGTCGAATCTCATCGAGTTGCTTGAGGCGAGCATCATCGCCGCTGGCCTTGATTAGGGCCTGAAGCAATGCTCGCAGGGAGCTGAGGGTGGCAGGAAAATTCTCAAGGAGCGACTTGCGGAGAGCGGCCGGAGATTGGTCGGCGACCTGTGCAACGGAACCGTTTGAAAGACCATTGGCGGAAGCAGCAGGCTGTGCATGGCCCGAGCCCGAATTCGAGGATTCGACAACCGTGGCTGCTGGTTCCGGGGCGACCACACGGCCATCTGTCCCCGCCGGCCCAACAATCCCGCTAATAATATCAAGCAATTGTCTGGGAGAGCAGGTGGACTTGGAAAGGCATTTGGTGGCGCCGGCCTTCCAGGCCTGCTGCACCATATTCGTCAAATAAGTATTCGAAAAGACAACGATCGGAAGACTCTTAAACTCCGGAAGGGCTCTTACGCGCTTCATCACTTCGACACCGGAGAGCTTCGGCATCATCAAATCAAGGATGACGGCATCTGGTTTGAATTGCTGGATCATTGCCAGTCCCGCCTCGCCATCACCGGCGGTTTCGACCTTATACCCCTCCACCGACAGCTTATTGCGGTAGATATTCGCCACGATTTGGTCGTCTTCAATGATGAGGATCTTGGTCATGGCTAGGATTGAGCGGCGAGTTCCGAGTGGCTGGCAAGATAGTTCTGCAGATAAGCGCGTATGCGTTCAAATTCGCGATTGGCGTCAACGGAAAGTTGCGGCGCAGTAGTGAGCTTACCTTCCAGGCCCTGGCGTTCGAGCTCGCGGAGCATGGTGGTGAGGCGCTTCATGCCGCAAGTGGAACTGGCGCCGGCGCAGCTATGGGCGAGGCGGCGCACATCGCCTGCATTTCGGGCGGCGACGGCAGCTTCGAGTTGTTCCAGCTGCTCGGTAGTTTGGGTCAGATACAGGGTGATCAGTTCGCGCAAGTTTTCAAGACTGCCGTCAGT
Source organism: uncultured Verrucomicrobiota bacterium (assembly GCA_964623885.1). Lineage (GTDB taxonomy): Bacteria > Verrucomicrobiota > Verrucomicrobiia > Limisphaerales > UBA8199 > CAZUVM01. The sequence continues at coordinate 34,736 of CAZUVM010000043.1, forward strand.
GAAATCCAATAAACGCTCCAATTCGACGGGAGGTTCCAAGTCCGGGTTTGCCGATGGCAGGGCGGCCACTGCAGAAGGCGTCTCGGGCAAAGGGGCTGCAGGGGTAGCCAGGGCTGACGGCGAGTTCATCGGCACTGGAACAGACGGGACGGACGCAACCGCCTCGGGCTGAGTAATCGGTTGGCTGGCACTGGCACTGACAATCGCGCCCCAGCGTTCGATGATGGCGCGGACGTCTTCCAGCCGTACAGGCTTGGCGATATAATCGTCCATGCCCGCGGCAAGACATTTCTCGCGGTCGCCTTGCATCGCATTGGCGGTCATCGCCACAATGATCACGTGCGATTTTGAATTCGAACTCTGCTCGCGTTCGCGAATGGCACGGGTAGCTTCCAGGCCGCCCATTTCCGGCATCATGATGTCCATGAAGATCAGATCGTAGGGCTGGCGCTCGAAAGCCGCGACGGCCTCGAGACCATTTGCAGCAAGGTCGGCGCGATAACCCATCTGCTGCAGCAGGCGGACCGCGACTTTCTGATTGATGGCGTTGTCATCGCACAGAAGCATGCGGAGCGGCAAGCGTCGGGCCATGGCCGGATCAAGTTTGGCGGCAGGCGCAGGCGGACGGGAGGGTTTGACACCGGCCAGGATCCGAAGCAGCACTTGTTGGAGTTGCGCGGGCTTGATTGGCTTTGTCAGGCAAGCGGCAAAGGCTGCAAACTCGGGGTGGTCGGTATTGACTCCCATGGAAGTGAGCAGCACGAGAGGAAACGCGCATCGCGGGAGTGTCCGGATTTCATGAGCGAGCATGAGCCCATCCATTCCCGGCATCTGCATATCCAGCAAAGCCAGGTCGAAGGATTCCCCCGCGCGCAGCCATTCGAGCGCCTGAGCGGCGCTTTGCGTGCCGCGGGGCGCCATGCCCCATTTTGCGGCTTGCACGGTCAAAATGCGCGAGTTGGTTGGATTATCATCAACTACCAGCAAGCGCAGGCCGTTGAGCTGATTCTGCGGGCTGTCGATGCTCGCCGTTGAAGTTTCGGCCGCCGCGCACAGCGGCAGGGTAAAATGGAACGTGGACCCTTTGCCCGGCACGCTTTCGACCCACATTTTCCCGCCCATGAGTTCGACCAACCTTTTGCTGATAGCCAGGCCGAGCCCCGTTCCGCCGAACTGCCGGGCCGTTGAAGCGTCGCCCTGGCTGAAAGACTTAAACAAGCGAGCGAGGCGGTCAACCGGGATACCGATGCCGGTATCGCGAACCGAGAAATGGAGCTGCCAAGGGTCGGTGGCGCTGCCACCTGGAGCAGAAAGGGTTTTGACCTGAGTGATGACTTCTCCGGCAGAGGTAAATTTGATGGCATTGCTCAATAGATTTACAAGCACCTGGCGCAAACGGGTAACATCTCCCAGCACCCGGACGGGAATGCCGTCGTCCATTTGGTAGGCCAAATCGAGCTTCTTTTCGCTGCCTCTGGCGCCGAAGAGGTCCAGGCAATCCTCGAGGCAGGCACGCAAGTCAAAGGGCTGGTTCTCGAGTTCCAATTTGCCGGATTCGATTTTGGAGAAGTCGAGGATGTCATTGATGATCGTCAGCAAGGAATCACTGCTGGAGTAGATCGTCTCGATGTAACCATGCTGCTCGTGCGTTAGTGAAGTTTCGCGCAACAAGCCGGCCATGGCGATGATCCCATTCATCGGCGTGCGGATTTCATGGCTCATATGGGCCAGGAACTCCGCTTTGGCGCGGGCAGCGGACTCAGCGGCCACCCTGGCAGCAAGCAACTCGCGATTGGTAGCCGTCAATTCATCCTGAAGACGTTTCGCCCGAAGAGCGGCACCAACCCGGGCGCGCAATTCCGCTGATTCGAAGGGCTTGGTCACGTAATCCACAGCGCCGAGTTCAAAGCCGCGCAATTTATCGGCCGTGCTTTGCCAAGCGGTGAGCACGATGACTGGGATGCTCTGCAGCTCCGGCGTTTCTTTAATCTGCCGAAGCAGCGTGAAACCGTTTTCTCCAGGCAATCCAAGATCCAGCAAGATCAAATCAAATCGCCTCTCACGCAGGAAAGTGAGCGCCTGGGTAATGGTGCGTGCCGACGTCAAAGTAGCGTCGTCCGGCCGCAGCAACGGCCCGAGCAGCGCTGGCAAACCCGGATCATCCTCCACCAGCAAAATTTGCGAAGCAGGCGAACTCATGGCACACAGGCGTAATCCGGCTATTCTCAGCTAAAAGACAACATAAGGACGGCTCTGAGAGAGCACATTTAACACCAATTACGCAGAGCAGGCGAGAGTAAGTTATTCCCCGGCAATAATCCAACCCGCCGAGGGTGCAGGCACTAAGGGCGGTTTGAAAAATGCTGTAGTCGTGCTGAAGCGCGACTGAAATCAGATCGCAGCTTCGGCGTATCCACATTCCCGCTGCTGGAGCCGGGACTCGCTATGCCCGCGTTTTCCAAACCATGGTTTAAGTCTTTGCTTTACTGATGCCTGCGCAGATTTCCACACAGGTTAGCATAGCGTGTCCCAAAGCAGGACAGAGTGCAGCGAAGAAGTGCGAGGCTCGAAGGTCGAAGGAAGGCCGAATGGCCGAAGCCCGAACGTGACGCACTCAGTAATCCTTCCACCTTCGGATTTCGGTCTTACCAGGACCTTTGCAACAGACTCAATTCGGGCGATACCAATGAACTTCGATCTGATCTTCGACGCGAGTTACACCCGGAAGCGCCACAATTCGCTCCACAAGCTTCTTTTTATCGGTCGGCGTAGGCATGGTGCCCCTCAACGTTACAACGCCTTGACGTGCGCTGGCGATGACGTTGCTTGGAGGCGTAGCCAGCTTTTTGTCATTCATTAGTAAATCCCGGATTTCCTGCCCGATCTTTATGTCCTCAGGCGATGCAGGCGATTGCCCTGAATTTCCAGGTCCGGAATACATACGATTTTGATCGCGATCGGACGTGGGCGCTAAAAGGCTTGGGTCCAACGGAGTGTAAGTAGCCGTTTGCTCATGATGGTCCGAAGCACAGCCGGCGCATAATAATAGCGGAATAACCGCCCAAAACAGTGATTTTGTTTTCATAAATGTCGAGTGAATTTCGCCTCGGCGGATCGCGCCGAGCCATGGGGGATGTCCCTCAAAAACAGGTTATTAAATGCGGGGAAATGACGGGTTAACCCAGCCCGAAGTTCAAGCTGGCGCCAACTGCTTTAACTCTCGTTGGATGTTGCGCCAATGTGTGCCGTGCCAGAACAACTTTCCGCAGCGAGTGCAGACGAAGTACTCGTCGAGCCAACGGTAGGTACGAGGGGGTATTTGGGCGCGCAAGGCTTGCTTATCGCCTGGGCGCAATTCGCCGCCGCAGCTCATGCAACGTGGAGTGCGAGCGGACAGGTTGAATTCGCGAAAAACCAGCGAGAGTTGCTCCGAGATGCTAAGCGTAGGAGGCAACCAGAAGGCAGGCAGAATCCGATCACGCAACAACCGCCGTTCCATCAACATACTGTCGGTGGTCACGATGACAGCGGCAATTTGGCGCGCACGTTTTAAGAGATCATCATCGTCAATTCCTGCGTCCCAAAGCGCCTCGTATCCGGCAGCGCGCAACCAACGAGCCAAGCCGCCCAGACCGGCATCACAAAAGAACCGCTCCGGAGCGGTTTTAGGCAACCGTGGGCGGAAGGCCGGCCGCGCAGCCAGCGATTCGTAAGTTTCAGTCAGCATTTTCGCCAGCGGCACTTTCCCCAATTCGCTGCTCCGGCGCGCCTTGGCAACGAGCCAGTCGACGCCGCGTTGCAATTGGCGGGCGTGCACCTGCAGCAAAAGCCAGCGAAACCGAGTTTCGTATGCTTTCAGAATTCGGCTCATATGCCAGCGAGAATGAGCAACTCCTGATTACTTGCTGCTTGGACTGCAGCATTAAGTCAATCCAATGTCAAATTCGCCACGTATAAAGTCAACCTGGGTTTCCTCGTCCGAGAGTTTGACAACGCGCGGCAAGCGGTTAGTTTCTCCGCCGGGTTGAATTCTAAATTCTATGGCTGACATAAAACGACAAGCGCAGGCGCAATGGACGGGCGAGCTACTTTCAGGCTCAGGCAAGATCTCAACCAACAGTGGTGTATTGCGAGACGTTCCGTACTCGGTTCCCTCGCGGTTCGAGAACGCCAAAGGAACAAATCCTGAGGAGCTGCTGGCCGCAGCCCACGCCGGCTGCTTCAGCATGATGCTGTCAAAGATTCTGGGCGACATGAAGAAAACCGCTTCAGCGATTTCGACGAAGGCCACGCTGACCCTGGGTCAACGCGGAGGCGGTTGGAAGATAACCCAAGTGCACATCGAGACTGAAGTTGGAGGATCGGGCCTGGATCAAGAAACGGTGAAACGTGCCGCGGAACAGGCGAAAGAACAATGCCCTGTCTCGGTGCTGCTCAAACCCGGTCTGGAGTCCATCACGCTCGAAACAAAATTCAGAGGCTAAAGGTTCGGGGAGCAGTCGCCGCTTGCGTAGCACGAGTGCCGGCAGACTTGCGCTGAGATTTTGGAATCGTGGCTGCTGCGGGCCGGGACGTCCCACGCTCCGAGCGAACTTTAGCCGATGCGGCCCTTCAGTAAGTGCATCACTACTTTGGCGGCCAACTCGAGTGGCAGGATTGGCTTGGCAATCAAATCGTCCCCGCCACTGAGCATGCTTTTAGCCCGCGTTTGAAAATCGCTGTGCACGGTGACATAGATAACCGGTGTCCTCGCGTAAGCCGGCAAAGCGCGCAGTCGTTTGCAGAGTTCAAACCCATCGAGCCCGGGCATTTCAATGTCGAGCAGGATCAGGTCAAACTCCTCCTGTTGGACCCACTGCCAGGCCACTTCCGGATCTTCGGTGGAGCGAGCTTCGATCTGGGCATCACGTAATGCAGATACCGCCAAACGGTTCGAAACTGCATCATCATCCACTACCAATACACTAGCAGCATGCGGAACCGCCAGGCGGGACTCGCGAGCCTGCTGGAAAAGCCGTTCCATGCAGTCCACCAGGTTGGCAAGAGTATGACGGACAGAAGGTGTGATGCGCGTAGGATTGTCGAGCAGCACATACAATAGCGCCTCAAGCACCGTAGCCAATTGAGTCACCTGCTTGTACTCCGTCTGACCGGCAGTCGCGGTGAGCACGTGAATGCTTCGATAAAAATCCTGCAACCGCGGCTTCTGGTCAGGTCCGGTCACAGGGGCGCGGGCAAACGCCTGAAATAACCGGCGCAAGTCGGCGCAAATCGCGGGGCTCTGGGCCAGCAATTGCTCACCAGCGTTTGCATCAGATTCGGGCTCAGAGGTTGGCGGGATCTGGGGTTGGGTCTCAAAAGCAGTAATCCCGCCTGAAGTGGATCGGTTAGCCGGCTGAGCCGACGAGTCAAGTGGCTTTGTTTCGGCAGGAGTCTCAACGGCGTTGGAGGGACCGGAGATTTCCGAAGCGTCACTCGACGACGGCTTGGTTTCAAGAATCCCATCAATGACGCTCATTAAAACGCTCGGGCTGCATTGGGCTTTGAGCAGGGCGGCTTCAATGCCAAGATTCGCCGCGGCGCGACCCAAATCGTTCAAGTATGCATTGGTAAGCACAACAACGGGAGTTTTGGCCAACCTCGGCTCCTCCCGTATGAATTTGAGTACCTGGACGCCCGAAACGTTGGGCATCAGCAAATCGAGCACCACCAGATCGGGTCGTGCAGAACGGAGAATGGCGATGGCCGCCGCACCATCAGCGGCGGTGTTCACCTGAAAACCATGGGCGGACAGACGGTCGCGATAGGACCGCGTCACCATAGCATCGTCATCAACCAGGAGAACTCGCTTCATAGGAAGCCCAGAACTTGCAGCGTCTTATACTGCAGCAGTGCTGCGTTGGCCAGTTCTTTCCTGGCCGGTTGCCGCTCGAGAGCAGGTCGCAAGCCAACTCGGAGTTCCCCGCCGATTTGACAAGAACAAACTCGCTGCGAATGTTTCCGAGATGAAATCTCTCACCACCAAAATTGGAGCGCTGCTTTCGTGCGCGCTGGTGTCCGTGGGCAGCTTAATTGCCGGAGAGACTGCCAAAACTCCGGCGGTTGGCGACATCGCCCCACCGGTCTCCGGCAAGGATCAAAACGGCAAGGATTGGAAGCTGAGTGACGCCCGGGGCAAAAAGATCGTGCTGCTTTACTTTTATCCCAAAGACGATACCCCTGGCTGCACCAAGGAGGCTTGTGGGTTCCGCGACCGTATCGGAGAACTGCAAAATGACGGCGTAGAGGTCATCGGCGTTAGCTTTGACTCCGCCGAAAGCCACCAGAAGTTCATTAATAAGTACGGGCTGAATTTCCCCTTACTCGTGGATACTGATGGAAAAATCGCGGACGCCTATGGAACGCGCATGGTCGGACGGAACATGGACCGGCGGGTCAGTTTTCTCATCGATCGTGACGGAAAAATTGTCCACGTCACCGATAACATGAGCGCGGACGCGCACCTGACGGAGATGCGTGACGCGATCACGAAACTGAAAAGCTCAGGAAAGGCTTAAGCCTTACCAGATCGCTTCAAGGCTTAAGTTTCAGCTTTCGCTTGATTCGGGATCTTTGAGGCTTATCAAGCCGCTTTGAATCGCAAAACGTGTCAGGCCCGCAACGCTGTGAATATTGAGCTTACGCATAATGCGCTCGCGATGGGTTTCGACAGTGCGCACACCGACCTCGAGGCGCGCAGCAATTTCCTTGTTGCTCAGACCCTCGGCGATCGCAATGAGGACCTCGCGCTCGCGATTGCTAATCTGGTTCGGGTGTGGCCCTTCGCCTCCGCGGACGTATTGATTAAGGGCAGTGCGAGCAATCTCGGGGCTGAAAAAGGTTTTGCCGCCATAAACCGTCTCAACGGCTCTAGCGAGCTCTTCGGGTGGTGCTGATTTGAGGACGTAGCCGCGAGCGCCGGACTGGAGGATGCGCAGAATCACGTCTGGCTGACTGTGCATCGACAAAATGATAACCTTGATTTGCGGGCACTCTTTGCGAAGAACTTCCGCAGCGGTGAGACCGTTCATGCGCGGCATGTCGATATCCATCAGCACTACGTCGGGCGCCAAATCCCTGGCTTTGCTAATGCCTTCCTGGCCATCGGCGGCTTCGCCAATGACCTGCAATTGCTCGTGGCGCGAAAGACAAGAACCAACGCCTTTGCGGACCACCGGATGATCATCGACCAACAGGATGCGAATAGTGTTTTTACCAGTCGTTTTCATGGAACGCGTAACTGCAGATGGATGAATCCTGGGCGGGAATGGAATTGCCTCCCGAGATTTTGTGCCAGGACGAGCGGTAATAAATTCAGACAAGGTCATGCTCATGCGACAGAGTTTGGGCAATTGGGGTTCTTCAAGCGTGGTTAGTGCGATATTCCGGCATTCAGCTTATTCATCTAACTAGAGTGTAGGCGGGTGGGGAAAACGAACAATCGGGGCACCACTTCATCGGAGCACCGGTGAAATCGTGGAGTGAAAAACAGGGGGAAACCCGGGACACCCCGGGGTTAACGCAGGGCGGGGCGCCCATTCTCGAACCACACACGGACACAAAACAACTTAGACTTTACGGATCTCTAACCGGAAAAGTTTACCAAGTTCGACCCGCTGAGCCAAGCCCATCTTCCGCTTTATTTCGTCACGCAATCAACGAAGACAGCGTAAGTGCCTTTGTCCTTGAACGAAGTGGTGGGCTGCTCCAGATTGGTCGTTGCCAGGGCCCATGGAATGTGGACTTACGAACCCCGCCAGGGCCGGAAGGCAGCAACGGTAGTTTGCTCTGCGTCTGCCGTGGTCACCCTGGCATTTTCAATTTTTGATTTTCGATTGAGTGGAAGCCATGCTGGGCCCACAATCAAAATCAAAAATTGAAAATGGCATATCAGGTCATTGCCCGTAAGTACCGGCCCCAAAGGTTCGCCGACGTCGTGGGCCAGGAGCATGTGACGCAAACGCTGTCGCGCGCAATTGAGCAGAAGCGGATCGCGCATGCCTACTTGTTTTGCGGCCCACGCGGCACTGGCAAAACGACCATCGCCCGCATTTTCGCCAAATGCCTCAATTGTACCGACGGGCCTAAAGTTGACTTCTCGGACGATGACCCGCGCTGCCAGGAAATCACCGAGGGCCGGTCACTGGATGTCCTCGAAATCGACGGCGCCAGTAATAATGGCGTCGAACAGGTGCGCGAGTTGCGCGAGACTTGCAAGTACGCTCCGGCCGGTGCGCGATTCAAGATCTACATCATCGACGAAGTGCACATGCTGTCAACGGCGGCTTTCAACGCGTTGCTGAAAACGCTCGAAGAGCCTCCCGAACATGTGAAATTCATGTTCGCCACGACCGATCCAGAAAAGGTACTTCCCACCATCCTTTCGCGCTGCCAACGTTTTGATCTGCGGCGCATTCCCGTCGCATTGATTGCCAAACACCTGACGCAAATTGGCAAAAAAGAGAAAGTTCAGATTGCTCCTGCTGCCCTCGACGCAATCGCCCGCGGCGCTGAAGGCGCCATGCGCGACGCTGAATCGGCGCTCGATCAACTCATCAGTTTTTGCGGTGGCAAGATCGAGGAGGCTGATGTGCTCTCCATGTTCGGCCTCGCGGCCCAGAGCCAGATTCTCGAACTCTCGCGAGCCGTGCTGGCGGGCGACGTGGAACCGACCCTGCGCCTGCTTAACGACCTTGCCACGAATGGAAAAGACCTCGGCCGGCTGATTTCCGATTTGTTAAATCATTTTCGCAACCTGCTGATTTTCCAGGTTTCAAACGGGGACATGGCGATGCTCGAAGTGGCCGAGGCGGAGGGCGCCTCGCTTAAAGAACAAGCACGTCTGGCCAAGCCGGAGGTTTTGGCGCGGATTTTGGAAGTGCTGGCTGATGCGGAGATGCGGTTGCGCGATGCAGCCTCCAAAAAGATTCTTGTCGAGGTAGCGTTGCTAAAGGCGATCGAAGCGCGGAACGCGGTAAGCCTCGATGCTGTCATGAAACAGCTGGAAGAACTGCGCCGAGAGGAGCGCGGTCGAGCGGTTACTCTGTCTCCGGCTTCGCCAACGCCGCCCCCGTCGCATCCAAGTCCCAAGCCATTTCGGGCTCACGCCGACGCAGCACCTTCCGGAGCAACGAGTTCGACCGCGGCTGTTCCCGCCGCGCTACGTGAGCATGGGCTTATCGAGCAGCCAGCCACTGATTTGGACGCATTATGGACGATGCTGGTCGAATCGGCGGGCCGTGTCAGTCCCTTCATTCGCTCATATCTGCTCGAAGCGCACCCTGTTTCGCTGAAGCCAACAGTGCTGACCATCGGTTTTGATCCCGAGTTTGAAGACCATCTCACGCTGGTCGATAATGCCCGAAATCACACTTTGCTGCAGACCAAATTGACCGAGTTGGGCTACGCCAATATGCAAGTTAAGTTTGTTAAGGCTGAAGCCCCTAAAGCGATAACCACTGCCACGGCTGCGGCTCCAGCGCTCCCAACCGCTGCGCCAATACCTGTGCCCATCAAAGCTGCCCCCGCGCCTGCGCCAAAGGAAAAACTCGCCTCCATTCCATTTAATAAAGACGATTTCAAAAACGACCCCTTAATCCAGAAAGCACTCGAGATGTTCAAAGCGCAGATCGTCGAGGTCCGCGCCTAGTCGATAACACGGGTTCTTTCGAATCGAAGCAAGCTATGTCGAGCATAGGTAAACTGATGAAGCAAGCTGCGCGCATGCAGCAACAGATGACGCAAATCCAAAATGACCTGGCCAATCGCACGGTCGAAGCCACGAGTGGCGGCGGCGCCGTTAAAGTGGTTGCCAAATGCGATGGCTCTCTGGCGTCGATCAAAATCGATCCCCAAGCCGTGAACCCCGCGGATGCTCAACTCCTCGAAGACATGATTCTGACAGCCGCAAACCAGGCCCTTGGCCAGGCCAAGGAAATCTCGACTGCGGAGATGGGCAAAGTAACGGCCGGGTTTAACCTGCCTGGCCTGACCTAACTTTGACTCGGCTATTTGGTCACATACTTAAATGGTTCCGGCCGGGTCTGCTTTCATCGGCCGCCGGATTCAATCCCGTGACGATTCTTGGGCTTTTTCATGGCGGCACTGCCTGAGCCAATCACCTCACTTATTGCGGCGTTGAGCCAACTGCCGGGCATCGGCCCGCGCTCCGCCGAGCGCATTGCTTTGCATCTGGTGCAGGCTGAAGTGGGAAACTCCCGGCAACTAGCGCAAGCTTTGCTCAATGCGCGCGAGCGCGTCAGGCTCTGCGAGATATGCGGCGCCTTGACCGAAAAATCGCCATGCGATTTCTGCTCCGATCCACGACGCGACACCTCTCTGGTTTGCCTGGTCGAGCGCCCAACCGATATCCTGAGCGTTGAAAAATCCGGCACCTATCGCGGCAAATACCACGTATTGGGCGGCAAAATCTCTCCCACGAATGGCGTCGAGCCGGAAGATTTACGAATCACGGAATTAGAACAGCGCCTCGACCGTGAATCCTTTAAAGAAATCATCATCGCGCTATCCACCGACGTTGAAGGGGACGCCACCAGTTATTACCTGGCGAAACGGCTTGCCCGCAATAATTTAAAAATCACACGCCTTGCTCATGGGTTACCGGCGGGTACCGGGCTTGAATTTGCGGACGAAATCACCTTGGGCCACGCCCTGGCGGGCAGGAAGGAATTGTGAGCCTCCGCCACGGCCCCATTCTCTACTGCAAATGATTCAAGCGATCGTTTTTGATCTCGGCAAGGTGCTCGTGGACTTCGATTACGGGATCGCTGCGAGAAAAATTGCGGCACGTGGCACTTTGCCCGACCGTGAACTCGGCCATTTCCTGGCTCATTCTCCCCTGCTCTACCGGTATGAAACGGGATTGCTGACGGACGAGCAGTTTTACCGCGAGCTGTGCGAAGCCAGCGGGTTTTGCGGCAATCTCGAAGAATTCTCGAACTGTTTCGCAGACATTTTCGTGCCGATTGAACCCATGGTCGACCTACAGGCGGCGTTGCGCAAACGCGGATTGCCGACATACATTTTCTCGAACACGAACGGGCTGGCGGTTTCACACATCCGCCGCAGTTTCCGGTTTTTCGAGAATTTCGACGGCTACATCCTCTCGTACGAACACGGAGCCATGAAACCCGATCCCAAGCTCTACGAGGTTGTCGAACGGCACACCGGCCGGCGCGGAGGCGAAATCCTCTACCTGGACGACCGTCCTGAGAATATCGAGACGGGCGCTGCCCGCGGATGGCAAGTCATCTTGCAGGAGTCATCCGATAAAACGCGAACAGCAATCCAGAGGCTGGGATTATTGAATCACTCCTAAGCTTTCTTTTCCTGCAGCAGCGAATCCAGCAAAGGGATTGTATCGCCCAAGGAGAACAGACGCTCGGCAATGTCGTTCAAAGCCAGGCGCGTTGCGGCGAATCGCTCAGAAAGCGTAGTGAGGATTGGCACTAATTCATAGCGTTGTGCCAGCCGATGATCGCTGGCGACTCGATACTGCATTCGGCCCAAGCCTTCGTAGTATTTCAAATCCGGAAAACCGCGAGCTTCAGCGCGGAATCGAATGCGCTCCGGAAAAACACCCGAAAGGAACAGTGCGTAGTTGCCAATGTAAACGCGGATGAAAAAGCTGGTCCGATCATCAGCCGTCTTCAGAGCGGCCAGCATTTCAAAGAAATATTCAAGCGGGCTGGCCTGGCCGGGCAGTACACACCGACCGCGTTCGGAAAGCGCAAATTCAGAAAGCACTTCAGCTACATAATCCGCCACGGCCCGGTCTTGAATGTCGGATCGCCGGAATACTTGCCGCACCAGAATGTAGAAGTAGAAACGCGTGGTAACGCGCAGGCAGCCTCGACGTTCCAGCAGCGCGTGAAACAAGGCATCATCATCCAGGATCAGATCGCGCGACTCCTCGTCTGCCAGCAGTTGGATCAGGCACTCTGCTGTTCCGATTTTGCCACCGAGTACGGAAAGAATAAACTCGATATCTTCCGCAGCAAACTGCGCTCGACAGTTCGGTTGAATCATCTTCATCGTCTTATCCTGCAATAACTTTGACGAATTCGCCTGATTGCGCCTGCATCCCGAGGGCGCTGCCCGCCCTTCGTCGATTTTCTAATACTCAAGATAAAGCAATATGTGTTCCAAGAAAAGTCCTTTACTCACCCCGGATCTGCCCGTTATTCGCCCCGCTCAGCGACATGCTTGACAGCTTGGCTCCTCGAGCTCACATGAGGACCATGGATTCGGTCCCGATTCGGATTGAAGCTCGTTCGCGACGCCAGGCGATGGAATGGAGCCTGGTCCTCGCAAGCCAAGGCCTGGAACCGGTAATCGAACAAGCTATCGACGGCTCCGGTTGGGGCTTAATCATCAATGAAGCGGATTACTCGAGGGCCCAGGAAGCGATTCGGCTGTATGAACTGGAGAACCGCCACTGGCCCTGGCAACAGCCCGTATTTCAGCCGGGGCTATTGTTCGACTGGGCCAGCCTGGGTTGGGCGCTGCTCGTGGTTGTCTTTTATTGGCTGGCAGAGGTGCGCATTGACTTGACCGGCGCCGGTGCCATGGACCGCACCGCTGTAAGCCACGGCCAATGGTGGCGTTTGTTTACTGCCCTCTGGCTTCATGCGGACATAGCCCATTTAGCCGGCAATACAGGGATGGGGATTATCTTGCTCGGGTTAACGATGGGCCGCTTCGGCAGCGCCATCGGATTATTCGCATCGCTTCTCGCTGGAGCGGGCGGGAATCTTGCGGCGTGGCTGCTGGCGTCCGGCCCTCACCAGAGTTTGGGCGCTTCCGGCGTGATCATGGGCGCGCTGGGATTACTGGCCGTTCAGTCAGTACCGCTGTGGCGCCTCAATCCAGCTGCCAGGAAATTCATTGTGAGCGGGTTTTTGGGAGGCGTTTTCCTCTTCCTGTTTCTCGGCACCAGCCCGGGAACCGACGTCCTGGCGCATGCCGGCGGCTTCCTCAGTGGAATCATATTGGGAAGCGCACTAACGATGGTACCGCGGCGGTCGCCCCAACGCTTGCTTAATTTGTTTAGTGCGCTCGGTTTCGGTTTGCTCGTGCTATGGCCCTGGTGGCTGGCCATAAGGAACGGTTGATTGAACACATTTCACATCGCTTTTACCGCGTTAAGCAATCATCCTTCCGCAGTCGGATGAATCTGTTTTCGCGTCGCAATTTGACTCGAGTTCGAAATAGCTACGGCTTCATTGCCCGGACCAGCCTGGCGGTCTTTGCTTTTGTTTGCACCAACAGCGTCGCCGCACCGTTGGACGCGCGCGGAGGCCAGTTTATCGGATTAAAGAGCTTTTCCGGGTTTGAACAGGCCCGAGGTTCGCGGTCCGGAGAACTCATCCTCACCTCCCCTGTCATTGCTGCGCAGATAAACTGGGATCAATTGATCGCGTCCTGGAATGCGGACACACCGCCCGGGATCTACTTAAAAGTTGAAGCGCGCGCGCTGTATCTCGATCATGCAACGAAGTATTTCAACTTGGGACTGTGGTCGTCGGACCCCGAGCGCTTTCCGAGAGAGAGCGTGCCAGGACAGCGGGATGACGATGGCGACGTGTCCACGGATACATTGATTCTAAGGCACCCGACCGACCGCTTGCAGATGCGCCTCACTCTTGGTGGAGATGACCTGGAAAAGCCTCGGCTCAAATTCCTCGGTCTCTCGCTGACGGATACAAAAGCGAAGCTCTCAGCACTTCCACCCAACCGAGCCGCATGGGGCAGGCTCATTCCGGTGCCCGAGCGCAGCCAGATGGCCTATCCCAATGGGAAGGTCCTTTGCAGCCCAACAACCGTTTCGATGTTGATGACATATTGGTCGCAACAGCTTCACCGGCCCGAGCTGGACAAGGACGTGCCTGAAATCGTGTCCGCCGTTTACGATGCTAAATGGAAAGGAGCCGGCAATTGGCCGTTCAACACAGCCTACGCCGGCTCTTATCGTGGCCTGCGCGCCTATGTCACGCGCATGAGTGACATTAGTGAGCTGGAAAACTGGATTGCTGCCGGCATACCCGCTGGCCTCTCGCTCTGCTACGACCGCTTGCGCGGCAAAGGCCCAGGGCCGAACGGTCATCTCGTGGTATGCGTCGGCTTCACCGAGGAAGGCGACCCAATCATCAATGATCCCGGGACATCGCAGAACGTGCGCAAGGTCTTCCTGCGGAAGGACCTCATTTATGCCTGGTCGTATTCGCGGAACGCCGCCTACTTAATCTACCCCGAGGATTCAGAGATTCCCACGGATCGCTTCGGCCATTGGGACTCATGGACAGCTCGACAGCGCATTCGGTTTGAGTAGTGCCCAACCAGTTCCGTTTCCGCTCTTGCAAAGCACCTTAACCTGTTTCAATCTGCCGCCCATGCAATCACACGAGCTGCTGCGGGAAATATTCCAGAAGTGCAGCCCCAAACAGGTCGCTTCGGAGCTGGGTCTATCGCTCTCGATGATCTACAAGTGGGCGGAACCGCCTGACCCCTCCGCCGGCAGTGGCAGCACCAATCCGCTCGACCGGATTGATGCGCTCCTGAATTGTTCCAAGGACCCTCGTCTCGTGCAGTGGATTTGCCAACGCGCCGGCGGCTTTTTCATTCTCAACCCCAAAATAAACAAGCCGCATCCTTCCTATTTGATCCCGGCCACAAACGAAATCGTTCAAGAGTTTGCCGATTTATTGGCGGTCATTGCCACCGCCGCTGCCGATAACCAGATCACCCGCGAAGAATCCCGCCAAATCCGTGCGCGCTGGGAGGAACTCAAGTCGGTTACTGAAGGTTTTGTAGCCTGCTGCGAAGAGGGGAATTTCCTGCCTCTCAAGGAGAAGAGCCCGGCCCCCGGCGGTTCTCCCTTCTCGAAGCGTGAACCCTAAGACCTAGTCCATCGCCTCCGTGCTGATGTTCACCGCCAAGGTGGAACTCTCGCCAGGCGGCAGGCTGATTTGATTCGCCGCCACGTTACCGGATTCGACACAAACCATCCGCTGATACTCATCATTGCCAAAGTCGGGCATCTGCTGCGATTTGCTGATCCACGGATTCCAAACCACTGTGGAGAGCGAACCCTCTTTTTCGATGCGAATCCGACGGTGAAATGACGGATCCTGGATCGTCACGGGAGCAGTGGTATTGAGGTAGACGCGATCGACTTCCGAGGCGAAGCGAATAGCCGCCGCCGTATCAGTCTTCTGCGCGAAGTTGGCGGCTTTGTCCACGTACTTCACTCCTTTCAACCCGGCAACGGTTACTTGGGAAACATCCCCCACTTCGAAATAAGTGTGGAGGCAGTTCTCAAAGGTAAAAGCTTCGTCGCGGGATTCGTTGGTAATAGTGAGCTTCAACCTCAGGCCCTGATCGACTGTGATCACGTAATCGGCGCTGAAAGGGGGCAGCGTAGCGGCCTCGGGGCAGCTCGGCAGGCGAAAGCGCACGCTGACACTTCCGTCGGGTGCCGGCGAAAACTCCTTCAACTCCCAATCCTTGACGCGAGCGAAGCCGTGCTGTCCCAAGCCTTCTCGCGGACCGAACCAGGGAAAAATCACCGGGATACCACCGCGGATAGGTTGCTCAGGAGCAAAACGACTGCACTGGCTCATGAAGAGCAGCGGCGGTTCGTCCTCTTTTTGGAATCGAGTGACGTGCGCGCCATGCAGGTAGACTTCGGCGGTGCTCCAGGCGGTGCTGACTTCGAGCATCGGCAGCTCACCCTGTGCATCAAGGAACAAGACCCGGCCGGGAGCTGGCGTAGCAGCAGGATTGGGTTCAAGTTTGTTGGTTGCCATAACTCGCGTTGCCTTCCGTTTCTTGGCAGATAATCGCCTGCCATTGGCCGCAGGATACCAATGCGAGTATGTTCTAGTCAATTTTTTTGAGTGTCAATTCGCGCGACCTCGCTATAAGGTCGGATCCATTATGGCAAAAAACCAATATCGCTTTTGTTTCGGCCCTTGGAATATCAGCGAAGGCCAAGACCCCTACGGACCCACCACCCGCCCCGCCCAGAGCCTCGATTGGAAGCTCGAACAACTCAAAAAGCTCGGGTTCGACGCGATGATGTTCCACGATGATGATGCCGTTCCCGACATTGACGGAAAATCCGCAAAGCAGCTAAGCCAGGAAGCCAAAGCGCTCAAAAAACGGCTCGATGCTGCGGGAGTTGCCGCCGAGATGGTTGCACCGCGGCTCTGGTTTAGTCCCATGACCATAGATGGGGCCTACACCAGCAACGATCCGAAATGCCGCCAGTATGCGATCGAACGTTCGCTGCGCTGCATCGATATCGCCAACGATTTGGAAACCGACCTCATCGTGCTTTGGCTCGCGCGTGAAGGAACTTACCTGCGCGAATCAAAGAATGGCCGCCGCAGCTTCGAGCTTTTGGTGGAGGCCCTGGACAAAATGCTGGCCCACGATAAGAAGATCCGCCTGGCCATCGAACCTAAGCCCAATGAACCGATGGATCAAGCCTACCTTCCGACAATTGGCCACGCGCTGGCCATCGCCCAATTAACACGCGACCCCAAACGCGTCGGTTGCCTGATTGAATCCGCCCATGCCTTGCTCGCCGGTCTCGACCCAGCGGATGAGATCGATTTCGCCATGATGTTCAACAAGCTCTGGTCGCTTCACCTCAATGACCAGAATGGCTTGAAGTTCGATCAGGATAAACCGTTCGGCAGCTCCAATCTTCGTGTTGCTTTCAATCAGGTCCGAGCGCTCGAACGCAATGGCTATGGCAAGCAAGGCGAATTCGTCTGCTTCGACGTTCATCCCTTCCGCCCCAGCAAAGTCGAGCACTGGCTCGCTCATCTGGACAACAGCCGGCGCACATTCCTTCGCCTGCTGGAAAAGGTCCGCAGTTTCGACGAGAAAAAGGCCCAGGCTTTGGTTGTCGACCGTGATTACGCCGCTCTGGATCAAATGGTCCTGGAACACTTGATGGGATCCTGACCCAACTCGAAGGCGGACTCCGGCAATCCGAAAGAAGGCCGAATTCCACGGCCGCAGTGCAGAACAGCGCAAGTCGATTCGGGCTTCGGACCTCGGCCTTCGTTCGGACTTCGCCCTTCCCCTCACATCTTTTTTACAATTCTTTTGCTCTCGCCTGACAACCGGTGTACAGGCTCATAGGAAGCTAACTCGGACTGTTTTTATCAGTGTCCATCAGTGTTCATCCAGAATTTCTGTGGCGCGCCCGGCTCCCGCTCGCTCGCCTTTTTGAAGGCCCATGAAAAAGGTCGCGCTGGTGTTCGTTTTGGCCGTCATAGGGCCCAGCCTCGTGCTGGCCTGGTTGGCCGTGCGCTCGCTGCGCGATCAGCAGTTCCTGATCGAGCGCCAGCAATCCTTGCTTTACCAAGGTGTCGCCGATGCCTTGGCCAAGGACGTGCAGGATGCTTTGACCGCTCAGCAAAGGCTGTTCACAACCAAAGTTGCCTCCCTTCTCCGCGAACATACTCAGATGGACGCGCTCAAGAACTTCGATACTCTGCTGCGACCGGATTGGCCGCTGGCCCAAATCGGTTTCGTCGTCACGCTAAACGGGGATCTTTTGTCACCGTGGCCGGGCGCCAGCCCGGAAGCTCGTAAATTTGCCGTCGATAATGGTGGATTTCTTGGAAACCGCGAGACGGTGGAAGTGTACGCTAATCCTAAAACGGTCTACAACAATCTGACTTTGAACAGCTCCGCGGCTGCTTCGGCAGCGCCACAGGCAGACAGCAGTTTTGACTACTCGAAACGTTCGCTAAGCGGCGCCAAAACTCTCTCGCGCAGCGTCATTCCTCAACAGCAGGCCGGTGTAGCTCAAAAACTTGAACCCGAACAACAGCCTTCCTCCAAGCTGGCCTCTTCCGAAGCGGAGTTCCGCCAATTGATTGGCGACGACACTGAAGGCGCGCTCGCCCGGTTCGTCGATAACAAACTCAGCGTACTGTTCTGGTGCCGGGCACCGAATGATTCCCAACTGATTTTCGGCACGCAGGTCGCCTTATCGAAGCTCAAAGAGGCGCTGCAACCATTGATTAAGGTCGATCCCGCCTTGCATAATGACATCTGTGTCGCATTACTCGATGACACCGCTAAGCCAGTGGCCGTTACTCCGGCCAATTTTCCCGCAAACTGGAAGCGCCCGTTCGTTGCGACCGAAATCGGCGAAATCCTGCCGCATTGGGAAATTGCCGTATACCTGCTGGATCCCGCCAAGTTGGTGCAGTCGGCGCGAGCGGTGAAATGGACTCTCGGGCTGCTCATTACAGTTTTGATCCTGGCCATCGGAGTCGGCAGTTGGCTTATCGTTTCTGATTTGAATCGCCAACTCACGTTGGCGCGCCAGAAAACCGATTTCGTCAGCAATGTCTCGCACGAACTCAAGACTCCGCTGACTTCCATCCGAATGTTCTCCGAATTGCTGGCCCAGGGCCGCGTCACCGACCCTGCCCGCCAGCATTCCTATCTGGATATCATCACCGCGGAAGCTGCGCGGCTCACCCGATTGATTAACAACGTCCTCGACTTTGCACGCATTGAGCGTGGTGAGAAGAAATATGACTTCCGCCCATGTGATCTGGCCGGTGTGACGCGCGAGATCGCTGAAAGTTACCGGCCGCACCTCGAAGCCACTGGATTCAGCTTCACCTGCGAATCGTCGCAGGAACCTTTAGTGGTTCAGGGCGATCATGACGCGCTCGCCCAGGTTTTGGTGAATCTGCTTTCTAACGCCGAGAAGTACTCGGGCGAGCGCAAGGAAATAACCTTGCGATTGGAAGCAGGGTCTGGCCCAACGCCAACTTACGAAGTTCAAGTCCTGGACCGGGGGCCGGGCGTGCCGCGCGGCGCGGAAGAAAAGATTTTCGAAAAGTTCTATCGCGCGCACGATTCCCTGAGCAGCGGCATTCAGGGCTCGGGGCTCGGTCTGACTTTGGCGCGCCAAATTGCGCGGGCGCATAACGGCGACGTGATTTACCGGCCGCGCGAAGGTGGTGGAAGCTGTTTCGCTTTGCTCCTGCCGGCGAAACCAGGAGCCGTGACTGATGAGAAAACGCAAAATAAGTCTATATGAATCGTAAGATACTGGTCGTGGAGGATGACCGGCACATTCTGCTCGGTCTTGAGGAAGTCCTGAAAAGCGATGGCTTCGAGGTGGCCGTGTGCGCGCGCGGCGACCAGGCCGTCGGAGCGGTCGAGAAAAACCACCCTGCCCTAATCGTGCTCGACGTGATGCTGCCCCGGCTGAGCGGCTACGATGTTTGCAAGGAGCTGCGGGCACGAAAAATTTCCACACCCGTGCTCATGTTGACGGCCAAAAGCCAGGAAATCGACAAAGTCGTCGGACTCGAGATCGGCGCGGACGATTATGTGACGAAGCCGTTTGGTGTGCGCGAGTTGCTCGCGAGGATCCACGCCTTGCTGCGGCGGGTGGAGGGAGATAAAGCACAAACAAAGGAGTCAAGCAGTCCTTTCCAAATCGGATCGGCCGTAGTCGATCCTAAAACCTTCCAAGTGCGCCGGGACAAAACGGAAGAAGAACTAACGGCTAAAGAATTGAAGCTGTTGCAGCTATTCTACGCGCATCCTGGCGAAGTGCTGTCCCGGGATCGATTGCTCAACGAGGTATGGGGTTACCATTACTACGGCACTACCCGCACCCTGGACCAAGTGATCGTTCAGTTGCGTAAGAAACTGGGTGACAACGGCGGCGAACCCAGGCACTTGCTCACCGTACATGGGGTGGGCTACAAGCTCGCCCCCTGAACGAACGGTTGCCGCTCTCAAGCCCATAGGCTGGTCAGCAGGACGGCCAGCGAACTCGCTGCGACGGCCAGCCACACCATGCTCTCAAAAGATTGCGCGCGCAGGACTTCACGGCGAGCGGTCACCAGGTCATTGGTGCAGGTTGGCTGCGGGCTGCGGATTTGCCTCTGGCTTTCAGGGAACGGCACCAGTACCGCTCGCTTCGGCAAGCTGATCGTGTCGTAGTTGATTTGCATGTGAGCAGCATCGACCCAGTGCTAGGATCGAGCCAGATGCAGAAGGCGTAAATTGTGACCAATACAGTTTGTACGGACTCGCATCGGGTCTAAAAACTGTACTGGTTGTCTTTTCAACAAGGTGTTACTATCCCCACCGACGGTTCAGCCTATTGTCCTCTTATGAGCGCACCGGATTTGGCCTCCCACGCCGCCGACCAGGCGTGTCTTCGCGACCCTCTTTATCAGCAAGTCGCCGTTCGCATTTCTGAATTGATCGAGCACGGCACCCTGCGTCCTGGCGAACGCGTGCCTTCCGTGCGCCAATATAGCCGCCAGCAAAACGTCAGTATCGCTACCGTCACGCAAGCCTATCGTCTGCTCGAGGATCGCGGCGTTCTCCAGGCCCGTCCGCAATCCGGATATTATGTCCGTCCGCAACGCTGGACGCCGCCACCCGAGCCAGGCATCTCCAAACCAGCCCCGCGCGCGGTCGACGTCCAGGTGAGCGAACTGGTTCTCCACGTCGTCAAAGCCGGGCGCGATCCCAAACTGGTTGCCCTTGGCGCCGCTCTGCCCAACCCGGAAATAATCCCGATCAAGGCTTTGCATCGGACCATGGCCTCGGTGGGCCGGCGCTCGCCTCTGGCCGCCAATAGTTATGACGCCCCTCCGGGCAATTTGGCGTTGCGCACTCAGGTGGCTCGTCGTGCCATGGAGACCGGTTGCACCCTGAGCCCCGATGATATTGTTACAACCGTCGGTGTCACTGAAGCCCTCAACATTTGTCTACGTGCCGTGGCCAAACCGGGCGACGTGATCGCCATTGAGTCGCCCTCGTTCTTTGGAATTTTGCAAATCATCGAGTCGCTCGGCATGCGGGTTTGCGAGATTCCGACTTACCCGCGCGAAGGTATCTGCCTGGACGAACTGACGGACCGCCTCAAATCCTGTCGTATCAAGGCGTGCGTCTTCACGCCCAATTTCAGCAACCCACTCGGCAGCCGGATGCCCGACGCCAAGAAAAAGCGTCTCGTGCAATTGTTGTCCGAATACGAGGTACCGCTGATCGAAGACGACATTTATGGCAACATGGCGTTCGACCAAAGCCGGCCTAAAGTGGCCAAGGCTTACGACACTGACGGCTGGGTTATGCTGTGCGATTCATTCACCAAAACCTTATCACCCGGTTACCGGGTCGGCTGGGTAGCGCCGGGACGCTTCAGGGCGAAGGTCGAATTTCTGAAGTTTGTCAGCACGGGCGCTACACCGTCATTGCCGCAAATGGCCATTGCCGAGTTCCTGCAGAACGGCGGCTACGATCATCATTTGCGGAAAATGCGCAGATATTATGCCGAGCAGATGCAGCTCATGACTGAGGCGATCACCCGCTATTTTCCGGCCGACACGAAGCTCACCCGTCCTACCGGCGGCATGTGCTTGTGGGTGGAACTGTCGCCCCATGTCAACTCCATTGAGCTATATCATCGCGCATTGGCCGCGGGCATCTGCATCACTCCCGGCCCGCTGTTCTCGGCGAAACAAAAATTCGAAAACTTTATCCGGATTAATTGCGGCAACCGCTGGAGCGAAGCGGTTGACAACGCTGTGCGCGAGCTTGGCCAAATCATCGCGCACTTCGCGCAGCGCAAAAACAGCAACGGGAAATAATCTCCCAAGAACTCTCGGCTGGCAGGGACGCCGTCAACGGGGCCCCCCCACTAAACTCTTCAGGATTTCGCAATCACTCCCAACGGCTTTCGCTTCATGTCCCGCAGCGCTTGCTGCTGCCTCAATAACTCAACCTGCTGCACTTCGGTCGTCTGCGGTTGAGTCATCTGCACTCGCAGCGCCGCCAATTGCCGCTCGATAAACTCCTCTCGGAGCTGTTCGAGAATCCCGCGCTTATCCCCCCAGCTCGGATCGCCTTTAAGCGTCTTTTCCGGCTCCGGGATTTGGTGTTTGTCTGCCACGATCTCAGTGATCAAATTCCGGCTGACATCATCCTGGAACTGATCGAGAAAACCCGCCACACTAGTCCAGGAATTCGAAATTAGTGCCGCGATACGCGTTTCAATCAGTCGCCGCACGGTCGCATGCTGCAGCCAATTGAAATCCAGTCGCTCCGCCACCCACGGCACCAGGTCGTCATTCGTCAACACTAACCGGAGCAACCAGTGTTCTCGCGGCGGGATCGGTGGCACAACCTCCCGTTCCGCATCTGGCATCGGCTCTTCAGATGGCGCCGCAGCGGGTCCCCTGACACGCGCAAGCTTCGCGAACTCAGCCCGCACGGCTTCGGGCGCCACGCCGAGTCGCAGCGCAGTCTTCTGGGCATACTTGTCCACAAGGACGCCATTGCTCGTTTTGTGCACTGCCTCCGCCATCGCGCGCAGGACCGCCAGGCGCCCTTTATCCAGCGACAGATCATTCGTGGAACAGAGACGATTCAGGTAATAATCAAAAAACCCTTCAGCGCGATCGATGAGCTGCTTGAACGCTTCGGCACCCGAAGCTTTGATAAAGCTATCGGGGTCATGCGGTGACGGCACGACCGCAACCCGCACTGCCAAACCCGAAGCGAGGAGGTGATCGAGAGCGCGCACGGCAGCGTTCTGGCCGGCATCATCCGAGTCGAAACAAAGGACAATCTCATCAACATACCTTTTCAGAATGCGCGCGTG
The DNA here is from genome assembly GCA_964623885.1 of uncultured Verrucomicrobiota bacterium. Classification (GTDB taxonomy): domain Bacteria; phylum Verrucomicrobiota; class Verrucomicrobiia; order Limisphaerales; family UBA8199; genus CAZUVM01. The sequence goes on from CAZUVM010000043.1 coordinate 57,468, forward strand.
GTCACCGGTGAACGCGGTTCCTTGTGGCGCCACCACGTTCTGCACGCCAGCCATGAAGCAGGCGATCAAATCAAGTTGCCCCTCGCAAACAATAGCTGACCCCACATCGAGCAGCGCTCGCTTCGATTTATCCAGGCCGAAACAGATTTTGCTCTTGGTGAAGATTAGGGTTTCGGGCGAATTCACGTACTTCGCCGTCTTTTCATCGCCTGAAAGCACCCTGCCGCTGAACCCGACCACGCGGCCTTGCTCGTCGCAAATTGGAAACATCAGCCGACCTCGAAACCGATCGTAATGTCCTTCGGCTCCGTCGCGGCGGATGATCAGTCCAGCCTTCTCGACCAGATCGGTTTCGAAGTCCTTGCTGCGAGCCCAATTCACTGTGTCGTCCCAGAGATCCGGCGCATAACCGAGGCGAAATAACTTCACCGCTTCGGCCGAGACCCCGCGTTTGGCCAGATAATCGCGCGCAATCTGGCCGGCAGCGTCGTTGGCCAGCGCCATTTGCCAGCGTTGCGTGATTTGCTCGTGGATTTGCAGCAGCTTCTCTTTGATATGCCGCGATTGTTGCTCGCCGGCATTCTGCTCGTATTCAAGCGGAATCCTGGCCCGCTCCGCCAACCGACGCACCGCTTCAACGAAATCGATGCTCTCGTATTCCTTTACGAACGCGAACACGTCGCCGCCTTTGTGACAGCCGAAGCAGTGAAAAATCTGACGATGCGGGTTGACGTTGAAGCTAGGTGTTTTCTCTTTGTGAAACGGGCAGAGGGCGACAAAGTTCGCGCCGGCACGCTTCAATGGCACATAGCCACCGATGACATCTACGATGTCGCTGGCGGCGCGGATTTGTTCGAGGGTCGCTTGCGAAAAAAAAGCCACAGTCCAAAAGCATCATGGGAATCCGGCGCGCTGGAGTCAACATCCAGGGAAAACACATGCCTCCCTCCTTGCGCCGGCCATTCAAACCGGCACAAGAGAAATCCAACTGGTTGGAAACAGGAGAATCGGCTAGCGCCGATCCCGATAGCCACCACCGCCTCCACCGCCACGGCCACCGGCTGGCCGCTCCTCCCGGGGCCGCGCTTCATTGACAGTCAGCGGCCGGCCCTGGAAGTCTTTCTGGTGGAACATGGTAATGGCTTTGCTCGCATCGTCCGGGGAAGCCATTTCGATGAAGGCAAACCCCCGTGACCGACCTGTCGCGCGGTCTTGCATGATGTTGACCGCGGTCACCGCGCCCGCCTGGGCGAAGTAATCCTGCAGATCGTTCTCGGTTGTGGTGAACGCAAGGTTCCCAACGAATAATCTCGCCGCCATAATCTTTCTCTCTAAACCCCACCACTCCGACCCGGTTCTCGTTCCTAACTGCAGGTCTCGAATTGTCCCCATATAGGCCAAAGGACAATTCCCGTATCACCGAGTTTTCGTGGCTGAGTGCCCCTTTGTTAGACGAAATGCCCTTCAATTGCAAGCAGAATCGACTCCGTACTCAGGGCGTTTTATCGTCGCGGTACCAAGGCGTGGTGATAATCAGGATCTGCCTTCCTCCCCGCAGCAGCAAGAGTCCCTTCAGCAAGGTTACCCGATGTCGAAAAACAAATTGATACCATCGTTTTTCGACCCGATTCCGGGATCGTCCAGAATCCCCAGGCACAGAGCCAGGGTGTAAGGCAAGAGCGACGGAACGGCTGACACCAGCGCGCCCTCTCCGGCCGAAATCGCAACCGCAACGTTAAGCACAAAATCGATGACGAGCGCACTTGAGGCTGACCGGCAAACCGTCCCAAATTCTCCTTGGCTACGGTGAACGAACCGCCACCCTGCGAATAAGCTGGCATGGTTTGCCGATAGGAGATCGCAACGGCTAGGAAAACCGCAATGATAGCCAAGGTGATGGGACCTATGTAACGGGAGGGATGGTGCCCAGGGCGAGCGGAACCGTCAAAGCTGCCTCAGGGCCATAAGAAGCTGAAGTCAGTGCGCCAAGGCCCAGCACCAGCACGGCGGATCACGTCCCGATTTCTTCGGCTTGCTCCTCGTCGCTGCGGAGCGGCCGCCCGAACGACAATTCCCGTAGTGACATCCCGGAGCGGTTGATGAATCTCCCTTGAAGCAACAGCTTTCGTCCACCAAGCATTCGTGCGTGGAAAATTCAATGGATGGAGCTCCCATCATCGGAGGCTCCTCCCCGGACCTTTGCCTCTGGCCTCTGGACATTAGCGTCGGGATTGGGCAATGTCGCGGCATGAACACTGTCACGCGTCGTCAATTCCTACAAAGCACGGCCGTTGGAGCCGTGGCCCTGAGCCAATTCCCTGCCCTGCTCCACGGCGCCGAGCCCGATCGTAAGATCCGGCTGGGCCTGATCGGTTGCGGCTGGTACGGCATGGTCGACGTCAAAGCCGCGCTGAAATGCGGCGGGGTTGAGATGGTGTCGCTATGCGACGTGGACAGCGAGCACTTGCAGCAGAGCGCAGCCGAAGTGGAGAAGCTGCAGGGGAAACGTCCGCAGACGTTCAAGCTGTATGAGGACATGCTCAAGGCGGGCGGCATGGACGCGGTGATTATCGGCACGCCGCCGCATTGGCACGCGCTCACGTTGATGGCGGCGCTGGATCATGGGCTGGATATTTACTGCGAAAAGCCGCTCAGCTACGACATCCGCGAGGGGCGCGCGATGGTGGAGGCGGTGAACAAGAGCGGCCGGATCGTGCAAGTGGGATTTCAGCGGCGGCAAAGCCCGGCGTTTCAGGCCGTGCGCCAGCGGATTCAAAACGGCGATCCCGGGCGGATCGTTTGCGCGGAGGCGACTATCAACTACACGGCGGGCACGAAAGATCCGACGCCGCAGGACCCGCCGAGCTCGCTGGATTGGGACCTGTGGTGCGGGCCGGGGCCGAAGATCCCGTACAGCCCGCAAGTGGGGCACATGAATTGGCGCCTGGAGAAAACCACCGGCCAGGGGCACCTGGTGGACTGGGGCATCCATCTGGTCGATGCGAGTCGCGTGATTCTCGGCGAAGCCGCCCCGAAAACAGTCACCACGGCCGGCGGTTTGTACAAGATGAAAGACCGGATTACGACGCCCGACGTGCTGACCGCGCATTTCGAGTTTGCGTCCTGTCCGGTCACGTGGCGGCATCGCATCTGGGGCGCGGAGGAATACAATCCGCAAATCTCAAACGGCATCACATTCTATGGCGAAAAGGAAACGATCTTCGTAACGGACGATCGCTGGGAAGTGATTCCGAAAGGAAAGGGAAAGGAACGGCAGGTCAACGAAGCAAAGGCGGACATGGGCGGGCTGCATATGGCGGAGTTTCTGGAAGCGGTGCGCACGCGAAAGCCGCCGGGGTGCCTGATTGAAGATGCGTATCGGTCAACCACGGCGGTGAAGCTGGCGATGATCAGCTACGATACCGGTTGCAAGATCAATTGGGATGCGGCGGCAGAGACGATTCCAGGTAATGCTGAGGCGGCCAAGTTGTTGAAACGCGATTACCGCGCGCCGTGGGTGCATCCGTATAAAGCGTAGGGTTTCCGCGAAACGCGGATGGCCAAAGATTAACCGCAGAGGAGCAAAGAGCGCGGAGAAACGCAGAGGTTTTGTTTATCTGTGTATCAGGATTGCTCTCAACAGGAGGAAAGAGAGGAAACAGAGCATTTCTCTCCGTTCGCTCCGTTTTCTCCTGTTCAAATAACTCCAGTTCTTTGAAAGACGACTACACTAGTTGGTTGCCGACGCGGCCATTGGATTTTTCACGTATTCCGTCATCACTGCTTCGCGGAGGAGCGGGGGCGGCACCAGGCCTTGGGCGAGGATGAAGTCGTGGAAGGATTGGCGGTCGAAGTTCTTGCCCATCATGCGCTCGACGTCGGTGCGCAGCTCCATCAGGCGCGAGTAGCCGACGAAATAGGAAGGGGCCTGGCCCGGGCCCCAGAAGGTATAGCGCTCGACTTCCTGAGTAGCCATCGCGTGCGATAAAATCACTTCGTCCTCGAGCACGTGGTAGGCGTCTTCGCGAGTCATGCGTCCGAGCTGCAGCGAGGGATCGAGAAAGGCGCGAGCGGCGCGCATCAAGCGATGTTGACAGGCAATTAACTGGCCATCGAGCGGTTCATACGGCTGCATCTCGGCTTCGGCATAAAGGCCCCAACCCTCGACGTTCACGCTATTGAAAGCGAATAACGCACGCGCCAGCGAGACGCCTTTTTCGATGATGGACGCGAACTGCAATTCATGCCCGGGACGCGCTTCGTGTGCGCTGAGCGTCCACGAGGCGGCATCGAAGGTGAAGTCGTCGAAGCCAACGTCTCCCTTGCCGTTCGCCGAAGGGATTCGCAACGGTAGAACAAAAGCCCCCTGCTCTCCCGTGTTGCCGATGAGGCGGGGCGGGTCCATATGCGGCGCGGGCGTGGCAGCCGTCTCGGCTTCGGAAGCGATACGGAACTTCGTCTCGCGCTGCGGCAGCGTGACGATGTGGTTCTCTCTGATGATGCGTTCAATCTCCTTCATGCGCGCCTCGTAATGCGGCAGGATATCTTTCCCATTGAACTGGTTCTTTTTGAGATCGCGAATGACGTCGCGGTAGTCATTTGATTTAAACCCTTTTTCTTTGGCCACCAGCGGCGCCAGGGTATTCATCTCGTTCTGAATCTCGCGGAACGACGTCTTGGCGCGGCTGATTAGCTCCTCGACTGGCATGTGATTGCCGAACTGCAACAGCGCGAACCGGTACAACTCCGGCGGCAAGCGGAAGTCGTCCGTCGCACGAGGCATCACGTCGCTCTGCAAGAAGGTTTCGTATTCATCCACTTGTTTCTTCAGCTCGGCAAAGGCGAGTTCGTAGCCGGCCACGTTGTATTTTTTAAACAGTTGCTCGATGCCCGCGACGTAGCGCGGGCTGTTGCCCATGTCTTTGACGAGGTTGTCCTTAAACGGGCCGAGGAGGTTTTTGTCGCCCAAGTGAGCACGCGTGTAGGCCATGGCTTGCTTTGTGAGAGGGACGGTGTCCGGCTCGAGGCCGGCGTATTTACGGAGCCGGACCAGGGCCGCGCCACGGCGCTCGGGAGCAACCTGGTCATCGAGCAGCGCGCGCAAGCCTTGGAACACGGTTAGCGGAATATCGAAATAAGGGAGCTTGTATTTCTCCTCGAGGCGCGTGCCTTCAATGCGAAGGAGGGCGCTGTTAGTCAGGATCTGCAAATCCTGCTGGACGGCCGGTTCGCGCTCGGCGGCAAGCCGGGCTTCGAGTTGCCTTAGACCCGCTTCGAAATCGGCAGTAACACGCTGGTTGAGGTCGAGCGGCAATGAACTTATGTCGGTGTCATGGCCCTCAACGCCGAACCGCGAGGCGGTTTCGGGCGCGTACTTGGCGATGATCTGGAGCAAAATTGCGGCGTTGGTATTGCTGCGATGCACCCAGTCGGGAACAGGGGCGGCGGGACTGGAGGCGGTGAGCGCGAAAAGGGCGACAGTAGATAGTAAGATGGTGCGCATAAGAATGAGTGGGTACGATGAATTTGGGGCAAGCCAGCGCGGATGTCCAATGGGAAATGATTAGAAGGATTAAGCGGAAGCCATGGAGTGAAGACCACGAAATACACGAAGAGATGACTCCCGCTAAGCAGAGGGGGACGGAAGCCGAACGCAAAGAATCCGGAGATGCATCATTATTAAACCGTTAAAACGGTTTAGCTTGTGTTTTGCGTGTGCGTACACCCCGCTTCAGCGCATACGCGTCAACCTAAGAGGCACGTAATTTACGGCGTGGTTTCTTGGTTTTTCGGGTCAGCACGAGAGTGTTTTTGTCCTCCACCGACCACTCCCATTCTTCACCTTTGGTCAGTTCCAATGCT
>CAZUVM010000044.1:0-3937 GCA_964623885.1 uncultured Verrucomicrobiota bacterium
AACACCGACCCGACCAGCCGCGCCGGAGTGCCGGGCAGCACCGCCAGCTTCACCGTGTCCGCCAGCACTTTTTCGGGCGTTACCAATTACCAGTGGCAATTGGGCGGAGTGCCGCTCAACGGCGCCACCAATGCCACGCTGAACCTCGCGAACCTTCAAGCTACCAATTTCGCGACCTATACTGTAGTGGTCAGCGATGGGTTTGGCCGCTCTGTCACCAGCGCGGAAGCTCAGCTTACAATGGCGGTGACGCCATCATTCTCATCCTCCGTCAACGGTTCGGCCTTGAACTTAAGCTTCGACACGCAAGTCGGTCTGACCTATGTCGTCGAGTACAAACAGTCTATAACCGACCAGGTCTGGACTACCCTGGCTACTCGCGCTGGGACAGGCGGCGCTATCGTGGTTTCGGACAACATGACCGCGCCCGCGCGCTTTTACCGCATCCGCGTTTTCTAAACACGATGCGAACCTAAGCCGGGTGCGCTCCCTGTGTGCCGACGTAAACGGCGTACAGCGATTGACTGGCGACCATGAACAGGCGGTTGCGTTTGTCCCCGCCGAAGCAAAGATTCGCACATACCTCCGGCAGCAGGATCATACCGATCCGTTGGCCGTCCGGCGCAAACACGTGCACACCGTCGTACGCCGCGCCGCCCCAACCGGCGGCCGACCAGATATTGCCGTCCACGTCCGCGCGGATGCCATCAGAACCGCCCATCGTGCCGTTCAGTTCCATCGAGCAGAAACGGCGCCGGTTCCGCAGTTTGCTGTTGTCCACGACGTCGTACACAAAGATCGCCTTGGGGTTCGGCATGCCTGTATCCGCCAGGTAAAGCTGCTTGTAGTCAGGTGAAAAGCAAAGGCCGTTGGGCTGGTAATTTTCATCGCTCACCATGTCCAATTTGCCGGTGCCCGGGTCGAACCGGTAGATAGCTTCCTTGAGCTCGGGCGTGGCCTGGCGTCCTTCATAGTTGCCCATGATGCCGTAGGTCGGGTCCGTGAACCATACTCCGCCGTCCGGATGCACGACGATATCGTTGGGCGAATTGAGCCCCTTGCTGTTCCAGCGTTCGGCCAGCACGGTTACTGAGCCATTGTGCTCGTAACGCACCACCCGCCGGTTGAGATGCTCGCACGAGAGCAAGCGGCCCTCGAAATCAAACGTGTTGCCGTTGCTGTTGTTCGATGGCTGGTGCAAAACGCTGACATGACCGTCCTCCTCGAGGCGCCGCATTTGGCGGTTATTGGGAATGTCGCTCCAGACCAGGTAACGGCCGCCGCCGTTCCAGGCGCAACCCTCGGCCCATTGCGCTCCGGTCCAGAGTCGCTCAACGGCCGTGTTCGTGATCCGGTATTTGTCGAATCGGCGGTCCAGCGAGATCAGCCGCGGGTCAGGATACCGCTGGGGCGCGCCGTCCGATTCATGCTCGGCGCTGCGCAAGGTTGAAACCAGGGCGGCCCCGGCAGCCGCGGCCCCCAGGCCCAGAAATGAGCGGCGAGCCAGGCGCGGCGAGGTTATGGAATTGGTGAGTTTTGCATTCATCGATGTTATCTGGGTGAAGTGCTTTTACTTTATTCGACCTCTGCACGTCTGACAATCCCGCCCGTTTGCGGCACGCAACTCTCCGCGTGACATCGTGACGTGCGCGTGACACATTCTGCGGTCTTATGAAATTGTTCCTACCGCTTTGTGCGCTGACCTTGGCGCTGGGCATTGGTGCCCTGCGCGCCGAGGGAACGAATCAATCTGTATCCAAACCGGATTTTGCGGATCCCTCCAAACTGACTCAGAAGGCCCCGGACACGTTCAAGGTGCGTTTCGATACGAGCAAAGGGCAGTTCACAGTAGAGGTCACGCGCTCTCTGGCGCCGAATGGGGCCGACCGTTTTTACAATCTCGTTCGCTCAGGTTTCTTTACGGACGTTGAATTCTTCCGCGTGATTCCAGGCTTTATGTGCCAATTCGGGATTCATGGCGACCCAAAGGTTGCCGCTGCCTGGCGCGAAGCGAACATTCCTGACGATCCGGTGAAAGGGAGCAATACGAAGGGCGCCATCACTTTCGCCACCGCAGGCCCCAACACCCGCACAACTCAGCTCTTCATTAATTACGGCGACAATACGCGCCTCGATACGATGGGGTTCTCGCCTTTCGGCAAGGTGACGCAGGGTATGGATGTAGTAGACAAGATTTACGGAGATTACGGGGAAGGCGCCCCGCGAGGGCGCGGCCCCGACCAAAGCCGGATCCAGAGGGAGGGAAATGCCTATCTTAAGAAGGATTTTCCCAACCTTGACTACATAAAATCAGCAACCATTTTACCCTAAGCTTTAACAGCCTCTGTCCGATCCTGCGCTATGAATACTGGAAACTCAAGCGAACTGGCCCTAATCAAAACCGGGGAAGGCGACATGGTCATCGAGTTCTGGCCCGATGTTGCGCCGAAGACGGTCGAGAATTTCAAGACCCTGGCCAAAAAGGGATTTTACGATGGCACCTGTTTCCATCGGGTGATCAAGGGGTTCATGATCCAGGGCGGCGACCCGCTGACCAAGGACCCGAACAAGGAATCGGTGTGGGGCACCGGCGACCCGGGCTACAAGATCAAAGCTGAGTTCAACGATCGCAATCACGACCGCGGCGTCATTTCCATGGCCCGTTCGAACGACCCGGATTCGGCCGGCAGCCAATTCTTCATCTGCCATGGCAATCCCCGTTTTCTCGATCGTCAATACACCGCGTTCGGCAAACTGATTAAGGGCGACGATGTGCTGGAAAAGATCGCAACGACGCCCACTCATCCGCAGGACCGTCCGAACAAACGGATGGGCATTGAGAGCATCAAGATCGTCCCAGCCGATTCAGTGAAGTAATTGCCGGTGCGCTTTCTCGCGTCCGCCACCTGTCATTGGTGCGGGGACCTCAGGGCTGTTTATGGAACTGTCCGAGCTAGCTGCTGTGCTGGTGGCTTTGGGTTGCCCGCAGGAGAAGGCCGCCGAAATGGCAGCGCAGCTCGACAAGCGGGCCCGCCAACTGGCCGAACAGAAAGAGCGCAGCTATGACGAGGCTTTGGAGCATCTAATCAGCCTCATGCGACAGGGCTGGTCGGCCAAAGAACGTTTGGGATGAGATGCTACTGAGTTAAATGGTTAAGCCCTGGCGCAAGATCGATTCGAAGCCCGCCGGCGATTACGGCATTTTCCGTGTCCGCAAGGACCGCGCGGTGTCGCCCCGCACGAGCAAGGAGCATGACTTCATCGTCATCGAATGCTCGAATTGGGTGAATGTGATCGCGCTGACTCCCGACGAGCAAATCGTCCTGGTCGAGCAATATCGGCACAGCTCCAACACCATCGAACTGGAGATTCCCGGGGGAATGATCGATCCGCACGATGCCTCACCGGTGGCGGCGGCGGTGCGGGAATTGCGCGAGGAAACCGGCTATGCGGGCGATAACCCGCGCATCATCGGCACGGTCTATCCCAACCCGGCAATCATGAGCAATACGTGCTTTACGGTGCTGATCGAGAACTGCCGCTGCGTTCACCCGGTTGAGTTCGATCACGGCGAAGATATTGCCACACGGCTGGTGCCGGTGGCGGAGCTTCCAAACCTGGTTGCCGGCGGCAAGATCCGCCATTGCATTGTGGTCGCGGCCTTGTACTACTTCGAGTTGTGGCAGAAACAGGCGATGAGCAGCTAGTCCCAGCCGACCAGACGTTGGCAACCGTTTTAACGGTTTTGCGGCTGGAAAACCGTTGAAACGGTTATGTTTCTGCTTCGGCCGTCAGTCACCCCGCTTCAGCGCATACGCGTCAACCTAAGAGGCACGTAATTTACGGCGTGGTTTCTTGGTTTTTCGGGTCAGCACGAGAGTGTTTTTGTCCTCCACCGACCACTCCCATTCTTCACCTTTGGTCAGTTCCAATGCTT
>CAZUVM010000045.1:0-28477 GCA_964623885.1 uncultured Verrucomicrobiota bacterium
TCCGAGCCCCCACGGTCGTAGCCCGCCATACGCGTAGAGTGTAAATCCGAACCATTACACTAGTCAAGATACGAAAATGAAAAACTTATTCACAACTAATAAATATGCTTTGTGATTAAAGCTTGGTATTTTGGGATCGAAAGTGATCTTATCCGCGCTCCATTTCGGTAACAAGAATGCGTCGCGCCCGGGGCACAAATCTTCTCGGGCAAAAGAGTTTGAGCTTCGCGTTACAAACAACATTTAGCTGCCGTGCTTAGTTCGTTGTGATCGCCGCACGTGGACATGCGAAGGCAAGCAGAGCGATGCCTTGCCAAGCCGCGGGGGGAACAGCGGCATCGGGAGTGCGGGGCAAAAGCCGAATGCCTTTCGTGTATTGACCTTACTGTGGATTGGGGCGTATCTTAGGCTTGGCAAGAGAGGATTCAGGAAGGCCTTCGACATTAGGGAATCAGCGAACTTCGGCGCAAGTGAGCGTGCACGCTATGAAAAAAGGACGTGGTTATCGAAGATCGACGTCGGCTCCTTTCCTGTCAAAGGCGGCGTTCACGTTGGTCGAACTCCTGGTTGTCATCGCCATTATTGCCATTTTGGCGGCGCTGCTATTACCCGTATTGTCCACCGCGAGGGAGCGGGCAAAACAAATCCAATGCAGCAACAATGTGCGCCAGTTAACGCTGGCTAGTTGGATCTATGCCACTGATACGGGCTCTCATGCCGCCTATAATCATCCGACGGATGCCGATGGCCTGTGGATGGCGATGGGCTATTACGGAAACCAAAAGCGGATAATGCTCTGTCCGTTGACGCGTGATCCGCCGGTACGTCCCGCGTACTGGGGCGCGGCGGACAGGACCTGGGTTTGGGGTGGTCAGCATGGCAACGACACTAACGTCTATTACGGCAGCTACGGGCTCAATGGTTGGCTTTACGACAAGGCAACCTGGGGCGGCTCAGGCCATCCCGAACTCATGATGGGCAAACAATCCCTGATTCAGAAACCGTCCCAAACGCCCGTTTTCCTGGACGCCATGTGGGTGGACCTCTGGCCGATGGAAACCGATCCGCCTTCCAGCGATCTCTACAATGGCGTCTATCCGAAGCCAGGGATGACGCGCTGCACCATTGCCCGGCACGCCGCTGGCAATCCCGCCAATGCACCCAGGACCTTCGACACGAGCAAGCGATTGCCCGGCGCGATTCTCATTGGCATGGCCGACGGCCATGTTCAAATGGTTAAGCTGGAAAACCTCTGGCAATATTATTGGCACCTAAACTGGGATCCGCCCGCCACACGGCCACACTGAACCACCAGCGACACTCATATGTTAAAGCCAGGTGCGCTTGCGCTTGTCTTCCTCTTGGTCGCAAGCTCTCACAATGTTAGCGGCGCCGAACCGCCGCCCAAAGTGGCCCCTGGCAGTTCCCTCACAATTGCCTTCCCCGAAATGCCTCTGACGTTCTATGACCTGTTGCAGCAGAAGCAGGACAAGGCAAAAATGACAATCTTCCTGCCTGTGAATTATGATCCCGTCCGTAAGTTCCCGTTACTGGTTTTTCTGAATGGTTGGGACGGTGGTCCGGGCGGGAACCCCGATGTGGCCCGATCCCTTTGCGAAGGCAAAGATTTCGTTTGCGTAAGCGTGCCGCTGTTCAAAGCGCCGGGCTTCGCGGCGAAACAGCCCAATGTGCCCGGCCCCGGTTTCATCATGGTCGCGGAGGATGGGAAATACATGTGGCCCTTTCTCAAAACCATGCTGGAGAAATTGGAAGCGAGGGTGCCGAATATTGACCCAAATCGCTGCGTTTTGGGCGGGTTCTCAAACGGAGCGCATGCCACTTCGGCGCTTATCGATGGTTCAGACGGCGAGATTACCCAGCGCTTCTCTGCCTTCCTCCTGGTCGAGGGTGGCGGAAGGCTGCAGCACTACGAGCGGCTTAAGGACAAACCATTGCTGATGGTTTCGAGCAACTCCAAATCCAAACCCCGCGCCCAGGAAATCTGCGATACCGCCAAAACCGCTGGCGCCAAAGCCACGCTGTTGGTGGAGGACGTAGGGAAACATGATTTTCCGGTTTCGGCTTATCCCGCCGTGCGCCAGTGGCTGCGAAGCGTAATCAGCGAGTAATTATTAGATCTCCCGGATCGTTCCAGAACTGGGAATTCCTACGCCTTCGAGTATTTCGAATCCAAAAGACGCTTCCCAAGGTCGGTCTCGAACTTTCTACGCACCATCGGGGCGCCGCACGAAACGATCATGTCCAGAATTGCCTATTCGGTTCGTCTTATCAAAGAAGCGACAAAACAACCCTTTAGCGAAAGTGAAAAGCATGAGTACCTTGGCGAAGACAATGCAACAACACGAAATACAGACTAACCAAACGACCTCCCCATCGAAAGCCATTGTTTGGACCGGCCGCGTTATCAGCGCGGTTGTGGTTCTATTCATGGCCATGGACGGAGTCATGAAATTGATAAAACCGGCTCCTGTTCTGGAGGCAACCGCGCGTCTTGGTTTCCCCAAGGACGCCATCACGCTCATCGGAATCATCTTACTGGGCTGCACGATTCTTTACGCGATCCCGCGCACCGCTGTTTTCGGAGCCATCCTCCTGACCGGTTATCTTGGCGGAGCGGTCGCCATCCAGATGCGCGCCGGTTCTTCCCTGTTCGAGACTTTCTTCCCAGTCATTTTTGGCGTGTTGGTATGGGGTGGGCTTCTTCTTCAACATACGCGGCTGCGGAGCGTCATTCCCTGGGGATCCTAGCCACTCCGGGGGATGCACAGTTTGGGCAAATGGACGCGGCAATATGCGAGCGACTTGAGGCGGGAACGCGACGACGCGATGAACTGAGTGGTAGCGTTAGCCAATGACGCCCGTCACGAACGGTGCTGGCCGAAGCAATTATGTTCTGAACAAATGCAAGGATTTCGGGCTTTCATTTCGCCCCCAACATTGACGCATTACTCGTCGAGGCAAAACTGCCCGTTGGCAAATGCGAAATGATTGGCCATATTGCCAGGGCTTTCTGGGTGCGCATGAGCAATGATCGAATATCTCAATTCAAGCTGCATCTCGCCCTGGGGACGGTCTCGTTTACCCTTTGTTTTGCGGTCTGGGGCCTGATCAGCGCGTTTGCTCCGCAGTTTCGGAAGTTATTTCAACTGACAGCCACTCAGACTGCCGCACTGGTAGCGGCGCCGGTCCTTCTGGGATCACTGGCGCGGATACCTGCCGGGATGCTGACGGACCGTTTGGGTGGAAGGCGCGTTTTCTCGGCGCTTATGATTCTCAGTGCTATCCCTGCGTTTCTCGTTCCGTTGGCGGGGAGTTTTTTGCAATTGCTTTCGATCGCTTTTTTTCTCGGGTTGGCGGGGTCGTCATTCGCGGTCGGGGTTGGTTATGTTTCCCGCTGGGCACCTGCGGAAAAACAGGGCGGCGCCCTTGGCGTTTACGGACTCGGAAATATCGGACAATCGGCCGTGGTCTTTCTTGGGCCCGTGGTCGCTGCATCGGTGGGATGGCAATCCGTCTATCGCGGTGTGGCAATCCTGTTGATCGTTTGGGGAATTGCATTTGCATTGGTTGCGCGGAATGCACCCACCGCAAAGCGTCCTGCGGGCATCTCGGAAATGTTATCGGTTTTGACACGGGAGAAATTGTCATGGGCCCTGGCTGCATTTTACTTTCTGACCTTCGGCGGATTCGTTGCGTTTGCCATCTACCTGCCATTACTACTGCGTGACGAGTTCGGCATAGGAGTCACTGATGCAGGATTTCGCGCGGCAGGTTTCGTCGTCCTAGCGACGTTGTTGCGACCCGTTGGCGGCTGGCTGGCCGATCGAATCGGCGGCGCGCGCGTGCTGGCAGGCGTCTTTCCTGGAATTGCGCTGTTCGCGCTGCTTTTGGCATGGCGGGCGATGGTACCCTTCAGCGTTGGAGCGCTTGGGTGTGCAGCGCTGCTTGGGCTGGGTAATGGCGCGGTATTCAAACTCGTGCCCCAGTTTTTTCCGAAAGAAACCGGGACGGTGGGAGGCCTTGTGGGTGCTCTCGGCGGGCTCGGAGGGTTTTTCCCACCATTGGTGCTTGGAGTTTTCCGCCAGCATTTCGGAACTGTGTGGCCGGGGTTTGTGCTTTTGTCGGCAACCTCGGCAGCGCTCTGGTGGGTCAACCGAAGGGTCTTCCTGGCACGCCAGCAAACTGAAGAGCTGGCATACCCGGTGGCGGCGCGAGCCGCCGAGCAATTTCGCGCCGCTGCATGGGCGACGATGTGGACCGGCATTTTGGTGGCCGCAATTGTCGTTGGTTCGCGGAATATGCAAAACTTTGACGCCGCGCTGGTCATTTATACGTTTGCCTGCATCTTTTCGTGGTGGGGAGTGACTTATCACTATTATGTCTGGCTGCAAAAGCCCCCAACCGCATTGTTCTGGCGGCGAGGCTGGGAGATGTTTCATAAAGAAGGCATCCTGCGCAGCACGATCCGCACCTTTGCGTTGAGTGGACGCAATCTTGCCTGGCAAACTTTTATCTATCGACGCTCGCGATTGCGCTGGTGGATGCACCAGTTCATGTTTTGGGGCTGCCTGCTCGCTGCGGCGATCACATTCCCGCTCGTATTCGGCTGGATTTATTTCGAGTCGGCACGCAACGATCAGATGACATACGTAGCTTACGTTTTCGGCTTTCCCGTGATGTCGTTCAAGATTCGAACGCTTCTTTCGTGGGTGGTCTTCCACGGACTCGATATCGCCGCGCTGCTCGTTCTTGCTGGAATTGCGCTCTCTTTGTGGCGACGCATGCTGGACCGTGGCGCGCAGGCGGTTCAATCGTTCGGGATGGATTTCCTACCCATCATTTTGCTTTTCGCCATTTCCATTACCGGCCTGGCGCTGACGGCCTCGACCTTGTGGGGGCGTGGCGCATTTTATGGATTCCTTTCGATTCTTCATGCCATAACCGTGATTGCCGCGCTGCTCTTTCTGCCTTTTGGGAAGTTCTTTCATATTTTTCAGCGACCGGCGCAAATCGGCGTAAAGTTTTATCATGCGGCCGGCGACAAGGACGAAGGCGCGTTGTGCGCACGGTGCGGCCAGCGCTTCGCCTCGCGGATGCATATCGAGGATTTGAGATTCGTTCTTTCACAATTGGATTTTGATTACTCCGTGCCCGGTCCGGCCGGACATTGGCAGCAAATTTGTCCGGCATGCAAACGCAAGGCGATTGCATCAGCACAATTGCGAATGAAGGAAAACCAAAATGGCCAAACCACCGCTGCCAATTGAAACGCTGATCGAGCGATACGGTCCACACCTGAACTATGTGCCGCCCGGCGGCTGGCGCGACGAATCGCGATATCCCGCGGACAAGCTGGTGAAGACGCATTGTTGCTTCTGCGGACAACAGTGCGGGATTCAACTCAAGGTGCGCGACAATCAGGTGATCGGGTTTGAACCTTGGGAAGAATTTCCATTCAACCGCGGAATGTTGTGCCCGAAAGGTGTGAAGCGTTACCTGCAAAACAATCACCCCGACCGGTTGCTGGATCCGCTGCTGCGCACCGAGAACGGCTTTCGCACAGCAACCTGGGATGAGGCGCTGGACTACACGGCGCGGCGGCTGCGAGAGATTCAAGAGCACTACGGCAAAGATGCGGTGGCGATATATGGAGGGGCTTCGCTGACTACAGAAAAATCGTATCTGCTCGGAAAGTTCGCTCGAGTAGCTCTAGGCACGCGGCACATTGATTATAACGGAAGGCTTTGCATGGTTTCGGCGGGCACAGCCTACAAGCTGGCGTTCGGCGTGGATCGTTCACCCCTTCCCTGGAGTGATATTTCCCGAGCGCAAGTGCTGCTGGTCGCGGGTTCTAACGTTGCCGAGTGTTCTCCCATCACTACGGACTACGTGTGGCGTTGTCGTGATAATGGCGGAAAGCTGATCGTAATTGACCCTCGCATGACGCCAATCACCCGCAATGCCGATCTTTATCTGCCGGTGCGCCCGGGTATGGATGTGATCCTGCTGATGAGCTTGTTGCACGTGATTTTGCGCGATGGTTTGGAGGACAGGAAATTCATCGAGAATTGCACAATCGGTTTCGAGCCGCTGGCCGAGTCCGTAAAGCAATACGATCCGAAGCGCGCTGCCGATTTGACTGGCGTCCCGCCAGCGGCCATTGAGAAGGCGGCGCGCTGGTTTGGTGAAGCCGACCGGGCAATTGCTTTGCACGCCCGCGGCATCGAGCATCAGTCCAAGGGCGTGGAAAATGTTTCCGCGGTAATCAATCTGTGTCTCGCGACCGGAAACATCGGTCGCGAAGGCGCCGGCTGCGCGATGATCACCGGCCAAGGCAATGGCCAGGGGGGACGAGAGCACGGGCAGAAATGCGATCAGCTACCCGGACAACGGCAGATTGATGATCCGGCAGCTCGGGCTCACGTTGCGAAAGTGTGGGGAATTCCGCCTGAGGAAATTCCCCAGGCGGGCTTAAGCGCGCAGGAGATCATGAACGCCATCCATGTCGGCGAAATAAAGGCGCTGTTCTCGATGTGCTTCAATCCGCTGGTCTCGCTGCCCAATTCCGATTTCACTCGTGAAGCGTTGGACAAATTGGAATTTTTCGGCGTCGTCGATTTCTTTCTCTCGGAAACCGCGCACCATGCAGACGTTGTGCTCGCCGGCAGCTTGCAGGAGGAAGATGAAGGCGTGGTGGCGAATGTGGAGGGTCGTGTCATTCACATTCAAAAGGCGGTAACTCCGCCGGGCAATGCGCGCGTGGACTGGGAAATCTACTGCGATCTGGCGCGACGGTTGGGGAAAGAGAGATTCTTTCCATACCGCTCGTCGCGGGAAATCTTCGATGAGCTGCGGGAGGCTTCACGCGGGGGCCATGCGGATTACTACGGGATTACATATGAAAAAATTGACCGCCAATTAGGTGTGTTCTGGCCGTGTCCGTCGCTGGATCATCCTGGGACGCCGCGGCTGTTTGAGGATCTGAAGTCGATGCACGCTGATGGCAAATTCCGTTTCGTTCTCACGCCTTATCGTGAGAGCGGCGATCCCGTGAATGATGATTTTCCGGTTTATCTGACAACGGGAAGGCTGGTCAGCCAGTATCTTTCCGGCACGCAAACGCGGCGAATCGGCGCGCTGGTGGACCAGTTCCCGCAACCTCGTGTCGAGATTCATCCGCGCCTGGCGGAGCAGCATGGGATCAACGATGGTGATTGGGTTGCGGTCAAAACGCGACGCGCGGAGATCACCTTGCGTGCCATGGTCGTGCGAACGATTCGGCCTGACACGGTTTTCATTCCATATCATTGGGGCGGGCCACGGAGCGCCAACAGGTTGACCCATCGCACGTTGGATCCACGAAGCAAAATTCCGGAATTCAAAGTCTCAGCCTGCCGCATCAGGAAGGCCGAGAATGCACCCGAGTGGGCTGGCAACGACGCCGTCAACAAGGCCTGAAATGTTCGGTTACGAGTTCTACGTTGATCCCTCGCGCTGCATTGGCTGCCAGTCGTGCGTCAACGCCTGCGCCGAATGCGAGACACATCGCGGCACACCGATGATTCACGTGGATTTTCTGGACCGGACGAACTCGATTGCCACGGTGCCCTTCGTGTGTATGCATTGCGAAGACCCGACTTGCGCCAAAGTATGCCCCGCTGATGCCATCAAGAAAACCGAGGATGGCGTGGTGCAATCGTCGTTGAAGCCGCGCTGCATCGCCTGTTCCAATTGCGTCCTGGCCTGTCCTTTCGGCATCCCAAAGATGATGACCGAACTGGAGCAGATGATGAAATGTGACATGTGCTATGATCGCACCTCAGAAGGCAAGCGACCAATGTGCGCGACCGTGTGCCCCAGCCAGGCATTGGCCTACGTGCCTCGTGAACAGATCGAGCGGACTCGACGCGAGAAGCCGACGAACGTATTCCTTTTCGGAAAACAAAAAGTGACAACCAAAGTCTTCATGATGATTCCGCCGGAACGCGACGCCGTATCGGTGGACGTCCTGGACTATATGTGGGAGGAGAAGCCATGAAACTGTTTCGACCGGCGAGCCGGAAGCCGCTTTGGCAGGATGAATTCTCCATCAACCGACGCCGACGAACAATATGTCAGCCGGCGCCAGTTTACGAAGTTCCTGGTGCTGACGAGTCTTGGGATGTTTGTCGGGAACATTTGGATTTTGACGCGGTCGTTGCTCCGCAAGGCACCGGCTTATCCGCAGCAGAATATTTGCCTGACAACGGATGTTCCAGTCGGCAGCGTCTGGTTGTTTCGCTATCCAACAGAAAAGGACGCCTGCATTTTGATTCGTCCGGATCAAGAGACATTCGTCGCTTACAGCCAGAAGTGCACGCATCTTTCGTGCGCCGTATATTACGCACGGGAGAAGAATCGGCTGGAATGCCCGTGCCACGAGGGCTATTTCTCCATCAAAGACGGCAGCGTCCTGCGCGGTCCCCCACCCCGACCGCTGCCGCGCGTCGTGCTGGAGCGGCGCGGAGAGCAACTGGTCGCCGTGGGAATGACCGTGAGAGAGGAGACTTGAGATGGAACCGCAAACTCAGCCTAGTCGTAAACGCGGACTAACTGCCATTGATGGAGCATTGGCATTGATCACGATTTTGTTGATCGTACAAATGTGGCTCCTGACAGCGACATTGGAATCCTATTTGGCGGGGCACCACGAGGTTGCCTTGCCGGGAGCAATTGTCTCCGGCGTAATTTTCCTCTTTTGCGTTGGGCTTTATGTGTTTGTTTGCCGTGTCGATGCGGACGCACGCGAAGCTTCCCGCGAGGAAAATCGCCGTAGTGGATGAACTTCGAAAAATGTCGAGCTAATCATCAGCCATTGGAAAAGTGCTCCCAAGAAACGGTCTTTTCGTCAATGAGGAGGCAAGCACGGCAATAAACATGAAAGGCCAACGACGAGGCGAACCTTATTGGGATCCACGATCCGGTTTAAATACCATCCTCAAACCCCCGCTTCCTTCACCACCTGCTTCATCTTGGCTAGTCCAGTCCTTGCCACTTCCAAAGCGTCTTCCGACCAATACTTCCGATTGAACAATTCAAGGGACAATACTTTCTGACCGCCTGTTTTGTGTAATAACCGCAAGAGATCGGCGAGTGGCGCAACGCCGTCTCCCGGATATACACGGTAACTGTCGTCGATCTTTTCGCGCGGCGGGTCCTTGGGATAGTCGTTCATATGCAACACCTGCACGGTATTGGGGCCGAGCAGCCCAATTCCCTGAATCGCAGAGCCGCCCTTGTAAAGATGAAATACATCGGCCAGCACGCAGGCGTTGCGGTGTCCCGTTTCCATTGCCACGCCGACGCACTCACCCAACCGATTCAGATTTTTTGAAAATCCCCAGAGTTCGAGTTCGGGAACCACCCCGGCCTGATCGCCCGCCTCCAACAACGTTCGGTAGCGGTCTGCGATGGTTATCAAGTCCAGCTTGGTTCCGTTCGTGGCACCCGAAGGCGGGGCGGCTATTCTCTTGCCGCCGATTTGCGCCACGGTATCCATGTCACGTTTGGCCTGCTCCATGCCTTTGGCGCGTCGAGCTTCGTCATCCACGAGCCATTCCGAGAACGCTATTGCCCCCTCGACTGTCAGCCCCAGATCGCTGATCCGCTTCCTTAAGTCGCCGATGTTCCCGCCGTTCTTCACGTATTCCCCGATAGAATCGAGCCATGGCTCAATGGCGTCGAAGCCCGACTGAGCGGCAATTTCGACTTGTTTGATAATTCCCAGCTTTTGGCCGCGGAGGGTCGCCGTGTTCAGGCAGTATAGAAAAGGTCGATCGGCCCTCGTCTTGGATGACACTTGCGAATCCGTTGCCAGACTAATCTTTGGACGCAGAACCGCAGCCCCTATGAGAAGTCCTGTTCGTGCTAATGCGCTGCGCCGTGACAGCAGGTGTGTTTGCATGTCTCTCGATTAACCAAAAGGCTTGTGCTTGGCGAGGCCTAAACTGAAAAAGCTGTAACGCCAGCAGCATCTCGAAACGCTGGCCATCGCCCGGTCGCGGTTAGACCAAAGAGCATTCGAAGCGTCGCAGTGGTCCAGGTCCATGTCAGAGAGCAGTCACTCACCTTTCTCATTGTGCAAATCCCTTTCACTACAAACTGAAAACGCATAAGGCTGCGACCATTCGCCGATGTGACGCTGGGTATTGCCTCAGCAGCGGTGTGACGAGGAAAACATCAATAAGAAAGTAAGAGCCGAGCGCGAGAAACACCCCGCGCCCGGCTTCCTGGCTGTATCGTCTTTGCGATACAAGAGCAATCGGTGAGCCAAAAAGTTGCGCCTGGGCCGACTCTTTTTTGGGATTTGCTGACCCTTTTTTGCTCTCATGCTGTTTGCAGCTTCTTAAGGCAGCCAAGCTGCTCAAGCCTTTTTGTGAATTTGAGAATGGTCCGCTCGAAAGCCGTGAGACCCTCATCATTCTCTCGGTGACAGCCCGCTCGTCTGTTGTGCCAGCATCACGACTACCTCCCTGGCCCCGCGAGCGGCTGTCGCCGGATTCGCATTCTGAAGTGAAGCCCAACGACATGAAAAGAAAAGTCCTTCTCCGAAGCGGAGACTCGGCACGAGATACGTCGTGAACGGGGAACGGGCGCCTCAGCTGCCATGGACGAACGCGAAATTGTTCTCACGATGCGCCTGCATTTCGAGAGCCTGTTTCCAAAAGTGTGCCCGACCTGCAAACGCCTATTTGCAACGCTCCGGGAATATGTTGAGGTGACGCACCGGCTTGGACCGGCCATTTCCTACGACGCAGAACTCGGTAACTGGTCCTCGACCAAGTTAATCGGTTTTTTGGCCCATGCTAATTGCCCGTGTGGTTCTACGCTTGGCCTCACTACCCAAGCAATGCCGCTACCCCGCCGCCTGGAAATGCTGAACTGGGTCAGAGCCGAGAGCAAACAACGCGGGGTTAGCATTTCCGATTTGCTGGAGAGCTTGCGTGATCAAGTGCGCCAGCAGGTTTTATCAGGCAATCCGCCGAACTAAGGTTATGCCTGTGCTTATCGGTCCCTGTCAGGGCAGCGAACCTGGCGCATCAAACACCGACGGTTCGGGGGCTATCAGCTACCCATTGCCGAACGGGTATGACTTTGGTCAATTCGCCCCGTAAACCCATTGCTTGCGACACAAAGTACTTGTTACCGAACCCAAGGCGCTCGACCTGCCGTTCAATTTGCTGCCAGTTTGTGGTGGCACCGTCAAACACGAGGCTGCTATTCGCTTCCAAGTAAGCGCGCATCTGCTCGTCCGAAAACATGGCGCTGAATGTCGTTTTCTCTGTCATTCTACCTCCTTATGTATCACAGGATTCAAAGCATAT
This sequence comes from uncultured Verrucomicrobiota bacterium, assembly GCA_964623885.1. GTDB lineage: Bacteria > Verrucomicrobiota > Verrucomicrobiia > Limisphaerales > UBA8199 > CAZUVM01. The sequence goes on from CAZUVM010000045.1 coordinate 11,385, forward strand.
CAACTGCTTGACACGGAAATTGGTATTTACAAAATACAGCGTCAGTTCGAACGTAAACTTCTGGCCTGAATATGAGCACAACGCTTCTGATAATCGGCGCGGGGGTCTTGGTCCTGGCGATAGTGTTGTCGAAGCTGAAGAAGTCCAAGTCCTGACCTCGACATAGAATTGACGCCCGTGCGCAGCTATTTAAGGCTGAGACTGCGGGTTTATCAAGTGTTTGAGAGCTGCCAAAGCGGGCTTAGGCTAAAAGCCAGCATGAGCAGCGATGGGAGAATATTTTGTCGGATATTCGGATCCAGCGGTCGCATACCATCGGGCGGCGTGAGTCGCTGGGTTGGCAGATGTCCAAATCAAAGTGCGACGCAAAGCGCAAAGCGGACTCACACTGATGGAACTGCTATTGGTGGTTGGGATCATCGCTATCCTGGCGTCGCTGTTGATGGTGGCCATTAGCGGAGGCAAAGGGAAAGCCAGACGAATTACCTGTTTGAACAACCTGCGCCAAATCGATCTGGGGGTGCGGATGTATTCAGACGATTCAAATGACAAGGCTCCAAAGCCGGCAGGCTGGACATCGCATCCTTACGAGGCCTACAAAGAACTGATGAAAAATTACGTCGGTTTGAAAGGCAGGGCTTCGCCAGCGGACAAGTTATTCGCGTGTCCCGCCGATGTTTTTTATTACGATTATTCATTGGGGCATTATCCTCATTCCGCCCCTCTAGTGGGATACGTGCCCCAGAGCATTTGTGCCCGACCAGACTACGATTATTCGAGTTATTTGTTTAATGCCGGCAATTTGATGAGCGACACAAATCGACAACTTATGGGTAGACCCGGAATTGCCGGACTGTCGCTCAGTTCCATAAAGCATCCGGCAAGAACGGTCTTGGTGACTGAGGTGCCGGCACTCATCCCTTTTTCGTGGCATAAACCCAAATGGCCCGTTTCATATCAGAGGAACGACTTTTTTAATAACGCAATGAACGTAGTTAGTTTCGTGGATGGCCATGTCAGCTATACCAAGATCTATTGGAAGGTCTCCTGGCCGCCGGCCTCGTGCGCGGGGGATTACGATCCGCCAGAGGCATATGATTATCAATGGAGTGGAAATTAACTGTTATTCGCGGGTGCCATGACGCAGGCAAAAAGCCCTGAAGGCAAAACCAAAAACATGAAGCGATTAATAAAAACACTGATGTTCGTGATGGCCGCTGGTGCAAGCGGTTTAGCTGGCTTCGCGCAGAGCAACCGTGTCATGCAATTCGAGCAGCTGAAACAGCCGAGGATATTGACCAAGCCTCTCTCCGACGGCTCAGCCCATTATGGAGGCGAGCTAAAAAACTGCCGACCTGCTATTGCAGTTTGATGCGAAAGCTCGGCAGCTGCTCGCCGTCATTGTAGGCTGCGTTGCCTTGATCCATGAAAGTGATACCCACGCTTTGGCCGGAACTGACTCCCAGTTCGCCGTACGCAACCGTTATCCACAGCAGCTTTCCATCAACTTTCCCCCGGCTCAAAGAACTTCTTTGGTTCACGATCGCAAACCCCGACCCAAGTGCGGGTGGCAGCCTCACGAGGTCGCACCTCAGCACATGGCCTGTCGTCTTCCTCAGGTTCAAGTGGGCATTGGCCCAATCTGCAAGATTGCTGTGCTCGCCCTTGGCCATGAGCGTAGCTTCCAATTTAAATCGCAGAGGACTATTAGCCGCGCTCTGATCGCCAGTCGCTACCTTGGTGTCCGTCTCAAAATGGATCCGGGCCACTCCAAAGTGAAGCTGCGTCCCCTCCCCGGAGAACTCATCAGGAAAGCGCGCGCGTTTCCAGGCTTGCGCTCCCTCCTCATAAAACTCCTCGACCGTCTTCTTCAGCTCCAAAACGAACGTGATTGCCCCGCGCGGGTTCTGAACTCGGATCTTTGCCAATGGACTCACATCAGAACCGGATAGGAGATGAGCATCGGCAGTCTCCGGCGGGGAGATCACGACATTCTTCGCAACGAGGTCTTCGATGCTTCGGCGTGGCGCTGAGCGGCGATGCAGGATCAATCCCACGAGTACGCCCGCAATCAACGCGACCCCGACGCAAAGCAAAACCGTCCGCCAATGCCTGGAAGCAGTGCTTTTGGTCGTCATCCGAACCGGCGGCGGCCCGGGACTTGGCGGGCTGGCGGGTTCTCCAGCAGGAACCACAAAGTTTTGACCACACTGCGGACATTGCACCTGTCGCCCACGGTAGCTCTCGTCAGCAGAGATATGCTGTCCGCACCCAGGACAGGCAAGCTTGAGATCGCTCATTGGTGTTGCCCTCTTCGAACGACGCGACCCATGCACCGCGCGTGCCCCACTGCCACCGTTTCGGATGGCGTTGCTCGGCCAGGTGAGGGACAAAGTTATTGCCGGCCAGTGTATTAACGCGCCGTGACAGAAATTGTACCTTATGTCCGTAGCATTTAAAGAACATTTAATGACGTTTAATCGAACATTCGTTCTGATGAAATCGCCCAATTGCCAGCCCGAGGACAGTCCAGATGGAAAGGATTCTGGCCCTCATGGCGGGCGTTGCGTTTGCCGTCCTGGGCGGGTGCTTTTGGCTTCGGCCCGGCGAACAGGTTAACGACTGACAGAGGCAGGCACACTCGGTGGGGTGGCGGATGAAAAAAGAGAGTTATCGGGGTGTGCTGCGCTCTAAAGCCTCCGGCGTGAGACATACCTCGATCGACTGTCCAAACAATTGTGACGGCAAGTCGCAATCCGGGCGCGGGTTTCACCTTGATTGAGCTTCTGGTGGTGATTGCCATCATCGCCATTCTGGCCGCGTTGCTGCTCCCGGCTCTCTCACGCGCAAAAGCTTCCGGGAAGCGCACTGAGTGCATCAACAACCTGCGGCAGATCAGCATCGGGATCCATCTGTATGCCGGGGATAATGGTGACACCTTGCCCGCAACGCCGAATGTGACAGGCACCACCGTCCAAACCAACGACTGCGGAATTTTCTATAAAAGGCTTATGAAGAATTACGTCGGGCTCAAGGGCGCATCGTCACCGCAGGACAAGGTGTTCGCGTGTCCAGCCGACACATTCTACTATGATGGATTCCCGAACCTGGTTTACCAGGCCCGCAGTTTGCATGATCAACTCGATTCTGATTTTTCGAGTTATGTCTTTAGCGGCGGCAATGGATATACCAACGTAGCGCCCCCAGCCTTCTTGAATGAGACTTCCTGGCCTGGCGTTTATGGCCGCAAGTTGTCCACGATAAAGATGCCGGTTAGAACGGTTCTGATTACTGAATATTCGGCGATATTTCCTTACTCCTGGCATCAACCGCAAAAGCTACCTTCATGGAAAAAAGGGGTTAACGACGCCAAGAACATAGTGGATTTCGTTGATGGACACATCGCCTATATCAAAATTTATTGGAACCCTAGCTGCGACCTTGCATCGTGCTGCTACGATCCCCCGGTCGGATATGATTACACGTGGAGCGGAGATTGAATAGCGGGCCGGAACCGGCGCTCAAAAGACACGTTCACGTTTTGCCTGCCGTCCGACAACATTACCGCTGAGGCAAGCGGGGACGACCCTTCCGTGAGACGGGATGAGAATTGGGTCGCAACCTCGCGATGGATGTTGGGCCGCAGTTCGCTTGCGCGAGGCTAATTATCGAACAGCACGTGACCAAAGACAGGATCGCCACCATCCTGGAAATCGGGGTAGCACCAAAGGTCATTTTTGCCGGGAGAAAGCACCTGAACTTGCCAGGCACTGCTTTTGATATAGGTGGCCGAGCCATCCATGTGGCCCATCGTTCCGCCTTGCGAATGCCTGGTCGTGATACCCTCCGAAGGCCAACTCGCGCCGTCATTGAAATGCCATGCCGTGCTGGCATCCTCCTCAAAAAGCAGACAGGAGGTTGGCGACATTTGCACGATCTTGACTGGTTCGCGATTCGAATAGTACCCCGACCGGAACCCAATCACCGCGCCGTTCATAATGTAACTTGAGAGTTGCTGATTGCGCTGCACGATAGTTCCATTGTTATCCGGGACGGAAGCGCTCACGCGGTCCCTTGGGCAAAGATAGGACTTTGGCTGGAGCATATAGCTCCACAGCAACCCCGCTTGGCCTTCGAAATTTGTCGGCGCAGAGCCCGCCGTAAGCGTGTAAAGCCAGCCCGCACGATTTGTTCCGCCGGCACCTGGCTCGCCGTAATCCCAATTGGGCCAAGTCAGCTTTTCCTGGGTGTTATCGGTATAAAGGTGTACCGCAATCAGCACCTGCTGGAGATTGTTTAAATCCACTGCCTTGGCGCTCTGATCTTTCGCGCGATTCACGGCCGGCAACAGCAACGCGGCCAGGATCGCAATGATCGCGATCACCACGAGCAACTCCACCAACGTAAACGCTGCAACGTTATTTCGAGACCATTTCATTGCGTAAAAACCTGGACCCGATTGTTACTGGCGTCGGCCACAAATATTTTCAAGCCTGTCCTGTCAACGGCCACTCGCGCCGCGAAATCAAACTGTCCGGGGGCTTTTCCCTTGCTGCCCCACTGGGTGATTAGCTTTCCGTCCTCCGTGAAGACTTTCACCCGGTTTGCCCCTACGACGAAGACATGGCCTCGGCCATCTGTTGCGACGTCATGATTAGCGCATTGCCAGCTTCCAAGAAACAGTCCATCGGCGGTGAACTTCTGGATCCGATTGTTGCTGCCGTCCCCGACATACAGGTTTCCACCCGCATCCAGCGCGATGCCCTGCGGCTTGCGGAACTGGCCTTCGTCCAATCCCGTTCTGCCGAATTCCCTGATGTAAATGCCTTCGTGCGAGAAAATTTCCACGCGGTCGTTGCCGGTATCAACCACGCAAATCTCGCGATTGGTTGCAATCGCGATGCTGTAGGGATACTCAAACTGCCCGGGACCTTTGCCGTGCTGACCCCAGGCGCTAATGTAAGCGCCATTATCACCGAACACCTGAATGCGATGATTGTGCGTGTCGGCGACATACACCAAATCCTCCGCGACAGCCAACCCTTGAGGATAATCGAAGCTCCCAGGCTCTTTCCCGCCCTTGCCCCAATCCACCAATGCATTGCCCTTTGAGTCGAATTTGACGATTCGGTTGTCGTGAGTATCGGAAACGTACGCGTAACCGAAGGAATCGACCGCGACGCCGCCAGGAAAGGCAACGCCGGTAATGGAGCGCACGTAACTGGGATGGCAATCGGCAGTCCATTGCCTCGTGTGTCTGTGAAGCAGCAGCTTCACAGCCCCGACCACAATTATCAGCAGTGCCAAGGGCGTCACGAGCATCATGCTCTTCGACCACCTTACCGGAACCCGTGATCCCATAGTTCCCATATGACTCAGGGCTTACAGCCAATGCGGCTGCGTGTTTCTACATTTTTTTACCCTGCACCGTTTGGCAAGCTCTTTTCACACTATTGGTTCCCGGGGGTAGCAACACTCCAATGGACCCAGTGAACGCTGGGGCGACTGCCTCGGCCTGGAAACTCCACAAGGAGAATACCAACCGAAGAGGTTGGGTTTAACCCGCGGAATTTCACGGATGGAATGTTTTGTTTTTGGGGACACACTTCCCGGCGCTTTCTGAAGGCTAATCGCACACTGCTCCATCGGTCCCGTCCGCTATCCACTCAGGGCTTACTGACGGCCTTGAAAGTGGCTGCCAGAGCTGTTCTATCGCCTTGGGGTTGATTTGCGTAACCGCTCACGTACCATGGCTCCATGATCGGGCTTGTCAACTTCGCCCACGCTCCCCGTTCGGTTGAACTTCGTGAATTGCCCGTTCCCGATATCGGCGAAGAGGATGTCCTTTTCGCAGTCCGTGCTGTCGGGATCTGCGGCAGCGACCTGCATCAATACACTGGGAAGCAAAGCTGGAAGGTGAATTACCCTGTCGTGCTCGGGCACGAATTCGCCGGCGTCGTGGCCAAGGCCGGCGGCCGTGTGCGCGGCTTCAAGGAAGGCGACCGCGTTGTGAGCGAAACCGCCGCCGTGTTGCCCATTGATTCCGCGTTCCTGCGTCAGGGACTGTACCACCTTGATCCAAAGCGGCTGGGCTTCGGCTACGGCGTCGATGGGGCGATGGCACCCTATGTGAAAGTGCCGGGGCGCTGCCTCCACCATATCCCTGACGGTTTGGCGTACGAGAAGGCTGCTCTGACCGAGCCGTGCTGCGTCGCATACAACGCCACGTGCGTCAACTCCCGCATTCATCCCGGCGACACCGTCGCAGTAATCGGGCCCGGGCCGATCGGACTCCTTTGCGCGATGATGGCGAGGCTCGCCGGCGCGGGTCACCTCGTCGTCATCGGCCTGCCGGGCGACGCGCAACGACTGGAAGTCGCCAAGAAAACCGGCGCGGAGACGACGCTCGGCGCGCAGGGTGAGGACGTCGCAGAATGGGTTCGCAAGTTCGGCGACGGCAACGGACTGGATCTTGTCATCGACGCCACTGGCGTGTCGGCCTCGCTCAAGCTCGCGCTGGAAATCGTCCGCCCCGGCGGGCAGATTACCAAGGTTGGTTGGGGACCGCAGCCGCTGAATTTCTCGCTCGATCCCTTAGTGCAAAAAGCGGTGACGCTGCAGGGCAGCTTCTCGCATAACTGGCCGGTCTGGGAAAAAGTCATCTCGCTATTGGCCGGCAGCAAGCTCGATCTCGCCCACATCCTCAACCGCGTCTCGCCGCTGAAGGACTGGCACGCGGCATTCGAGGAAATGCACTCAGGCAAGATCGTCAAGGGAGTGCTCACGCCATGAGTAACTCCCCAGTCATGGCTGGCAACCGCAAAACTCTCAAACACGAATCCACACGAATAAACACGAATTCGTGTTCATTTGTGTCCATTCGTGGTTCTTCCCCCACCTGCGACTAAGAGGGGTTGCGGCCATGACTTTATCGCAAGGCGGTCTGGGAAAAAGTATGCGGCTGAAAGACAAAGTCATTTTAGTAACCGGTTCGACTACTGGGATCGGCGAAGGCATGGCGCGCCTCTTCGTCCGCGAAGGAGCGCGCGTCATGATCCACGGAACGCGCCAGGAGGCCGCGCACAAGCTCGCCGCCGAACTTGGGGACCAGTACGGCTTCGCGCTTGGCCCGCTCGACGATCCACGGGTTCCGGCGCAATTGATCGCTGCGACCGTGGCGCGCTTTGGGCGCGTTGATGGATTAGTCAACAATGCCGCCACGACTGTCCGCAGCAATCTCGAAACCACCGACCTCGCACTCTTTGACCGAATCATCGCGATCAATCTGCGCGCCCCGTTCCTGCTGATCCAGGCGGCACTGCCCCACTTTCGCAAGCAGGGCGGAGGCCGGGTGCTCAATATTGGGTCGCTGAACGCATATAGTGGCGAGAAAAACCTGTTCGCCTACTCCGTCAGCAAAGGCGGTTTGATGACGCTGACGCGCAATCTCGCCGACGCGTATGGCGCAGAGGGGCTCCGCGTCAACCAGTTCAATGTTGGCTGGACGCTGACACCGAATGAACACGAGTTGAAGAAGAAGGAAGGATTGCCCGCCGACTGGCCCGCGAAGGTTCCGAAGGCCTTCGCGCCATCCGGGCGGCTGCTCTCCCCGGTGGACATCGCGTGGGCTGCCGTTTACTTCCTGTCCGACGAGGCCGCGCTGATCAACGGTACGGTCCTCGAACTCGAACAATATCCGGTGATCGGCCGGAACCGGCCAAGCGAAGCCTGATGAAACCGAAGCTCGCCGCGTTCCCGAAATGCTTCATCGACAATTTGGTCGTGCATCGCACCATGACCCTCGCACAGTGGATCGAGCTGGCGGCGACGCTGGGCGTCGACGGCCTCGAGTTTTATTCGGGGTTCCTCAACGAAGATGAGAACTTCCTCAGCCGCGCCAAGGCCGATCTGAAAAAGCACGGGCTCGCGATGCCAATGCTCTGCTGCTCGCCCGATTTCACTCAACCCGATCCCGCTCTGCTGAAACAGGAAATCGAGCGCGAAAAGCGGATGATCGAGATAGCGGCGTTTTTCGGGGGGCGCTTCTGCCGCGTCCTCTCGGGCCAACGCCGACCCGAGGTAAGTCGCGCCGCGGGCGTTGCCCAGGTGGTGCGCGTCATCACCAGCTTGCTGCCGTTCGCGGAAAAGCACGGCGTCGTCCTGACCATCGAGAACCATTACAAGGACAACTATTGGCAGCACCCCGAGTTTGCGCAGAAAATGGACGTCTTCGTCCAGATCGTCGAGCAGATCGATTCGCCCTGGTTCGGCGTGAATTACGATCCTTCCAACACAATTCTTGCCGGCGAAGATCCGCTTTTGCTGCTGGAGCGCATCAAGCATCGCGTCGTCTCGATGCACGCCAGCGACCGCTTCCTCCGGACCGGAACGATCGAGGACTTACGCAAGGAGGAGGACTCGGTCGGCTACGCGAGCCGGCTTTCGCACGGCGTGATTGGCAAAGGGCTGAACGATTACGACCGGATTTTTTCGATACTGAGCGCAGTCGGCTTCCAAGGCTGGGTCTCGATTGAAGATGGGATGAATGGCATGGAGGATTTGCGTGAATCGGTGCGTTTCGTGCGGAAGAAAATCGACCAGCATTTCGCGACGTGATATGAAATTCGTGGACCTTACCCATCCGCTGTGCGACGGCCAGTCTAGTTTTCCCGGCGACCCTGCCCTCAGCATCGCCCCGCACGCTACCATTGAGAAAAACCGTTGCAACGTGAGCCGCATCGCCATGGGCAGCCACCAGGGCACGCACCTCGACGCCCTCTACCACTTCGTCCCCGAGGGCAAGCCGCTCGACCAAATGCCGCTCGAGTGGTTCTACGGTCCTGCCACGCTGCTGCGCCTGCCGAAGAAGCCGCGCGAGGAGATCACGCTCGCGGACCTCAAGCCGTTCGAGGAGCGCCTGACCCCCGGCACGCGGGTGATCTACGAAACCGGCTGGCACCGGCACTACGGCCAGCCCGATTACTTCGCCGATTTCCCCAGCCTGACCCAGGAAGCCGCGGCCTATCTCGCCGGGCGGCGCATCCGCCTGCTCGGAATGGATACACCGACACCGGGCCGCGATTATTATGAAGTCCACCACCTGCTCCTGCAAAAACCGGCGGAGATCGTTCTTGTCGAGTCGCTGGCCAACCTCGACGCCTTGCCAGAGGATTTCCTGTTCATTGGCTTTCCCCTCCGTTTGCAGGGCGGTGATGGTTCGCCGATCCGCGCCGTCGCGGTCATCCAATGAAAACTATCGTCCAAGTCTCGCTCGATCTCATCCACATTCCCGAGGCGCTCGAAACCGCTCATCTCGCCATCCGTGCCGGCGTCGACTGGCTGGAGGCCGGCACGCCGCTCATCATCGCCGAGGGCATGAATGGCGTGCGCGCGCTGCGTGAAACTTTTCCTCACACGCCGGTCGTGGCCGACCTGAAGACAATGGACGGCGGCTGGCTCGAGGCCGAAATGATGGCCAAGGCCGGCGCGACGCACGTCGTCGTGATGGAGCGCGCCCATCCGGAGACAATCAAGATGGTGGTGAAGGCGGGCGCAGACTTCGGAGTGAAAGTCATGGGCGACAATCTCGCCGCAGAGGACAAGGTGGCGGCGGCGAAGCGGCTGGAGGATTACGGCTGCGACTTCGTCATCCACCACGTCGGCTATGATGAACGCCGCGGGCTCGCCGCGGCCGGCAAGCCCTGCCCGAGCCCGCTCGACCAGCTGCGCGAAATTGTTGCCGCGGTGAAGGTGCCGGTGCAAGCCGTCGGCGGCCTTTCTATTGAGCAGGCCATGCGCACGCCCGAATACGGCGCACCGCTAGTCGTCCTGGGCGCGCCGCTGACCATTGACAAGGATTCCTTCAAGACCGCCTCAGGCAATCTCGAGGACAAGCTGCGCCTTGTCTGCGAAAAGGTCCACGCCTACGGCGAGGTCGGCTGCTCACGAACGCCGAAGAACTCGCTGCCCTTCACGTAGTCGCCTCTTTACCAAAGCCACCAATAGGCGAGCACGGTGAGGACGGCGATACTTGCCAGGTGGAGACGCCAGTCCGAAAAACCTTCGAATGGCTCGACTGCCCCGGTCCAGTTGACCGTGGTTTTCTCGAGCTTGGCGGGGTCGGTCTTTTTGGTGAACACCGACACGCCGAACAGGACGAGAGTAATGAGTAGCGCGCCCCATAAACCGCGGTAGGTAAAATTCTCGGTAATGGGATGATGGAGCAATGGGAAAAGTTTCGCTGCCAGCAATTTGTCGGGGAGCAGTGCGTCGATCACGAAGACAGTAGAAAGTCCGATCCCGGAAAGAAATGCGGCTGCGGCTCCGGCAAAGGTCACCCGCTTGCTCAGAATCCCGAACAGAATTGGAGGGGCCAAAGGCATGGACAGGTAGATCGAAATGGTCTGCAGATATTTGTAGATCCCTTCGGGCTGCCAGGCGATGACGGCGGCCGCACCTACACCCAAGAGCATGGCCAAAACGATGGCCACACGGCCGAGGCCGACTTGTTGTGCTTCGGTGGTCTGTGGGCGGAACCGCAGGATGAAATCCCGCACCGCGATGGTAGAGATGGAGTTCATCACGGCAATGGTCGAGCATAACACGGCCCCCAGCAGAGCCGCCAAGACGTAACCGCGTAGGCCAGTCGGCAGGAGATTGTCGAGGATCCAAATGAAAGTGCCGCGGCTGTCGTGAACGCTAATGCGGGGATTGAGCGCCAAAGTAATGACGCCAGGCAGCGCGAAAATAAAAACCGGGGTCAGCTTCAGGAGCGCGGCGAACATCGCGCCCCGGCGCGCCTCTTTCAGGTCGCGGGCGCCGAGCAATCGCTGGACATTGACCTGATCCATGCCCCAATAAAACAAGCCGGCATAGAGCACCGTCAGGACCACGCCCCAGAACGGATAGACTGGATCGGTCCAAGCCCGGTGGATGTGCAGGGCGTCCGGGACCGGCGAATGTTGCACCGCTTGCTGGAGCGCACTCCAGCCACCGACCTTGTGCAGCCCGGTAAAGAGGATAATCGCTGAACCAACGATCATGATCGGTGAGTGAATAGCATCGGTATAGGCGACGACGCCGAACCCGCCGATGATCGTGATAATGGCCGTCGTGATCCCCATGATCACCACGCTTTGCATGATCCCCCAACCCGTTACTGCCTGCATCACCAGCGCCCCGGCATACAGCGTAAACGCCATTTTGGTCACGATGCAGATGAAGACCATGATACCGGAAAAACACATCCGGGCTTCGGTCCGGTAGCGCAATTCGAGAAACTCAGGAATCGTAAAAACCTTGTTTTTGATGTAGTAAGGCAGCAGCACCGCCGCGGTGAGTCCCAGCGCAACGACGGTGATGAGCTCTACGGTTCCGGCACAAAGCCCGTAGCGATAGGAATCGCCGGAGAGCCCGACCATGTGCTCCGAACCGATGTTGGTCGAAAACAGCGAGGCTCCCACGATAGACCAGGTGAGCGTGCGCCCCGCGAGGAAGAAGCTGCTGCTGTCACGTTTCTTGCGAGCCAGCAGCCCCAGATACAACCCCAGCGCCACGTTAAATGCTAGTGCCGCCAGGCAGACAATCCAGTCAATCGAGGTCAGATGCAGTTGCATCTCATTGGAAGGAGCGCCTGACGATACCTGCATGCCCGGTGCCTCGGGCTCGCATTCACAGGATTCATCGGCTCGGAGTCTAACGCAAAACCGGTTACCAGAATATTCGTATTTTGGACAAACCGATTAGCAAATTGAACTCGATGTCCCGAATTGTCGGTTTCAATGACTAAGATTACGGCAGCTTTTCGATTATCAACACCCAGTCGGGCTCAACAGCATGGTTCTTGCCTGGCGTGAAGAATTGCTTTGCGCCGGCATTAGTAAAGGGTGATCCGGTGATGGCCTGGTAGGTATTGGCGCTGGGATCAAACCAGCGGGCGGTGACGCCGTTCTGCAGTCGGCTCAGGTCCACGGTGATCGTTCCGCCCTGCGGCAGGTAAGCCACACCTAGCGAGCCGTCCGGAGTCAAGGCGGCTGTCACGTAGTCATTCATGGCAAACCGTCCGCCAGGCTTTGTGGCCGGTGGCCCGGCGGAAATGAACTTGCCGTAGCCAGCCGTGACAAAAGTGTGTGCCTGGTCGGGGACCAGTTCATACCACTTTCGCGTGGCGAAAAATTCTCTCATGTAGCCGAGTTCGGTGACGCCCGGCGTGTACAGGTGGCTTTGCCAGCCCGCCGCAAAAGTCCAGGTATAATGATTCCCATAGAGCTGGCCGGTCGCTCCGGAGAGCATGGTCCAGTATTCCTGCATCCTCAGAATGTGCAGCGAACCGCCGTCTTCCTCATTGTTTGTCTCACATTCATAGTTGGCTTCGCCCATGAAGACTGGGATGTTCGTCGATTGGTTGTAGGCATAAAGCACCTCGGCATAAGTGGCGTAGTAGGTGTAGGCGAGATTGAGGCTGACGATCGATTTCCAGTTCGGGTCGTCCAGGGAACTGCTCGCCTGGTAATTCAACTCTACCGTGTGAATATGGTTAGGATCCTTGTCCTTGATCCCCAGGGCCACGGCGGTCATGACCGTATCGTTCGTTGCCACATTCCAATTCTGAAAGTCATTGCCATGGAGCCAAAGTACGTTGGAAGAGTCTTTGTAACGGGCGCCCAGGTATTGACCGTAGGCCCGGCAGCGGGCCGTCCCGTTGTCCCGTGCCATCGGCAGCAGCCCCGCCGGATCGATTGGGTCGAGCATCATCACCAGACCGTTAGTCCCGGCGATTCGGACGACCTGGTCCACATATGAGAAATACGCTTCATTCGGCGTGGTGAAATCGTAGGAACTCGTGCCGGGCAAGGTCCTGGTGAAGGGCTTTGTTCCATCCAAAAGGGCGCCGTTGGTGCGCCCGCCGGTGTACGGGACACAAAGCAATTCGACCCACAAGCTATTGAATCCATGTGCCGCGCGATCGGTCAGGTACGCGGCCACATCCGACGGGGAGAGATTCACCAGCAAGGAATGCGGTGAATCGCCCAGCATCAGGAACGGAGCGTCGTCCTGATCCGCGAGAATACGGGTGTGATTGCTGCTCACCTTGATCGGGAAGTTCGCTCCATAAACCACCTCGAAAGAAACCAAACCGATCATCGCAAGACACCGCAGCGGGACGGTACAGCGCCGTTGCAGGCAAACGCCTCGAGACGTACCTGACTTGATGCGCTGCGTAGTTGAAGACGATTCGATTGAAAGGTCCATACCGCGCTGTCTGCTTTCAAGAAAGTTGAACTTGCGGGCGCCGAACCCACACAGGTGATGGCATAATGCAGCCGCATGTGAGATGACAAGTCTTAACCACGCCTAACTGCCTCAGCGGCTGAGTTCAATTTGGTAATTCTTTTGTCCACAATACAAATGGACCGGCCAGGAAGTTTTTCTTAATTGTTGGCATTGGGCGCCCGACCGAAGGGCACAAATGAGAGAAGAATTGGGTCCTTTTTATGAAACATCTTTGGATCGCCGTTGGTTGGCTGGCTGCTGCGCTAATGGCCAACGGCCAGCTTCCAATCCAGGAAATTCGCACCGCCTCGAGCACTGAGTTGGTGGCCTTTTTTCACGATCCAACTTTTAATGGTCCGGTTTGGTTAAGAACCTACACGACCAATGCGATCAACGTCAGCAACCCCTCGGCGTGGACGCTCAACGGCCAGCCGGTGAGCTCGCTTTATGAATTCGTGACCGAGTCCCGTGGCTCGGATTATCACATTTACATGCAGGTGCCGCCACTGACGAATGGGGCGGCCTACACGCTGGTGACGCCGTACGGCACCACGAATTTTGTGTTTGAGGATACGAACATTCTGTGTGAGTCCATCCATGTTAACCAGACCGGCTACAGCGCCTTGTCCCAGGTGCGCTACGGCGACTTTGGCATTTGGCTCGGCACAGGCGGGTCGCGGCCGATCAATGGGCCGCTGCCCACCTACACCGTGATCCATCAGTTTACGGGACAACCCGTCGCGTCGGGGACACTGCAAGCAATGACCACTGCCCAACCGGACACTTCGTCGGGGGATTATGTGTATCGGATCGATCTGTCGGTGGTGCCGGAAGGTGGCCCGTATCGCATCGTGGTGAATGGGTACGGCTGCTCGTATCCCTTTGGCGTGGGGGGCGATTTTTCCCGGCACCTGGCGTATGTGGCCTTCCGTGGTTTGTATTATCAGCGGTGCGGCTGCCCGATTGTGCAGCCCTATGCGTGGGCCAATCTCCGGCCCAGCGCCTGTCACACAAATGTGTATGATGATGAATACCCGAACAACAATATCACCAGCCCCGTCAGCACGAGCGCTCCCAAATTAACGGTCCACGGCGGTTACCATGACGCCTCAAATCCACCGCGCAACCACGCGGCTTTGATAGTGCCGATCGTGCTCATGACGACCTATGAAGTGTTTCCGCAGTATTTCACCAGCAATCAATTCAACATTCCCAACCAGTTCGATGCGGCTTACAACATCATCGCCGGCGGCAACGGACTTCCGGACATCCTCAACGAGGCGAATTGGTGCCTGATGTTTTTTACCAACGTGCAGAGCACGCCGAAGGAACTCGTCGGCGCCGTCGCTTCCGGAACGGATGCCTATAATGCTGGGCCGGCCTGGGGCGCCAACATGGACATGGACACGACAATCTATACGACCATAACGAACGTCGGTCAGTCCTCCGGCCTGGCAGCGGGGGCATTCATGCACTTTGCCCGGCTCATCCAAACCTTCAACCCTACGCTGAGCGCGGACTTTCAGTCTCGCGGAGTCGCCGCCTACAACGCCGCAGGCTCAGCTGCGAGTTTTCAGGACAAGCTCTACTATAATATCCAATACTATTTGCTCACCGGGAATACGGCCGCCAGCAATTACATCCGCTCCTACTACCAAAACCAAACGTACTTTTTCACCAATACCTTTCGCTACGAGGCTAGCGGGTTTGTGGTCAATAACGGCCAAATCTGGCTGGCCAGCTACTTCATGTCATATATCACGGCAACAAACCGAGCCACCGACCCGACCATTGTCGCTTATTTCAAGTCGATCCTGCAGCAAGCCGCCGACAACGAAGCGGGATGGATCAATGGTGATGCCTACCCATGCGGCTGGCCGACGAACGCCAATCCCTATACCCAGGCGAATTATACGAAGGGCGCCTTTACGTCGCAGGGGGAGTTTGCCTATCCGTGTTTGATGCAGTGGGCGCTGACGGGGACGCAGAAATACATCGATACCGTCAGCCAGCTAATGGATTACGACCAGGGCCTGAATCCTATCGGCAAGTGCTACTTGACGGGAATGGGATTCAACCGGGTCCGCAATCCGGAGTTGAACGAATCGTCCATCTATGCCGAGGCGCAGGGCTGGGGTGGTCCGCAGCCGGGGGTCACTGTTTATGGACCGGGCACGACCCAATTGGCTGCCAATGAAAACACAAACAGTGCTCCGCAGATCCCGAATGCCAATTTTCTGCCGCGTGAACGGGTCTGGGTGGATGACTTGGGCAATTACGAATGGAATGAGTATACCGATTATCAATGCTTGGCGTGGCCGGCGGCCATCTACCCGGTGCTGGCGCAAGGTGGCACCTGGCGGCCTGCTGACGGCGAGCCGTTCCTAACCCCGGGGGCTTCGATTCAAGCAGGCCGCAACGGACAGGTGCTACAGTTTGGTGGCATTCCTTACCAGACTTACGTTCTTCAATCGGCAACCAATACGAATGGCCCTTGGTCCACGGCGTCCGGACCCGTGACGGCGGATATCTCGGGGAGGGTGCGATTTATCGATACCACGACGTCTGTGGCGACAAAGTTCTACCGCGCTCAGGGGTCAGCGCCGATTTACTAGACCGGGCCGGATGAAAGCTGACCAGGATGAATAATACCGCCGCGCAACCTGACTGTAAGGGACGACGCAAGGAGTGTTTTCGCTCACGAGCCATTCCACAGCGGACTCCTCAGGTCCTCCCCGTTAGCGCGCGCAAATGGCGCGGGCTAGTTATACTCCTCAGCCTGGCGTGGGGTATGTTGTCGGCGCAGGCACAACTTTTTTTCCGAGAAATCCGCACTGCTTCGGACACTCTTCTGGTAGCCCTTTTCGAGAGCACCAATGTCACCGGCCCGGTCTGGGACCGCGTCATTCGCACCAATGAAGTGAACACGGCCGACCTATCCTTATGGAGGCTGGACGGGCAGCCGGTAATAGCCATCGACGAATTTGTGACGCCGACCGAGAATTGCGACTACCATATTTATCTGCAAGTGCCGAGACTCGTAAACGGGAAGCGTTACACCCTGGAGACGCCGCACGGCAACACTAACTTCGTGTTCGATGACAAGAAGATCCTTTGCGAATCGATCAAGGTAAATCAGAACGCCTATAGCGGATTGTCCAAGGTGCGCTACGCCAACTTCGCGATTTGGCTGGGTACTGGCGGACCTAAACCGATCAGCGGCGAAGTTCCAAGCTACACGGTATTCAAAGCGTCGAATGGAGAACAGGTGGCCGCGGGGACGCTAAAACAGTTCGGTGACGGACAACCGGACGCTTCTTCCGGTGATTACGTGTATCGGATCGATCTCTCTGGCATGCCGGAGGGCGGGCCGTACAAGATTTCCGTGAAAGGCTATGGATGTTCCTATCCTTTTGGCGTGGGTGCGGACTTTTCAAGGCGCCTGGGGTATGTTGAATTCCGGGCGTTGTATTACCAGCGGTGCGGCTGCCCGATCGTCAAGCCGTATGCGCCATTCGATCTGCGACCGGAGCCTTGTCACATCGTAGTTTACGACACGCTGAAATCCCCGCCCAGCCAGGACAATGTCCGGGTGCGCACTAACGACCCGCCGATGACCGTTTACGGCGGTTACCATGATGCGGGAGATTCCGATCGTTTGTTGTATCACCTGATGGTGCCGGCGACGCTGCTGACAACGTACGAGGCGTTCCCCGGCAAGTTCACCGATGACCAATTCAACATCCCCGATAAGTTCGACTCGAATTACCACATCATTGGCAAGGGCAACGGGAGACCCGACATCATCGACGAGCGAGACA
>CAZUVM010000046.1:0-29367 GCA_964623885.1 uncultured Verrucomicrobiota bacterium
CAATGCCAATTTTCTCAACGGATTGGACGAGCTGACTTTGTCGCTTTGGGTCAAACCCGGCACGACAAACCTGGGCGAGGGCTTCTTTACGGCCAGCGATTCCGGCACTAACCAGACCCTGGGGTTTGCGACCCGCATGTACGGATCCTGCGGCAATTATACCAATGTCTTGGAGGTGACTTTGCCGACGACCAAAGGCCTTGTCCGCCGCACCAGTGCCAGCAGCGCGCTGCGGCCATTTGAGTGGCAACAGGTCGCTCTCGTTTGGAGCAACGGCCTGGCCCCGGCGCTCTATATCAATGGCCAATTGGACCAGCCGTTGTCCGGTTTTGTCGCCGCTGCGGGCCTGCTGACCAACTGCCCACAGTTTATCATCGGCAAGGGGCCACCGGGCACTCCCGGTTCATGGAACGGTTCCATCGATGACGTGCGCGTCTTCCCGCGCGCTTTGAGTTCCGATGAAATCCTCGCCTTGGACGGATGGACGGCGACCAATCACGCCCCTTTGGTTGATGCCGGCTCCAATGTAACTGTTCAACTGGGGTTGCCGGTAACGCTCACGGGCCAGGTGACTGACGACGGTTTACCCAACCCGCCCGGACAGCTCACCAACTTCTGGACTTACCTTGGCAGCAACAATGTTGCGATTCCGGACCCATCGAGCTTAACGAACACGTTTACCTTTACTGATCCGGGTGACTATCCGTTCCAACTCACCGCGAGCGATGGCCAGGCCACCACGTTCGCGCTAGTGACGGTTACGGTCATTGAACCGACTGAGGTCGATATTTCCGCAAGCCTGCCTGACGCTATGGAACTGGGGCCGGTCAACGGCGAATTCACACTGACACGGAACGGCGACACGAACGACCTCACCGTCTTTTTGACGATCTCCGGCACCGCCAGTAACGGGGTCGATTACGCTTTGTTGCCAACCGAGGTCACTTTTCCTGCGGGCACTAACGCGCTCACTTTGACGGTAGCCCCGTTTCTCGATTACGAGATTGAGGGAGACGAATCTGTGAACGTTACCGTCATCAGTAATATCGCCTATTCGATCGGGACCGGAACGTCGACGGTTACGATTCACGATTCACCTTACGGATTGTGGAGTATCGCGCATTTCACTCTCGAGCAACTGACGCATCCGGAGCTGAGCGGACCGGGAGCGGATTTCAATCACGATGGCGTGCCCAATTTCGCCGAATACGCGCTTAACCGCGACCCGACCGGTGTCAACACCAATGCGCCGTTTCTCTGGGACTTTGAAACCAGCACCAACGACGGTCTCCCGCACCTGACTTTTACCTATACCCGCCGACTCCCGCCGCGCGATGTGCAGTACGGAATTTTTGTCTCCACGAATCTTGTGAACTGGGATACCGGTACCAATTACGTCGAGGAATTCTCAACCACACCCGATACCAACGGCATCACCGAAACGGTAAAGACGCGCGCCCTGGAAGCCTTTCCCGGCACCAACGCCTTCTTTATGGATTTGCGCGTTTGGCTCGAGCAGGTTCCATTCTGAAAGTGTCTTAAAATCTGCAGTGCAATTCACGCCGAATTGAGCTAGGTTGCGGGCGTGACCCCTGAAGTAACCAACGCGAAGGCTGCGCCCGCGCACGTGGCGTGGTTTGCAACAACGCGTTGGACGGTGGTACTTGGGGCCGGCGCCGATTCGTCCCCGGACGCGCGCCAGGCCTTGGGTGAGCTATGCCGAACTTACTGGTACCCACTCTATGCCTATGCTCGTAGGTGCGGCCAAGGCCCTGAGGATGCGGAAGACCTTGTGCAGGGCTTTTTCACGCGGCTCATTGAACAGCATCTCTTGAAAGGGCTTCAACGGGATGGGGGCCGGTTTCGGTCGTTCCTTCTGACGTGTTTCAAACGGTTCATGAGCGATGCGCGGGATCATGCCGGGCGTATCAAGCGAGGAGGCGGGCAGGAGGTGCTTTCGCTGGACGCAGATATGGCCGAAGGCCGGTATCAACTCGAGCCTAAGGATGTGCTTGATCCGGAGAAGATCTTCGAGCGGCGGTGGGCGTTGACCGTTCTGGAAACCGTTTTGGCACGCCTAAAGACCGAGTTGGAGTCCGAAGGAAAAGGCAAGCTGTTTCAAAATCTTCAGGCGTTGGTGGTTGGCGAAACGGGCGCTGCCCGGCAGAAAGAGGTGGCAGCGCGGCTGGGGCTAAGCGAGGGCGCCGTAGCGGTCACCGTGCATCGGCTGCGGCAGCGTTATCGGGGAATGTTACGAGAGGAAATCTCTCAAACTGTCTCTCGGCCTGAGGAGGTGGAAGATGAAATACGGCATTTGCAGGCGCTTCTGCGCGGCTGAGGGCGACTTCGATGTAAGGTTTAGCGTGTTTTACCTTGGTAATTGGTAGATGGCCGCGGCGAAAGCGGTTATGGCCGACAAAAAGACCTGTCCCGATTGTGGCGCGGTGCTGGCCGCGGACGCTCCGGAAGGCTTCTGTCCCGCATGCCTCCTGGCCGCCGGTGCTGACACGGGCGTTAACCAGGATCAAACCAGCCTTCTTCCTTGCGATTTCGGTGAGTATGAACTTTTGGAAGAAATTGCCCGCGGCGGCATGGGGGTGATCTATAAAGCGCGGCAAAAAAGCCTCGACCGGATCGTGGCGGTGAAATTAATCCTGGCCGGCCAATTTGCGACGAAGCAATTTGTCCAGCGTTTCCGGACTGAAGCCGCGGCCGCCGCCGTGCTACGACATCCAAACATCGTGGCGATCCATCAGGTCGGGTTCCAGGCTGGCCAACATTTTTTTTCGATGGAGTACGTCGAGGGGCTGAACCTGGCGCAACTAGTGGGCCAAAGTCCGCTCTCCTTGACCAAAGCTGCGGCGTATCTGAAAGCCATTTCGGAAGCGATCGATTACGCCCACCAGCAAGGCATTTTGCATCGCGACCTCAAGCCGTCCAACGTGCTCATCGATTCCGCCACCGATCAACCGCGCGTGACGGATTTCGGTCTGGCGCGGCGGCTCGATGGCGAGTCGAGCCTCACGGTCACGGGCCAGGTGCTGGGCTCACCAAATTTTATGCCGCCGGAACAGGCCGGCGGCGGGCGCAAGCCTCTCGGCCGGCATAGTGACGTTTACGGCTTAGGCGCAATTCTCTATTACCTGGTTACCGCTCGAGCGCCTTTTCAAGCCCAGTCCCTCGAAGCCACGGTCACCCAGGTCGTCAATGCCGACCCGATTGCCCCGCACCTGCTGAATCCCGCCGTGCGGCCGGATTTGGAAACAATTTGCCTGAAATGCCTCGAGAAAGAGCCCTCGCGCCGGTACCAGAACGCCCGCGAATTGGTCGATGAACTGGGCCGGTTTCTGAACGGCGAACCCATCCTGGCCAGGCCCGTCTCGCGCCCGGAGCGAGCATGGCGCTGGTGTCGGCGCAAACCCGCATTGGCGACAATCGGAGCGGTGGCTCTCGCGCTGCTGATGGTGGTTCTTATCGGCGCTCCCATCGCCATCGTACGAATCCAACAAGCGCGGGTTGAAACGGAACGAAACCTCTACTCCGCAGACATGAGGCTGGTGTCTGAAGCCGTGAAACAGGGGGCTTATGGTCAAGCGCGCGAACTGCTGGAGCACCATCGCCCGACTCGGGGTCAACAAGACCTTCGAGGATTCGAGTGGCGCTACTTTTGGAAGGTTCTTGAGGACCAAAAACCAGTGCGCACTTTAGAGGGTTTACCAGCGACTACGGGTTGGAATGACGGCTCGCTCCTAGTCCGGAGCAACATCCTTTACAACGAAAGCGGCACAGAGTTGCGGGCCTGGGATATAAAAACCTGGGAGCCTTTGCCGCTGAACAAACCGCCCCAAACCGCTTGGGTGAAATGGATCTGGTATCCTGCGTGCGATCGCGCCTGCGCGGTGGATGCCACGAACGCTACGCTGACCGTGTATCACCTTCCAGGATTTGATAATGCCTTATCCTTTCCCATGCCCGGTCCAGTTTGGAAAACGGCCCTGAGCCGCAGCGGGGACTTGCTGGCCACAGCTGTTCAATCCCGAGGCAAATGGCGGGTACTCGTTTGGGACCTCGGTAGGAGCGTTCACGATGGTCCAATGGGTGGATCCGAGGATTACGCCTCAGCCATAGACCAGGTTGTCTTCTCACCGGACCAAACGCTGGTGGGAGTGAGTTGTAGCGATGGGGTTATCGGTATCTGGGACTTGGCTAAGTCGACTGCGCGTCCCAGTCCCCCGAAAGGAGAAAATGGCAGCCGTGACCTTCAGTTCTTTCCTGACAGCCGGCGTTTGTTGTTCGGCGGGGACGCCGCGCAGCCGTACCGCGTCTGGGATATCCAGACGGAATCGCAGTCCGAACTCGGGGCTCGCGGCGCCCAGCCGACTTTGGTCCTGGGTTTTTCGCCCGATGGGAGGTTCCTGGTGACCTCTCCGAACCGCGCAGATCTGACCCTCTTCGAAACCGAAAGCCTGCAAACGATCGGAACGTTGCGGGGGCATCTCGGTCAAACGCGAGGGCTCGGGTACTCCCCGGACGGTCGGCTGCTGGCGACCGCCAGCGTGGATCAAACCGCCCGGGTTTGGGACCTGGCTACCTTCCAGCAGGTGGCGGTCCTAGGAGGCTTCGGTGAGCGGATCTCCGATGTCAAGTTTTCCCCGGATGGCCGAAGCATCATCCTGGTCAGCGGGTACGGTGCTCTCAATCTCTATGACCGGTCGAAGGTAGTGAACCGAGGTCTGTTTGCTACTGTGCCCGACCTCGGGGGCGCTGAAGGCTTTGCCCTTTCTCCCGACGGGCACACCTTTGCGGCCCGCGGCCTGCGCGGGACACTAGCAATTTGGGAGCGCACTAACCGAACCCCAAAATGGGCGAAACGTCTCGATGACGGAGGGTTGTCCTGGATCAGATACTCGCCAGATGGCAATACTTTGGCTTGGAATACACATGATGCGCTCAACCTGTTGACTGTCAAATCCGGCGCCATCGCCTTGGTCCCTCTAAACGGAAAACGGGCTGACGTTCTTGGCCCGCTCGCGTTCTCACCGGACGGGGTCGAACTCGCCTACGCCTGCGGCACGCAACTGTGGGTGCTCGATCTCAAGTCACGACACTCACGCCTGTTTGCTCGCGCCGACGATGAGGTTTGGTCGATCACCTATTCCCCGGACCCCCAAGGTAAGCGGCTGGTGTTTGGCGATCAGCTCGGATCGCTGACAATGTGTGATCGATTAAGCGGACAGGTGTTGTTTAAGACCAACGCCCACCGACCGCACTGCGCGAGCGTCGTGTTTTCTCCTGATGGCCGGCTCCTGGCGACCGGCGGCGATGATGCCGTAATCAAGTTGTGGGTGGTCCATCCGAAAAGCCTTACCTTGAGAGCTACCCTTCGCGGCCATCGAGGTTACCTGGGTTGTGCGTTTTCACCCGACGGCGCTCGATTGGTCTCTGGCGCCGGTGATCAGATGATCAAGCTCTGGGACGTGGAGCGGGGCGTTGAGCTCGCGACCTTGTATGGCCACACGGATTATGTGGGCTATACGCGGTTTGCGGAGGACGGCAACACCTTGTACTCGACTGGGTTTGGAAGCGACCGACAAATCCGGTACTGGGAGGCTCCGCCGCTGGACGAGATCGATGCAAAGTCTGGCGCTGCCTCAGCCTTAAGATAATTAAGGACACTTTCGGCGCAGGGCCTCAAGTGGCTGCCGTAAGACACTTTCTTTGTAATCTTTCATTCCCTTTGCCTTGGTACTCAGTGAAGCCAAAGACTGCTGCCTCATCCGGCGCGTTGGCGGATACACCGGCCTCAAGGGCTGGTGGTTCATGGACGATGGACGGCGGTAGCCTGCTCGTGACCTGAAAATGAAACGAATTAGCTCACAATGAAGACCAAGATCGCTTTGTCCAATCCCATCGTGACCCGGCTCGGACGGGCGCCGCTACCACGCCAATGTAATTATCGACGGTCCTTTTGGACACCTTCGCCAAGACAATGCGCGAGCGCAGAGGGTCAGGCGTTCACCCTCATCGAGCTCCTGGTGGCGATTGCCATCATTGCGATTCTTGCGGGCATGTTGTTGCCGGCGCTCGCGCGTGTTAAGGAAAAGGCGAAGATAACCCAGTGTTTGAGTAATTTCCGGCAGATTGGCGTAGGAGTGAAACTTTATGTCGACGACAACAAGAGTACCTTTCCGCCAGCGGATAGTTATCAGTTGAATGCTTCAATGGTCGGCCCCGACCTGTCGTTCTCCTTGGGCGGTAAGGACGCCAACCCACGGTTCACAGGCTATGCCTTCGCAACGAACCGGCCTCTTTACAACTATGTGCGAGCTCGCGAAGTGTTTCATTGCCCTGCGGATCAAGGCCAGGAATTCCCGATAGCCCAGCCAGTAGGCGGTCAGATAGAGTTTAAACCGTCCCTCTGGGATACGGTCGGCTGCAGCTACCAAGGCGCAGACCTGACATGGATCTCGGATTACCAGTTCCGAGTCCCTCCCGATGACCAGGAGTACAATCTTCATGGTAAGAAGGAGAACTGGGTACCTGATCCCGCTGGTTTCATTATGACCCATGAGCCGCCTGCATTTGATTACGCAGGTCAGTTTGTCCATTGGCATTATGCCAGTGGCAAGACATCGCTGATTGCATCTGAGTTGGCCCAGGATCGGCAAAAGTTCATCGCACCGACTCTATTTGTAGATGGCCACGCCAGGGCGCATGACTTCACCCAAGTCCTCAAATCGCAATATCCAGTTGATCCGACACCTGAATGGATGTGGTACAAACCGCTCAGATAAGCACGAGTTTGGCTGCAACTCAAAAAACCGGACCTGCACAACCATGGTCCCTGCGCATCACGCGGATATTTGATCCGGGCGCAAATGGGCCACTAAACGAACCACAATCAAAATGAACGCGTCGATTGCTGTCGCCTTGCTGCTTTTTGTCGAGCAGGCGGCCGACGGCCAATTCAATTACGAGGTCGGGAACGGCTCGGTCACTATAACCCGATACACGGGCACAAACAGTGTAGTCGTGATCCCAGAAACGATCACTGGCCTGCCGGTCACAACCATTGGGTTTTATGCCTTCGAGTGGAACACCAACCTGACCAGCGTCACCATCCCCGACAGCGTCACCAGAATTGAGGACGGGGAAATTGATCCAGAGAAAGCGGAGGGCGCTTTCAGTTATTGCACGAGCCTGACCAACGTCACCATTGGCAAAAACGTCAGCAACATCGGAGATTATGCGTTCTATGGCTGCTCAAGCTTGCCCGGTTTCACCTTCGACCTCAGCGTCACGAGGATAGGGGGCTTTGCTTTCGCTTATTGCTCGAGTCTGAGCAACGCCAATATTCCCGACAGCGTCAACGGCATCGGATACGATGCTTTCCTCTTCTGCACGAGCCTGACCAACGTCACCATTGGCAACACTGTCACCAGCATTGAAGAGTCGGCGTTTCAGTCCACCGGCCTGACCGACATCACGATACCCAATGGCCTTACTGATATCGGAACCGAGGCGCTAGCCGACTGCACCAACTTGACAACGATTAGGGTGGAGCCCACGAACCCCGCCTATACCAGTGTGAGTGGGGTCCTGTTCAACCGAAGCCTGACTACACTGATTCAATATCCCGGCGGCAAAGTCGGCCCCTATTCGATACCCACCAACGTGACGAGCATCGGAAGGTGTGCCTTCTGTGGCTGTACCAGGCTGACTAACATCAGCATCCCCGGCAGCGTCACCAACATCCGGCTGGGAGCGTTCAACTATTGCAGCAGTCTGACGAGCGTCACCATTCCCAATAGCGTCACCAGCATCGAGGACGGGTCGTTCGCCGCCTGCACCAGCCTGACGAACGTTGCCATCGGCAACAGCGTGACCAGCATCGGAGACGCTTCGTTTAGCGGTTGCACAAACCTGACATACGTCAGGATGGGCAACGAGGTCACCAGCATCGGGAGCTATGCGTTTGGAGACTGCACCAGCCTAAACACGGTCACGCTCCCCATTAGTGTGATCTACATCGGGAACGATTCTTTCGCGGACTGCTTCAATTTGACCGCCATAAGTGTGGAAGCCAACAATCCCGCGTATACAAGTGTGAGTGGGGTCTTGTTCAACCTGAACCAGACCTTCCTCGCCCAGTATCCAGCAGGCAAAGTCGGCCCCTATTCGATCCCTAACAGCGTAACCAACATCGGAGTCGATGCATTTCTTGGGAGCAGTATAACCGGTGTGACAATCCCCGGCAGCGTAACCACTATCGGTGAGGGTGCGTTCTTGGGCTGCACCGGCCTGACCACCGTCACCATTCCCAACAGCGTCACAAGCATTGGCGACGTTGCGTTTTCTGGCTGCTCCAGCCTGACCAGCCTTACTATCCCCAATAGCGTCACCAGCATCGGGGGCAGTGCGTTCAGTTCCTGTACCAGCCTGACAAACATCACGATAGGCAACGGTGTGACCAGAATAGCAGACGATGCATTCTACGAGTGCACCAGCCTGAGGAGCGTCACGATTTCCAACGGTGTCAGATGGATCGGAAACACTGCTTTCTATTTATGCACCAGCCTAACCAACGTTACGATAGGCAATGGCGTGATCGGGATCGGAAACTGGGCGTTCAGCGGTTGCACCAGCCTGAGCAATGTGACCATTCCCGCTAGCGTCGCTGAAATCGGTCAGGGTGCGTTTGACTGCACCAACCTGGCAAGCGCGTTTTTTCGAGGGAACGCTCCACTCCTTTACCCACCGGGGCTTATCCCGGTCGTGTTTTCCGCTAACAGTCAAGCGACGGCCTATTATTTGCCAGGAACTAGCGGTTGGGAATCAACCTTTTTTTCTATTCCAACGGCGTTATGGTCACTGCCCTATCCACTCATCCTGAACGGAAGTCTTGGCGTCCTATCCAATCAATTTGGTTTCACCATCTCATGGGCTACCAACACCTTAGTGGTCGTGGAAGCTTCTGCCGATTTGAACAATCCGAAATGGTCTCCTGTACAGACTAACGCTCTCAACAACGGCGTGGTCTACTTCATCGACGCCGAGTGGGCCAATTATCCGAGTCGGTTTTATCGAGTGCGCTCTCAATGACCTGAATCCCCGAGCCATGAAAACAAACCTGTCGATCCCTTGAGCCAACACATCAGTCTCAAACGCGCCAGCTCTATGAATTCTGCATCATTCATCCATTCACACAATTGGAAAGCAATAACGATCGTGGGGGCTCTTTTCGCAGGTATCGGTCGCGGCTGGGCTGCAACCCATTACGTGGACCTGAATAGCCCGAGTCCTACACCGCCGTTCACAAACTGGGCAACGGCGGCGCATATCATTCAAGACGCGGTGGATGCGAGCGCACCAACTGACGATGTTCTTGTTACCAATGGCATTTACGCTACTGGCGGTGACGGAGTGAACCGTGTCGTAACTCACAACCCGCTAACCCTCATGAGTGTCAACGGGCCGGATTTCACCGTGATTGACGGTGCGCAGTCCAATCTCTGTGCTTATCTGGCAGCCGGCACGTCGATGACGGGGTTCGCCTTTACAAACGGTGGAGGTGTCGATTACACGATGGCGATCTGGTGCGATTCCAAGACTGCAACTCTCTCCAATTGTGTAATCAGTGCTGGCGGATTTGGGGTGGTTGGAGGCTCGTTGTATAGCTGCACTTTGAGCAACAATTTCCTGAGGGGAGCGTATTATTCAACACTGAACAATTGCCTTCTGGTAGGAAATCGAGGAGGAGCGGAGAACAGCATTTTAAACAATTGCGTGCTGATTGGGAACACCGCGTATGATGGCGATCACGGTAAAAGGGGAGGAGGAGCCTACGGTGGCACCCTCAACAACTGCCTGATTATCAGCAATACCGCGCCAGCCGACGAGGTTTTCCCTGGCTATGGTGGAGGAGCAGATGAAGCGACCCTTAAAGGCTGCATTCTGGTGGGCAACACACCCGATGGGGCAAATCTGTGCTGGCTAGAAAACTGCACGCTCGTGCGGAACGGCCGTGGAATCACGTCGAGCTTGGCTACCAATTGTATTGTTTGCTTTAATGGTGATGGGAGTGGACAGGATGATTACAACGCGAATTCCTCCCTTTGTTGGTGTTGCACCACGCTGCTACCGACCAACGGAATTGGAAACATCACTAATTCTCCGGGCTTTCTGGATCCAGTCGGTAGCAATCTGCGCCTGCAATCCAACTCCCCCTGCATCAATGCCGGGAACAACGCTTACGCACCTCCGGGTCCGGACCTCGATGGCAATCCTCGCATTGCCGGGGGCGCGGTGGACATTGGCGCATACGAATTCCAAAATCCCACCTCACTGATTTCCTACGCCTGGCTTCAGCAATATGGCTTGCCCACGGACGGCTCGGCCGATTATGCCGACCCAGACGGCGACGGCATGAACAATTGGCAGGAATGGCGGACCGGAACAAATCCAACCAACTCCCTGTCCGCGCTGCGAATAGTATCAGCCTTGCCCACCGGCAACAACGTCACCGTGACCTGGCAAAGCGTGGCCGGGGTCACTTACTTCCTGGAGCGCACCACGAATCTCCTTGGCCCGGCGCCTGTGTTCACGCCCGTCGCAACAGGCATTCCCGGCCAGGACGGCACGACTTCTTATCCCGATGCAAACTCGGTTGGTACCGGACCTTTGTTCTATCGCGTGGGCGTCGGGAATTAAGAGGGCTCGGCAAATCCAAGAACCTTTAATCCAATAACTAAACTCAAAAATGAAACCCAGCTTCTTGCTGATGTGCAGTATTCTGCTGCTTGTCTGCCCACCGGCACACGCGCAATTCAGTTACGAGACCAATAACGGCACGGTCACTATTACGGGATACACGGGCAATGACGGTTATGTTGTCATCCCGAGCGCGATTAATTATTTGCCGGTAGTGGCTATCGGATATGAAGCGTTCGTGGGAAGCATAATAACAAGTCTCACGATCCCCAACAGCGTCACGAGTATCGGAAAAGAGGCATTTGCTGGAAGTTCGCTGACCTTCGTTGTGATCCCGGACAGTGTCACGAACATTGAAGATGGGGCGTTTGGCTTTTGCGACAGCCTCCAGGCGATCGACGTCAACGTGAACAACGACGTATTCGTCAGCGTGGATGGAGTCTTGTTTGACAAGAGCGAAAAAACGCTGATCCAGTTTCCCGCCGGTAACGGAGCGGGAAGCTACGCCGTGCCTGACGGCGTTACCACCATTCGCGGTGAAGCGTTCTCCAGCTGTTACAGCCTAGGCAACGTGGCACTCCCTGATACCCTCATCAGCATCGGGGATTGGGCATTCTCTGATGTTCCTCTTGCGGAAGTCACGATTCCAAACAGCGTCACCAGCATCGGCGACGGGACGTTTGCTGAAGGTAGCTTTTTCACCATTACCGTCCCAAACGGTGTCACCAATATTGGAGCCCAAGCGTTCTTTTCTGTGAATCTTAGGAGTATAAATGTCGACCCTGCGAATGGATTCTACAGCAGCTTGGATGGAATTTTGTTCGACAAAGACAAGACGAGCCTGATCCAGGTGCCCGTGGGTGCCGGATTAGGAAGCTACACGATCCCTGACACCGTGACCAGCATCGGGGACTGGGCATTTCAGTTCTGCTCGAGCCTAACGAACATCATCATTCCAACAAGCGTGACCAACATCGCGGAAGGGGTATTCTGGAATTGCCACAGCCTAAAGAGTGTAGCGATCCCTAACAGTGTTATTCACCTAGGCGCCGGCGCGTTTTTGTTCACCTCTCTCACGGAAATCACGATTCCAAACCGCATCGCCAGCATCGAAAATGACACCTTCGCCGCTAGCGGCCTGACTAGTGTCAGTATCCCGAATGGAGTTACCAACATTGGAGATGGCGCTTTTGCCGATTGTCCCCTGACGAACGTTGTGCTCCCTAATAATCTGATCAGCATCGGTGACGTTGCGTTCTCGTCGACCAGCCTGAGGAGCATTACAATTCCCAGCAGAGTTACGAGTATCGGCGACGGCCCTTTCTCCTACTGCACTAACCTGACTGCGATTTTGGTGGACCCACTCAACTCGGTCTACAGCAGTGTGGAAGGAGTGTTGTTCAACCGTACTTCGCTTATTCAGTATCCAGTTGGCAACCGATCCGCAAACTACAGGATCCCAAATAGTATCACCGGTATCCGAGATTCTGCCTTTCGGGGGTGCCGTTTCCTAATCAGCGTCACCATCCCTGGCGGCGTCACGTCCATCGAGGCCGCTGCGTTCGTTGACTGTGGCAACCTGACGAAAATTTATTTTCAGGGCAACGCCCCACGTGCTGATTTGAGGGGTCCCGAATTCGAATTTCCGGCAACGGTCTTTTATCTGCCGGGAACTACGGGTTGGGGCACAAGCTACGGAGGCGTACCAACAGGAGTATGGACACTTCCCTACCCTTTGATTCTGAACAACACTCCGGGCTCCGGAGCGCAATCCAACGGTTTCGGATTCACCATATCATGGGCAACAAATGCCTCTGTGATCGTCGAAGCATCTACTGATCTGAACAATCCGAATTGGTCCCCCGTGCAGACCAACGCCCTCAACAATGGCGTGGTGAATTTCATCGACCCCGGGTGGGCAAATTATCCGAGCCGGTTTTATCGGGTCCTGTCGCAGTAAAGTTGCGGCTTATGAAAAGGTTCCGAACGCAGATATCAAATTGGAGGCTACAATAACACTATCCCCCCGCGATGCTCACGATTTACTATTTGGTTGCCTGCTCAATACCTGGGCAGCCGGCGGCATGCATCCGATGCAGGCGCGCTTTTACAATTATTTCCTGGGGCGAAGCACAAACCTGCTTGGCGCAGGTGCGGCGTTCACGCCCGTGGCGTCGGGCATTCCTTCGCGGGGTCGGAACAACTTTTTTATAATCCCGACTGAAATCCCGAGCAGCGTCAGAACAATAGCCGCCTTCACCCCGGTACATCCTAGCCATGGCTAGGATAGCTGCCAGGATGTTTTCCCCTCAGCCCAGCGGGCTCGATTTGCGGTGGCTCGGTCTGGGCGGTTATCTTGTCCCTCTGCTGGCCCGTGCATCCGAGCCCTGGGCTCGATGTGTGGGGCCAGTACTTTTATTCCCAAAGTTCTCTCCTTTAGTGCCTCTTCTCCAGCCGCTTTCCGCCGCTTCAGCATCCAGCATCTTGCCGCAACAAACTCGCAGCGGTGCAGATTGGTGAAGATCCGCGTTCGCCTCGGTGGAGATTAGTCGAGATTGGTCGAGATCGCCTCCCCCAAAATCTCCACCAATCTCGACTAATCTGCACCAATCTGGACCGATTTGCGGACTGGGAGCGCCAGCTTCCAGCCGGCTGATTTCCCATTCGCCAGCGTCTATCACCTACTAACAGAACCCATCACCTATTAACATTTGATCTCCGCTATTAACACATGGTCCCCGCTACTAACAGTTCGAGCTTCTTCCAATTTGTTTCCAAAGCCCTCCGTACGCCATCGCCAGCGTCAGTCACGGACACCTCGGTAACCTAGCCACACCTATCGACACCAAAAGCCCTGCGGCAGTTAACAGCTACATCGAGGTCTCGGTGGCCAAACCGACCTTGGTGATGTCGGCTTGCTGCAGAGCATCCAGAACGCCGATGACCCGCTGGTAGTCGACCTCGGCGGAGCCGCGCACCACTACGCTGGTCTCAGGATCGCTTGCTTTCAACGAGACGAGCGTCTGCTTCAGGGCGGGCAATTCGATCGGTTGATCGTTGAAGGAGATGTGGCCGGCGGCGTCGACCACGATCCGATTAATCTTCGGCGGCGGCGAAGAAGATTTATTCTTCTTGGGCGAAGGCAGATTCATCTCGAGATCGTTCGACAATTGCGGAGTGGTGATGATGAAGATCACCAGCAGCACGAACGCCAGGTCGAGCAGCGGGGTGATATTCAGCTCATTGAGCGAGCTGTGGTGCCCTTTGGAGATCTTCTTCACCGGCTGCTCAGATGCATGATCTCCTCAGTCTGTTCGCTGGTGACATCGAACCGGG
Organism: uncultured Verrucomicrobiota bacterium; assembly: GCA_964623885.1. GTDB lineage: Bacteria > Verrucomicrobiota > Verrucomicrobiia > Limisphaerales > UBA8199 > CAZUVM01. The sequence continues at coordinate 14,047 of CAZUVM010000046.1, forward strand.
CGACAAACGTTCCAGGAAACCCTTTGGGCGGCGGGCGGCTGATCAGTTTGGTTGCTGCAACCGCAGCTTTGACAGAGTTGTCCCAGCGCGCATTGCCGGACCCTTTCAACCAGCGCGAACCGGTAACCTTGCCTTCGACGTCGATGGTCAACTGCACCTCAGCGATGTAGCGGTCATCCGAAATGTCCTCCGGGCGGCTCCACCGCGATCGCAGGGCATGCTCAACCAGGCCTTTATAAAGCCCGTTGGCGTCGGCTACGCTCTGCACTTGTTTGGCTCCGTCGCTAAAATCGAAGGACGGCAGGTTCACCGCGGCTGGGGCAACGGCGGGAGCCTCCTGCGCGGGCGGCGGCGGCGCGGTCTCTACTCGCGGCGGCGGCGCTACCGCCAATTTAGGTGTGTCTACCGGCTTCGGAGGTTCGACCTTCGGCTCCGGCGGCTTTTCCTTCGGCGGCTCAGGTTTCTTCTCTTTTGGCGCGAGCGTCACGGTGATCTCTTTGAGTTTCTTCCCGAGCATTCCTTCGCGCGCGGCGAATATGAAAAGTCCAATCACCAAGACACTGTGGAAGACGAATGAAATCGTCAGATTAACTTTCGAGGAATTCCTTTTTCTGCGTTGGCTCATCTGTTACTCCTTTCTCGACGAACCGTCCGGGAACGGTTCCGTTGCCAGATTCACTTTGCCGACGTTCGCTTGCTGCAGCATGTCCATGACCGCCACGATTCGGGCGTACTTCGTCCGCGCCGAACCGCGAATCACCACGTTCAAGTCCGGATCATCGATGCGCATGCCCACGACTTTTTCCTGCAGCGATGGAAGATCGACGGGTTCCTTGTTCAAATACATCTGCCCGTTGCTCTCAACGGTTACGTACGTGAGCTTCGGTTTGGGATCCTTTTGCCGGCGTGTCGCTGAAGGCAGATCGACATCCAGGTCGTTCACTATCGGTGTCGTTGTGATGATGAAGATGACCAGCAGCACAAACGCCAAATCCAACAGCGGTGTAATATTCAACTCCGCCATCGCGTGATGATTGCTGGAGGAACACTTCTTCATCAGGCTCTTCTGGCGAGTTTCATTTTACCAGGGCGGCTTCGGGCTCCGGGCCAGGTCTGGTTGCGGCCAAAATGTGAGCCGGAATCGGCGGCGGCAAAGTCGGGGGCCTGAACTCCTCTGGTGCCGGGCTGGCCGCTACAAAAGGAGCGGACTGGCTGCCCTGCAGTGCGTCGCGAATTTCTTCCGCGAGCGGCCGGTTATCGACATATTTATGCTCCAGTTGTAGCGCATACTCGCTGGCGAACCCGTCCAATTCCTGAGTGATGCCGCGAATGGTTGTGACCATGTAGTTGTAAGCAAACATCGCGGGTATGGCCACCGAAAGGCCGGCGACCGTTGCCAGCAACGCGGCGGCGACACCGGGAGCCATCGCAGTCAAACTGGCCGCGCCGGCGCGGCCGATGCCGGAGAAGGTCTCCATTACTCCCCAGACCGTGCCGAACAAACCGATGAATGGACCGCCCGCCACGGCCGTAGAGAGGATGATCATTCCTTTTTCCAGGGACATCGCTTCGGCCGAGGCAGCCCGCTCCAGCGCGGCCTGCACCGACTCGAAGGAAGGGCGGCTGATTTTGGTCGAGATCGACCGTGCGATTACATCGGTCTGGCCGAACTCTGCGCCACCAGTTCCCAGGGTGCGCACTTTGACGACTTCGACCGGGTTATTCTTTAAATGGTACCCCACCTCCTCGGCGCCCGTCATGTAAAGCTCGTAAGCCGGCGCTCCGTCGAATTCCTTCTTATTGCGAAAAATTTCCATCGGATCGCGCGTGGCGCGGTAATCGGCGAAGAACTTTTTAGTCATCTTTTTCGCGCGAATGAGCTGGCGCGCCTTGGTAATGATGACCGACCAGCTAAACACCGAAACGATCAACAGCGCGATCACCGTCGACAAGCCTTCCTTGGTCAGGTGGTGCCAGGCAAAAGTAATGGCGTTGCCGCCCGCTTCCGCTGCAAACATCGGCGTAATCAAGCTCATAAGGTCGTCGTCTCACCAGGGGCAGCGGCATAAATGGACCTCCGCCAACCCTGATAATCGGCAAAACTATGCGGGCTTTACGGGGGAAACGGAAGCGTGCGACTGTGAACAATGGATGACCGCATTGTTACGGAATTGTTACGAACTTGGGCAGCTTGGCCGAAAAGTGTTAAAGCGCTAATTCGGCTAAGACACCTCCATATTCTTTTGCTCCTGCTGCCGCCAATCCGTCGGGCTTATTCCGAATCGTCGTTTGAAAAGCGCGTTGAACAAGCTCACGCTGCGGTACCCACTGTCGAGCGCCACTTGGGAAATCCTCGCATTGGTACTCGCCAGCAATTGCCGTGCTTTCAGGAGGCGCAGTTCGGTTTGCCACGCGCGCGGAGACTCGCCGAAGTGCGCGTGAAAAAGCCGGTTAAAGTGGCGTGGGCTGCAACCGCATAATGCGGCGAGTTGCTCGGGCGTATAGTTGATAAGCTCCAAATCGGGCATCTCGGAGATGATCTTTTGAAACCGCCAATGGGCTGAAATCGTGTTGGCAGGGATGGCTTGGGGCCGCAGGATCCCCTCAGCAAAGAAGGTTATTGCCAGGCCAAGGACATCCACGCGCATGGCCAGTTCCATTTGATCTTCGGCGCGAGTTGCCAGATCGCCGAAGTTCTGCGCTAAAGGGTGTGTAGACGGAAAAAAATGAACTGAATCGGCGGCGTTGTTTTGTTCGAAACGGCCGCGTTCCGCCACGGTGAAAAAACCGCAAAGCAGTTCGGGATCGAAGTAAAATCCATGCAATACGACGTCATTGAGTTGGCTGGCGCGCACGACCGCTTTGCCTTGAGGCCCGGCAACCAATACCTCTCCCGGATTCAACGCCCGTGGCCGTGCTGAATCCAGCCAGTAGGCGGAACCACGATCCACCCTCAGAAACCGCCACGCGGGCACCGCATCCTCCCATTCCTGGCCTGGCGCCAATTGGATGACTTGAATGCGCAAGTGCCCTGGAATTCTCATCGGCTTTTGCTGCCTATTTCTGTCAGACCCCTGTTACGATGTTGTGGCGCTTTGGTGACATGTCGATGACATCGGCGCATGATGCGTCACTTTTCCCTTTCCATTTGTGCCTGTTCCTTGTGTCGATATTCCCTTGTCGCTGCTCCTTTGTCGTTCGTTCCTTTAGTCCTTCGTCTGTGGACGGTCCAGTTCGGCCTACCTTAATCGTCCACCAAAGATCCGAGAGAAGAGAGGTTATGAAGGCGGAGCGACAAAACAGCAACGACAGAGGCGCAAATTGAAAATCGTCCCGGGACGCTTCACAGCGAGACCGCTTGCCATCCCGCATTGCCGGTTCGTGATTTGCGCACCAACTGCCGCTCGCGCCATTCGGTCGGAGTCATGCGAAACCGGCTCTTGAAGTTGTAGTTAAATAAGGCGAGCGAGCTGTGGCCGCTCTCGAGGGCCACATCGATGATCTTATAGTCCGCGTGGACCAGCATCTGACAGGCTTTTTTCAACCGAAGATCGGAAATGTATTCGCGAAAACTGCAACCGCACACCTCATGAAACACGCGGCTGGCGTGCCGTTCGCAACAGCACAGGTGTTTCGCTACCTCGCTCAAGCTTAGCTCCGTGAGTTCGGATTCCGGCTTTTGATTTAGAAAATCCCGCAGCCGACTGGCTGGACGCTGTTCTCCGGGTTGGCTGCGCTGTGTTGCGCCCTCGAGCCAGGGGGCAACCCACTCGGAGAATGCGTGCATCAATCCCAGGCGCGCTGGCAGGTTCAATCCCGTGTTCCGCCAGCATTGCCCCAGTCGTTCTGCCAGCGGTTCGTTAGCCCTGACCTGTCGGAACGGAGCACAAGCCTGGGCGGCCTCCGTTTCTAAACACACCCGTTCCGCTGCTGTCAGCACCCCGGCTAATGAACTCACCCTGAATGCGCACCCCCTCAAATTCGCTTCCGCCAGCACGCTCGCCAGAATCGTGACTATCGAGTTCGGTGGGATCACCACGACGCCGCCGATGGCGAATTCATTTTTGGTCTGGCCGCCATGCAAATAGGCAATCCCGCTGTGGAGTTGCACCAATAACCAATGCGGAGTTTGAATCGGCCAGTCGGCGCCGCGGAAGAGCGTTTCCTCAAACTTTGAAAGATGCGCGAAGTGCTTCATGCGTGACGGATGTCTGCAAGTTAAGCAAACGGTTATGGCAAACGTGTAACGACCATATGACAATTCCGTGACGCGCCATCGAAAACTGTCCGGTAAAAATCACAGCCCGTCTCCTCGCTCTGTGTCGAGTTAACAACCCGAATCACCTGAAGCGGGAGCCCGATATCGGACTTCGACCTCATGTTTTCGGACATTCCTTGGTGGGCCGGGTGGGCGCCAGGAATCAGATCGCCTTAATTTCTGAATGTTGGGTAGCCCGGGGAGGCGTTGAAACTCTCGTAAAAACAGAAGTACCTCTTCACTGCGAATTAGTGCTGCTGGATTTTTCAGTTGGAAACTCCTTAGGATGATGGATCTGGCTCCCCAAGCCTCGCGTCGCCAAAAAGTTTCCTGCGCGCCATCAAACCGCCATCCGGCATTCCTAAAGTGGTTTCATGAGAACGGACATACCCAATTGGGCCGCGCTCTGCGGATGAAGTGCCGCCCGCGAATCAACTTAATCTGTGACGCGAAACCGGTTGCCTCGAAAACCAAACCAGCGCTCACGGTCCGGCGCTTTATTAATTCTGCGATTGGCATGCCGTTGCTGCTTTCGCTTGCGGCTTGCCTCGCGTCTGGAGGTCAAACCAATAGTTCGGCACTTTCAATTGCCGCGCCTCCCGTCCAGGAAGTCTTCACGAATGCCGGCCTGCCGTTGCGCGTCACGGCCTATCGCTTTGTCGGTGACCCTGCGCTGACCAACATCGCTCCGGCTGCCGGGTGGGAGCGCTTTGTTGGCTCAAATGTAACCCTGGTGGACATTGTCAAGGCGGCCTCCTCCTTGCAGGATAGTCTCCACACCGCTGGGTTCACGAACGTAACGCTCACTGTGGGGCGCGATCAAATAACCCGCGGCGTGGTTACATTTTACGGGTTCCGGGGTGCCTTGGCCCAAATTGTTGTCGATGGGCGGCGCTGCTCCTTCATTGACACCAGCGGCGCGACGCCTGCCGTTGCTGCATCGCCTTCGACCGCCACCAATGCCGCGACAGCGAAAGCCGCAAATGCACCGAGTCGAACTAACAGCCCGCCCGGGTTTCCGGTCCGCGCTTATGAAATCCAAGGCGATACGCTCCTCTCTACCAAAACCCTGCTGGGTATCCTGGAGAAGTATACCGGCACAAACATTACCGTAACCGATATCCTCCAGGCCGGCTCCGACTTGCAATCGGAATACCGCCGACGCGGTTATGCCGCTGTCAACGTGACCATCCCTCCGCAGAAACTGGACTCCAATGCCATTGTCAAAATCCGCGTTTTTGAAGGCCGCTTGGCTGAGGTCAATGTGCTGAAAAACCGCTACTTCACCTCGAATAACGTGATGCGCGCCCTGCCCAGCCTGCGCACAAATATGATCTTAATCGAACCGATTTTTCAGGCTGAGTTGGACCGTGCTAACGCCAACCAGGACCGCCAGATATACCCACAAATTGGGCCGGGTCCGGTTGAAGGAACCACCACCCTCGACCTTAATGTGAAAGACCGCTTGCCGCTGCACGCCAAATTGGAATTCAACAATTATAATTCGCCCGGCACCCCCGACCTTCGGCTGAACGCGTCGGCGGTCTATAACAATCTTTGGCAGTACGAACACTCCTTCGGCGTCCAGTACAGCTTCTCTCCCGAGGCTATGAAGGAGGGCGACTGGCCTTTTTATGACCGGCCGGCAGTGGCTAACTACAGCGGTTTCTACCGGCTGCCCCTGGGTAATGCGCCACCCATTTCCGATGTCATCGTGAGCCGCCCTGGGACTTTCGGGTTCAATGAAGCCTCGCGACAGTTCCAGTTGCCTCCGCCTTCGGGCCGCGCCGAGCTCAACCTGTATGCCAGCCGGTCCACCATCGATACGGGACTGCAAACTTTGGACACAGAGTACCTCGTCAACGTCCCTAATGTGCGCTCGCTCACCCGCCAGGATGTTCAGGAGGATCTCACGGTAAATGAGGATGTGGGCTTTCGTTTGAGCGCTCCTTTGGCAACCACTGACAATTTGCGTTCGACACTCTCCGGCGGCTTGGATTTTAAGACCTACTCACTGACCAGTTCCAAAACCAACGAATTCCTTGATACGGAAATTACCATTAACCCTAACGGCAGTTTTAACCCGCCAAGAGTCACGCCTTTCAGTTCGGCCGTGCCGCTTACGCAAGAGCCATTGAATTATTTGCCCTTAGCACTTCGATACGATGGCAGCCTGCGTGACAAGAGGGGAATGACTTTCTTCGGACTGGGGCTGGCGGTGAACACATTTTACTCAGGCTCCTCGAGCAACCTTCAGACGATCACGGGCTCGACGGCTTCTTCCGGCCACTGGGTGACGGTTACCCCCAGCATTTCGCACGATTTCAATGTTTATACCAATTGGGTGCTTTCGTTGCGCGCGGATGGTCAATGGGCGAGCGAAGCGCTCATCAGCGCCGAGCGGTTTGGGGCGGGTGGCGTCAATAGCGTCCGTGGCTATCACGAAGGTGAGGTGTTCGGCGATAACGGCTGGCGGGTCAGCGCCGAGCAGCGGACCCCCGCCCACCTGGTCGGCCTGGCATGGGGAAAAAATCCAATGACAGTTCGCGGGGCTGTGTTCATGGATTACGCTGAGGTCTACTCGCTGGAACCAAACTCGTTGTCGCGGGTGCCGCTTTGGGGAACGGGGCTCGGCGGGGTGCTGTCGATCGGCACCCATTGGGAAGCCCGACTCCTCTTTGCCTGGCCACTGCTGAGCGCCGGTTCGATTTCGGCCTATGAACCCCGGTTCAATTTCTCTCTCTCCGGCCAGTTCTGACGCGCTGCGGAAAATGTCACACAATCGTCATATGCGCCGTTTGTCTGCCAGGTATGATAGACGGCGATCGAAAAGGCCGTTGAACATGAAGTCGTTCTCACCACTCCGCTGCGCTAACCGCCTAGCGTTGATATTTCTCAGCCACCCGGACCCCCGCAGGTATAGCGCAGATTTGCAATCTGCTGTATCGCAGGTTTTCAACCTGCTGCGGCACGGCAGCGGCGGAACACTCTACAATTCGTTGTTGTGCAAGTCTCTGGTGCCTGCCGATTGCAAATCGGCGATACAGCAGATTATAAATCTGCGCTACCTGAGCTCGCTGATCTTTTGTTTCACCTTCCTCAACTCGGTTCCCCTTTCTGCCAACCCTGTCGGCGGCACCGTAGTCCAAGGTAGCGCCGCTATCAGCAGCCAGGGCAGCCAGCTTACCGTTCACCAGAATACGCCTCAGGCACAAATCAACTGGAGCAGCTTCAATATTGCCCATGGTGAAACCACCAGTTTCGTTCAGCCTTCCTCCTCGGCCGTGGTCTGGAATTATATTCACGATGCGAACCCATCGCAGATTCTCGGAAACCTGAACGCCAACGGCTACGTTATACTCCAGAATTCCTCAGGATTCTATGTCGGCGGCCAGGCGGTTATCACCGCCCACGGCTTGCTCATGACCACGGCGCCGATTCCTGTGCCAAATCTTTCCGCCGGCGGAGCCTGGGATTTTAACTCGCTCCCCCCGGCGGCCAGTATCATCAATTACGGGCAGATACACCCGCCCAGTGGTGATAATGGCGGAAGCGTGTTTCTGATCGCCGCCGATATTCAAAACAAGGCGAACGCCAGCATCTCCGTGCCGCAGGGACAAGTTGGTTTATACGCCGGAAAGGACGTTCTCATCTCCAGCAGGCCCGATGGTCGTGGCCTGAGCGCCAAAGTGACCATGCCTCAGGGCTCGGTCGATAATGCAGGCAAAGTCATTGCCGATGCCGGCACGATTGAAATGAATGCCCAGGTGGTCAACCAGGGCGGGTTAGTCCAGGCCAATTCCGTGCGCCAGGTCAACGGAATGATCGAGCTGGTCGCGAGTGACAGCCTGACTATGGGGGGCAGTTCCGCCATTTTGGCGCACGGTGACACAAGTTCTTCAAGCGCCAGCCAGGGTGGAATCGTCGTCCTTAACTCCGGGAATACTTTCGCAGATACCAGTGGCTCAAGCATTGATATTTCGGGAAAGACAGCCGGCCACGATGGATTGCTGGAAGTCATTGGCACCGGAGTTACACCAGCCAACATCCAATCACAGGTTAACGGGAAGTCGGCGTCTGACTATCTCACCGCCGGCGGACTTGTTCTGGTAAATCCACAGGATATCACGGTTTCCTCTGACCCGAGCACGCCTGCGCAATCCAGCCCCAATTTATCCGTCAGCGACCTTTCCTCCTTTTCCAAGCTCGATTTGGTTGCGGCGGGAAACATCAATGCGAATGCCAGTTTGAGTCTCTCGGATGGTCAGGATTCGGCTCCCGTCCTGAGTCTGAGCGCCGGCAACAACATCAACTTTGCCAACGGTGCCGCCTGGTCTGCCGGCAGCGGCAGCCGCGTGTCGCTTTCCGGCGACAGCATCATTTTGAATTCCGGCAGCGGTCTCCAGGCTCCTGGTTCAGATGTCCAGTTGGTCGCGAACAATGCCCTTAATAACCAGGGGCAAATCGTTTCGGCCGGCGGCGCAATCTCATTGGTCGGGCAATCTGTCAGCCAATCGGGATTGGTCCAAGCCAATGCCGCCGGGAGCACGCCCGGTGCTATCCAAATCAGCGCCGCCGGGTCGCTTAGCCACGCCGGCCAAACCATTGCCAATGGGGGAAGCATCAACCTCGACGGTTCCAGCATTAGCCAGTCCGGTTTGATTCAGGCCAACGTTGTCAACGCGCTGGCAGGCGACATTGCAATGACGGCATCGGGAAACCTGGATAACGAGGGACAGGTGATCGCCAAAGCCGGCACGATCAAATTGCAAGCCCAGACCATTACCCAGGGCGGCCTCGTTCAGGCCAGCCAGGCCGGTTCGGAAAATGGCAGTGTCGCTTTAGCTGCTACGGCCAGTATTGACAACGGCGGGCAGGTCGTCGACGACGGTGGTTTTGTTCAAATCAATGCACCCTCGATCAACCAACATGGAACCGTGCAGGCAAATTCCGTGGGAAATATCAATGGTGCGATCGAGTTGGTAGCCCGCGATAATCTGACCCTGGGCGCCGGTTCAACGATTTCCGCCCAGGGCGACTCGAGCTCCGGCAATCCTAGCCCAGGTGGTTTTGTCGTGATCAAATCCGGCAATACTTTCGCGGACTCAAGCACCTCCACGATCAATGTTGCGGGCCAAAACGGTGGCCACGATGGTATCGTCGAAATTCTGGGAAACGGCGTCAATGGCTCAACAATTAATTCGCAGATCAATGGTCAATCGGCCGCTAGCTTCCAGTCAGCCGCCGGGCTTCTGCTAACTTTCGATACCAGCCAGACCACCCCCAAGGACCTCACCCTCTCCTCGGATCCCAGCGATCCCCTGGCAGATACGCCAAACCTCAGCCTGGATGACCTGGCAAGCTTTTCTAAAATCGATCTCTTCGCCGCGGGAAACATTGACCTGAATTCCAGTTGGGGCCTCTCGGCCAGCTCCGATCCGCATGCGCAATTTCGCCTTTGCGCTGGCAACAGTATTGTCCTCGCCGACCAAACCTCGATTTCCGCGCCAAAGAACTGGAGCATCGACTTTTCCGCCGGGCCGCAAAACCTAACGACTCGGCCGGTCGGGACGGGTCGCACTGACGGCATCTACCTCGATGGCAGTGCGTTTATCCAGTCGCAGGATGGAAATATCCAGCTCTGGGCCGCTAACGAAGTCCTGATCAACGATGGCTCGGATCTGCCCGTCGGCAATAACGGCATCCGCACCCTGGGCGGTGGCAGCATTAACGTGACCGCCGAGTTCGGCGATGTAAATGCCGGGGCCAATCCCCAAGGTTATTTCCGCTACAACCGGAGCACGCCTCCTTATTATTCCGTTTCGAGCACACTGGGCGGCATCAGCACAAAAGCGGGCGGCGACGTTACCATCAACGCCGGCGCGGACGTTATCAGCTTTCAGCCCAACAGCAGCCTTACCGGGCCGAACGCTATAGCCGACGGCGGCACCGGCGCCTTCGGCACCAAACCGGGGAATGTCACGATTAACGCCGGCGGCAGTGTGTTCGGCCACTATGTTGTCGCGAATGGTGTGGGCCAAATCACGGCTCAACAGGACATTGGAGGCGCCAGTGCCAGCGATAACGTGGCCCTGAGTCTCATCGCCGGCAGTTGGACGCTAAACGCTCCCAACGGCAATATCTATCTGCAGGAAGTGAGGAATCCAAACGGTGTTTTCAATGCCCAGGGCAGTCCGGAAAGCCCCAGTTATCACCGGTTCGACTATGACCCACTCGCCTCGGTCACTTTAAATGCGCTCAATGATGTGTATCTGACCGGGCTGAACTTGCCGCGGCCAAACGATCCCGTTCCCGTGGTCCTGCCCCCGATGCTCTACGTCAACGCCGGACGATTAGTCCTGCAGAACTCTGTCAGTCTCTTTCCTTCCCCCTATCAGAATATCGAGATCTCAACGACCGGGGACTTCATCGGTGCCCCACTCGATCCGACCGCGCCCACTCCAGAACTGATTATGTCGGACAGTCCCGACTCGCGCTGGCTCGGTTCGACAAGCTTTGGCGACAGCGACCACCGCTCCACTCCGCTGCAGGTCAACAATCCCAATCCTGTTATCGTCGATGTAGGCGGAAACATGAAAGACATCATTTTGATCGCCGACAAGCAGACCCATATCTCCGTCAACAAGGACATGATTGACTGCGGTTTTGCCGGTGAAAACCTGCGCGCCAGCGATGTCACCTCGATCGACGTAAAGGGGAATATCAGCAACGAAGGGATCTACCACTTTGTCATTCTCAACCAGGCTATCCAATCAGTGCCGGCAAGTGATTTACCGCTCGGGACCGGCAACAATTGGAACACACTGTTTTCACTGGCCCTCGACCCCAAAATTGCCACCCTGCGGGTCCCCGCGAACCTCACTCCGTCCCAGCTTACAGCCTGGGCTCACACCGTTGCCCCGATCGGGATCAGTTTCGACGCCTTCACCTATGACCCAACGACCCGGCGGCTCGGATACCTAGGGCAGATGGGGCCGGATATTCTGGCCAGGCTCAGCCAGCCTTTAACCGTCCTCCACATCGGACCGGACGGATTTCCTGAAGTTCGCAATGGTCACCTGGTCACGGATACGGTCGCCTGGGCGGATGCGTCGGATCTCAGCTCGCTTTTCGCCGCAACGCAGGGGAGCGCTGCCGAGGTGGGGCTCGGTTATCGGCTCGGCGGGCCGGGCGAGTTCGATGTGAATGCCAACTCGATTTACCTGGGAAATACCTACGGCATTCTGGCGTGCGGCGTCAGCGATGTTCTGGGCGGCAACTTCGGATATGGCGCGCTGGCTTCGCTGCCCCGGGCCTCGCTGAATCCGCCGGGCGCCACCTTGAATGTGACGGTGCAAAAGGATCCTGATGCCAACACAGCTTCCCTCGACATGCTGACTTCTACAATTGCTTCGCTTGGCGGCGGAGACGTCAATGTGACAAGCGTCGATGGTTCCATGCATTTGGGTTCGCAAGAGTTGCTTCTTGGCGGTGTGCGCCAGGTCGGGTTCGGTATCTTTTCCTCGGGTCGTGGAGATGTGAACGTCACTGCATTCGGCAATATTGACGTGGCCGGATCACGCATCGCCAGCTACAACGGCGGCGACATCAAGGTCGTGTCGACCGATGGAAACGTGAACGCCGGCACCGGCGGCGCCTCGTATGTCCAGGTGCCCTACAGCTATATAGACGCCAATGGCGCGGCCGCGACCTACACGGAAGAAGTTTTCGGCAGCGGCATCGTCGCCAACACACTGGTAGATTCATCTGTCCCTGGAGGCGCTCCGTTGCCGGGCAACATTAATATCCAAACACCGCGCGGCAGCATTTTTGCCAGCCTTGGAGGCATTCTCCAGGAGCCGCTCAACGGGAACCTGTCTCCCGGACCAACCGTGACGTTGTCCGCGGGCTCGCCCGGATACCATGGGAATATTAATCTTGGCGATTCGGGTGTCATTGGCGGGACCATCATTGCCACCGCGAACGGCAATATTACCGGGCTTGTTATTTCCCGACAGAACAGTGTCATCAACGCGGCCCAAAGCTTTAGCGGAGTTTTGTTTTCAGGCGGCACCGCCAACGTTTCTGCCGGCGGGACGATCTCGGGCACTGTGATCGGAATCGGCGGCATCTCGGCCTCCGGAGGGCAGGGAATCTCTGCCTCCTTGCTTTCACAAAACGTCTCAGTGAGCGGTGGACAATCCCAATCGACCCTGGGCACTTCTGCCACCGGCACCGCCGCCAGCCAAAGTGCCGCGCAGCAGGCCAATACGGACGCCCAGCAGCAAGCCAACGACACCAAACCTGAGGAGGACGACAAAAAGAAGAACATGAAAGGGCCGGCCCTCGTCCGCCGTGTGGGCCGTGTCACAGTCATCCTGCCGCCGAATCCTTAAAACGGCCGAATCGTACGATTCAGCAAAGGCCTACTGCAGTCCGAACCACCTTCCTACCATAACGAGCAAGCTATGGGCATTCAGATTTAGCAGTTGTGCGAAAATGTAAGCATAAATTGTTTGCTCATATGCAAACAAAGTTGACATTTGATTTGCTCCTCGCTACGCTACGCAAATCCCACACACGTACTATGCCCGAAAGCCGCGAGTTCAATATTTTGGTTGCGGAGGATGATGCCGGTTATCGCCTTCTGTTAAAGTCGGGATTTGAACGGACTGGTGCGGCCGCTCGGCTGAGTTTTGTCTCGGATGGCCTTGAAGCAGTCCGTTACTTAAAAGGCAGTGGGACGTTTTCTGATCGGCGCAGCTTTCCATTTCCGGACCTGGTGTTGCTCGATATCAATATGCCGCACTTGAATGGCATTGGGGTCCTGGAATGGTTGCGGCAGCAGGAATGGATTGGTCATGTGCCGGTGATCATCTTGAGTAACTCCGAAGCCCAAGGCGACGTGGATCTCGCCCATGAGCTTGGCGCGAACGCGTTTTTGCTGAAACCGACCGGAACGTCTGAATTGGAGGGTCTCACCTCGGCAATCGAGTGTTTCTGGATCCGACTACACCGTTCGCCAAGTTGCTGCGGATCACTGGAGGTCGCGTCGGGCCGCCGGATATAACTTCTCACCTGCTCTTGCCAGCGCTGCGCCCTTGACGCCCATCCGGCTTCCGACCTTAGCCCTGAGATTCCTGCGTGAGGTTTTTAATAACCCAACTCGGCCTTCTTGGCAGCGGCTGTCGGCAGCGGTTCCTTCTTTGCCACGATCGCGGATGTGCCGGAGTCTTTAATCCGCCGCGCTTCCGCGGCATTGAATTCCTGCGCCGACTGAAATTCTGACGGTAAATCGCCCTCGGCGTAAATCGCCTGGACTGGGCACTCGGACACGCAAGCGGTGCAGTCGATGCACTCATCGGGATGAATTACGAGCTGGTTATCCATTTCGTAAAAGCAGGCGACTGGGCAGACCTCGACGCAGTCTGTGAATTTGCAACCGTTGCATTTGTTAGTAACGATATGTGCCATAGAATAAAACTCGGTGGATTAATAAATTATGGGCAGAGCTTACCCTGAGGCCGGGTTGGAGGATAGCCTTGTTTGATTGCTACTCCCATTGTTTGTGACCTCATGGCTTTGTTGGTGGTTCGACATCAGCGCGCCAACCGACGATCACGCCTGTGGGCAGGCGCACGGGGTTGGACTGGACCAGCGCCACGTCGCTCTGCACCGACGGGCTCGGCTGAAGGTGAACGGTCGTTACTCGCCCCGCCTGGATGACCACGGGCACGGTCACCTTTTGGCAGGAACTGGCCTGAGTTTCGACACGGTAGGAGCCTTCGGGAAGCTGGATGTTTGCTGGCCATTCAATGACCGCGTCGGTGGAATTATGTACCTTCTGCACCAGCGCTCCAGTGGAAGAGTATATCGCGTAATCTGTGTGCGGGCAGAGATAGGGGAGCTCTTTGACATCGCAATGAGGATCGCGGGCGGAGTAGACGACGAGCGTGCCTGTCGGCCCGTTGGTTGACGTGCCTTGGGGTGGCGGTCCTACCGGAGCAGTTACGATTGCGGATTTGTGGAAGGCGCACCCAGCCAGCAGAAGCGTACTCGCCCCCAGAGCAGCCAAGAATAAAGTTTGTATGGCTTCAGCTAAAGCGGATCGTTCGGTACGGCCATTAATTCCACCTGGTTTTGCAAAGTGCCGGTTCATAACGATGACCCTCGATAACTGTTTCCTGTGGAGCCCTGCTGCGCCAATTTAACCTAATTTACTTAAAGAGCAAAGACCTGAGCGCGCATTTCACTTCGTGCTCCAGCCCACAGCACCAGAAACATCGAATATCGCCCTTTGCCACTTTTGCCGCATCGGATCGAGCAGAGTGGCCGGAGCCATTCGTTGGATGCTCGTTCATAAGACCGTGGTAAGATCGCAGTCGATCATTAAAAGCTGATTAACGCCAGATTAAATTGTGCGTCTAAAAACAAAAAGTCCCCTGCTAAATGCCGGGGACTTCCACCGCTGATTGATCGCAGTGGCTTAGTGCGCCCCCACCCTGTAGAACCGAACCGGATCTGTAGTCGTATCGTTCAGCGAATTGGTCCCGCCGTTGCCGATCAGGCTTCCGGCGACCGGCCAACTGCTAGCCGGCGTCGTTAGTCCGGCAGCATTGGTGTAGTAAAGCGTGTAGTTCGCTCCGTTGGTCGTGGTGAAGGAGACCGTGGACACATTGGCGGCGCGGCGCACCGAGACAACGGTTGGCGCGGGCGGCGGTGGCGGCGCGCTAGCCGAGGCGCGGGTGAACGTCATCGTCCCGTTCACATTCAGAATAAAATAGCCGACGAAGTAAGCCAATGGTCCAGTCGATCCGGTGGTCGGATCGACAACCCCGCTCGGCACGGACTGATACAAGTCGAGCCGGGCCGGAGAGCTAAATGTGCTCGGTACGACGTTCTCGACCGACACAGTGATGACCGTACCTCCGAAATCACCCAATGTCGAGTCGCCGGCGTCTCCGATATTAGCAGTTAGGCTGTTTATACTGCTGGGGTCCCAGGGCTCCCGCACCAGCGTCGTATTGTTGTCAGCGTTGGTGCTGCCCAGACCTCCCGAGATA
>CAZUVM010000047.1:0-3824 GCA_964623885.1 uncultured Verrucomicrobiota bacterium
TGGGAAAGACTGCTCCGGTCTCGGTCCGTGTGAATCCTAACGTCAAAGCCGGCACCCACAAAAAAATTACCACCGGCACCTATGAAAACAAATTCGGCGTTGCTTACGAAAAGATCGAAGCTCTTTACACGCGAGCGGCGAAATTAAAGCACCTGGTGCTGCGCGGAATCCAAATGCACATTGGGTCGCAAATCACCGCCGTACAGCCCTTCGAAGATGCTGTGGCGAAAATGGTGCCTCTGGTGCGCAGGCTGAAATTGAAACACGGCCTGGAATTTTTCAGCATCGGTGGTGGACTGGGCATTCTTTACGAAGGCGCGCTGGCCAGTGGTCCTCGTGACTGGTGGAATAGCGCCAAAGCCAAACGGATCCTCACGCCGGGGGCGTATGCTTCGCGCCTCTTGCCTCTACTAAGCCCTCTGGGCATGCGCGTGCTGATTGAGCCCGGACGCTTTATTTCAGGCAATGCGGGCATTCTCGTGACACGCATCGAGTACGTAAAACAGACCGGAAAGAAGAACTTCCTCATAGTCGACGCCGCCATGAATGACTTGATTCGCCCGGCGTTCTACGACGCCTACCACGAAATCGTTCCGCTCACTCGAAAGGCAGGCAAGCTAATTAAGTCAGACGTGGTTGGGCCGATTTGCGAATCCGGAGATTTTTTCTGTCACGATCGGCCGTTACCTCCGCTGAAGGCCGGGGAGACCCTGGCTCTAATGAGCGCCGGTGCTTACGGGTCGGTCATGGCTTCCAACTACAACAGCAGGCCTTTGGCAGCGGAAGTCCTGGTTTCCGGCGACAAAGCCGGTTTGGTCCGAGAGCGTCAGGAGATTTCGAACATCTGGGCCGGAGAGCGAGTGCCGTCATGGCTGCAATCGGCTACTTAGCCCGATGGCCTCAATTGCCGCCGGTGAACGTCACGAGTACGCGGTAAAAGCGCGCGGTCCCGCCACCGATCGCCTGTGGATCGCGTACGCTCACCTGCACTCGACCAGCGCCCAGATTGGTTTCGAGGACCGACGCCGCTCCTGACCAACCATTCGGGCGCATGTAGGACGCCACGGTAGACCACCCCCCGGCAGTTAACGAATCCGCAGCCTGAATGTCCCAGCGCAAATCCGTCGCGTTTACGTTTCGCGAGAAACTTACGTCGAGCCACTCGCTACCCTGCGCCTCCACAATCGCTGCAGTTGTCCCTGGCGCAGGATCGGGCGCCAACGGGTTCTGTCCCACAGCGTACTCGAGCAGATTCATCAATCCATCATTATCGGGGTCAGCCATATCAGCAGCGTTGCCGGAATTGTTAGTCGTTCCAAAGTATAACGCACGCCATTGCGCGATGGTGGTCGGCTCCAGCGCGCTTATCTCCACAAAGTCAATCCGGTTGCTGATTGCCCCGGGGCCGCTGCTGAGTGTTAACCGGCCGTCCGTCACGACCACCGTGCCCACTCCTTCAAGCCATTGGTCCGCGGCCGGTGGAGAGCCGTTGATCAGCACCACGTTCTCCGCGGCAATTTGATAGAAGCCGTTTGCAAAGGATGGGTCGCCGGCGCCGATCAGCACGGAGTATGGGCCATTCGGAACAGCGATTTCCCAGGCATGTGAGCCGCCCGCCTGCATCTGAACAAAGGTATCGTACCTGGGATCCTGCGAGCGACCGGCGCGCCGTTCTACCACATTCGCGGCGGAAAGTGTCGTTTCCCACCCATACGTAAAGCTACTGCCGCGGCTGCCATACACAGTTCCGGTGTCCACTACGAAACCGGTTGGCACCGGGGCCGACAGCGGTTGAAAATTGATCTTGGCGGCGAATCGCGAGCTTACCGGCTGCAAAACTACATTGACTCGCGTAGCCGCACTCGACGTGACCACCACATTTGTAATCCTCTGCGCGATATAACCTGGCGCGTAAAACCAAAGATTGTACGTGCCGGGCAGCAGCTGCCGGTGATAGTCCCCAATGGTTGCGTCAGAAAAAACCAGGTGATGGTGACCTTCAACGCGCATCGCCCCCCTGACTGGTAGCCCGGTTTCCGCATCGGTCAGGACTCCTCGGACCCCTCGCAAGCACCATTCCATGTAAGCCAGCATGGATTCTTTGTTTTGCGACCAATAAGTCGGCAACTGATTGGCGGGTGGGTCGGGATAAAATGCATTATTGGCGAGCTCAATCGTAGTATCCATGATCCCTTCGAAGCGGTAGCTCCAGTCCTGCAAACCTCCCGCAACGGCATACCAATCGGCACCATTAACGATACCGTTCGTAAAATGCTGCGTGTAATCGTTATTTGCCCACATTGGGGCGTTGTTTGAGGAGTAAGCCCGCGACATCACCTGAAACAGCAGCTCGTCGGGCGACGGGCTGAAAACGCTGCCCAGTCCGTCATTGTCATATGGATAATTGACGATGAGCGACCCGGAATGAAAGTTCGCCCCCATACAGAATGTGTGCGCTGCGGTGAAGTTCATCATCGCGCGTACTTCCGGTTGCAGGCCGGCTGTACTCATCGCTGGCCCGTAAAGGGCGTTCCCCATATCTGTGCCGGACCCTTCCGGAAAACTGCGGTTTAGATCGTAGCCGTTCGCATTATAGCGCTGCGGCGGATTGCTTTCTCTTCCATCCGGATTAACCAGAGGCAATATCCAAATCTCGACATTGTTTAGCAGATTTACGATCCGGGGATCGTTGCTGCCGTAGCCTTTCAGCAGCAGGTCCATGAAATATAAGCACATTTCCGTGCCGACCGGCTCGTTGCCATGGATAGTGGAAATGTATTTGAACTTCGGCTTGTCCTGGGCCTGGTCGGGGTTACTTGTGATCTTCATCGCCCAAAGTTCCCGGCCAAGAACCGACTGCCCAATTGTCATTTTGCGGCAGAGTGCGGGATAATTTGTGGCATAACCGTCCAGCATCGCGGTCATTTCGGCATAACCATTGTAAGTTCCAAGGTCCTTGGCAACCGCTACGGGCTCTTGCTCCGACATTGGCCATTCCAGAGCCGCCAATTGCTGCTGTTCTTGCGAATCCGCGTAAAGTCGCACGGTCCTGCCAAGGGATTCGATGTCATATCCCAATTGGGCCAGGCGTTCCGCCGAGGCGCGATCCGGTGCTGTTAGTTCGAGGACAACGATCTTCCCAACTCTAGGCCCGGCACCCTTTCCCGGAGCGAGTTGCTGGACAGTTGTTTGCGCCCGAACGTTTCCTGCTAAAACGGCAGTAAAAGTACATAGCATGCCCGCCTGAAAGAAATGTAGAGTTTTGGAATTCAAGACCTTACCGACCAGAACGAAAACTGAAAAAACCATATCGTGCAATTCCACCAGCCCGCAACACCAATGGTGCTGCCGTTGCGTGGTTAAGGACAAGGAAAAACCGCATCAATGGCCTACGCCCATCTATCTCTGTTGCTGAAAGCGTCGGATCCAAGCTCTGCGCGACCGAAACAGCTACGGCGCAATGCCGGTATGTTCCGCAACTGTTTCCACAAACCCCTTGACCACCCCACAAATTGTGGCTAAAAGAAACGTAGCCACAATTAGCGGGGTTGTACTGCCGCTACCTATGCGTTGCCCGAAATGTAGCTGTCAGGATGACAAAGTCATTGATTCGCGCGCGTCGCGCGAAGGGGCAACCATTCGACGGCGCCGCGAATGCATCAATTGCGGTCATCGGTTTACAACTTACGAGGAAATCGAGCGAGGCGGTTTAGTTGTAGTTAAGCGAGACAATCGGCGCGAGGAGTTTTCTCGTGAGAAGCTCTTATCCGGTATCACCAAAGCCTGCACCCCGAAACCACATCTGAAGAGGTTGCGGACCAGCT
>CAZUVM010000048.1:0-40287 GCA_964623885.1 uncultured Verrucomicrobiota bacterium
GTACCGGCCGTTGCGAGCGGGGACCGCTCGCGGTCCGTCAGCGTTTTCCAAACACGCTAAGTGGTCAGTTCGCTTCGAAGCTGCTGCGCGCCGGGACGTCGCGCGGTCCGGACAATGGCATCCCGTGCGATTCACAATTCGGAGCCGACCGGATAATGCAATGCGCTTAGAAATTTTTAGAGCTCGTATCGCTTCGTGGCTGCTGCGCGCCGGGACGTCGCGCGGTCCGGGACAATGGCATCCCGCGTGGTTCATAATTCGGAGCCGACCGGATAATGCAATGCGCTTAGAACTTTTAGAGCACGTATCGCTTCGAGGCTGCTGCGCGCCGGGACGTCGCGCGGTCCGGGACTTACTGCAAACCTAAAGGTGTGCGCACAAAAAGCGGAAGAGAAACGTCGTAAACTGGCGAAGGCTTATCCCACATCATGAGCAGCAAGTCGGCGTCTTCGATTCGATGTCGGAGGCAAGCGACCGTAGCGGATTGCAGGTTATTAAAATCCTGCGCCAGCCGGTAATCATATTCCCACTTCCCGTCACCGGTCAGGTACGCGCGTGTCGCCTTGTTTCGAACCAGGTGTTTCACGGCGGACACTATAGCACGAAATTGGTTATTAAGTCTTATTAAAAATATAAAAATTTTTGCAGCAAAGAACTTACTACAACCAATTGGGGACACCGGGCTAATAACCGCTATATGCAGAGGTCGTCAGGCGCCATTTTTTACCGCTATTTTTGCAAAAAGCGGCAAGGCAATGTCGAATTCGTCGGAAGGGCTTTGGCCCATAACCAGCACCATGTCCACTGCTTCAGTGATCCCATACCTGTGGCAGGCCAGCAAAGCATCCTGAACATCGGGAAAGTGTTGAGCCGATCGAAAGTCTCCCCAGCCCCCGTCGCCCATCATATAGGCGCGAGTTGCCTGGTTTCGGACAAAGCGCTTCAACACTATAATCATGCTCGTATTTTCAATAATGCTCAATCAGCCAAAATCACGGACGGATGTTCCCAGAGATTACGGATGAGTTTCAGCGTGTAAACCACTAGGACCCAGCCCAAAAATGGGAAATGGCTTCTAGTGTGGTGGCCCTGCCGCTTCGCTCATTGCCGCCCTGCCTGGGCCTCATTAAACTGCCACGATGCGCAACGATGCCGTTTCCGCCACGGTGACCAGCCAGGAAACCGGCAGCCAAAATCGCATTCCGGTGGTCGGCATTGCTGGGGTGTTGCTGGTTTGTCTCTGCTACGCCGCAAACCTCCTGTTTTGTCAATGGTCGGTGCTCTCGTATTTCCCTTATCTGTTCACCAATTCAGACATGTACTCGAACGTGCAATGGGCCAAATCGATCCAGGCGCAGGGGTGGCTCAATCCTCACCCCTATCATCCTTACACCGACTGGATGCAGAAAGTGGGGACGCAACCGGAATGGCTGCATTGGTGGGGCGGACCGGCTACCTTTCAGCAGGCGCCGCTTTACGCGTATTTCCTGGCGTTCTGCCAATGGTTGTCCCCGAACCTGATCGTGGCCGAGGTGGGGCAGGCGCTATTAGGCGTCAGTCTTTGCGCGCTGCTCGGCCGGCTCACCTATGAAGTAAGCCAAAGCCGCGCGGCGGGCTGGATCGCCTTTGGGCTGGCGGCGGCCTACTCCCCGTTTTATGCCTACAGTTGGACGCCGCTGCGGGATTTGCTTGGGTGGGTCATCACGGCCGGCTTGCTGCTCAGTCTCGTGCGTCTGCAGCGGAAGAACCGGGCTGAGAGCAGGTTTGGCGAAGGCCGAGGGTTGGACCCGGGCGCGGCCGCTCCCCGGCCGCAGCAAATCTCCAGCCGCTGCGAGCGGGGACCGCTCGCGCTCCGCATTTCCCAGAGCGCAGGCGTCCGGAGCGGTTTGATCACCGGGTTGCTGCTCGGGCTAGGCTTTCTGGCGCGGGAGACATTCCTGCTGATCGCGCCGGCGGTGCTGGGTGTGCTGGCATGGCAGGGTTGGCAACGGCGCCAACCTCGAGTTTTGGCTGCTTGTGTCGCCGGGTTTTGCGTTTGCCTGGCCCCGTTGGCCGTGCGGAACCTGGCAGTCGGTTTACCGCCGTTGGCCCTTTCCAATCGCTTTGCGGATACTTTTATACAAGGGCATTCGGCTCGTGGTCATCCCTACCTTTACGTGGTGCCGGATGACATGCGGGCGTTAATGGAACAAAGCCAGCAAGGGGACGTGGCGCTGGTTCGGGCGACGCTCAAGACCCACGATGGCGTGTGGCCTTTGTGCCGGTTCGAACTCTCGAAAATGTTCTCGCTGCTGGACCCTTATGAACCGCCGGACAACCTCAGCATCTATTACATCGCCGAGTTTTCACCTTTGGTTCGTTTCGGCCTGCGGCACTGGATGCTGATTGTGCCCGGACTGGGCGGCCTGATTTGGAGCGCCATCCGGCGAGACCGGCGGCATGCGTGGCTTTGGCTCCTCTTCCCGATGGCACTGGCCGGCGTCCTGGTGGGCGTGCCAGTCTCCCGTTATCGGCAGGCCCTGGCAGTGTTTTGGATTCCCTGGGCGTGTTGCCTGTTCCTATGGGTGTTCCAGGAACGAGCGCATCCCAAGAAAGTGGCAGCGGTTTGCGCCGCTCTTCTTGCTGGCTGGGCGCTCTGCCTGGGGCCTTTTTCCAGGCAGCCGAAGGCAGCCTACGAGCGACCGGCTGAGTTCCAGTTGTCAGCCTTCATTTATGACCAATTGGGGCTCACTAATGAAGCAGCTCAAGTGCGCACGACAATGGCTGAGAAATTCCATGACATTAGCCACTAGCCGGTAGCAGTTCCGTTTTAACCATGGATAATGAGTTGAACTGGAAACGCCGGAATGCGGTTGGCGAGGGGCGCCAACCGCTGCGCCCGGGGGCGGGCGCGGTCCTTTTCCACTATACCGTTGTTGGTCTAACTGCTTTGAGAACGCCGAATTTGTAATGACTTAAGGCTAAACCGATGCGTGAAATTCACGCCTTTTGCGTGAAATTCACGCGTCAATCCAAGTCCCCCAAAAATGTACTTGCATTTTTGCTGGGGATTTCGATGATTATGTCCTTGGCACCCGCATTGCTAAGATTGGCTTAGCCGGTTGGACAGCGTGGACAAAGATTCGAGCGAGTTCGCGGGCTGTCTGCCAAACAACCAAACGAAAAACCAGCAGAGACTATGAAGAACTTACGAAATAAATTCCGAGCGTTCACGCTGATCGAGTTGCTCGTCGTGATCGCTATTATCGCCATTCTGGCGGCCATGTTGCTGCCGGCGCTGGCAAAGGCCAAAGCGCGCGCCCAGCGCATTAGCTGCACGAACAATTTGAAACAAGTGGGCGTTGCCTATCGCACCTGGGCACTGGACAACGGCGATGCCTACCCGATGCGCGTCGGTACCGCCGCCGGTGGCTATTCCGACTATGTAGGGGTCGCCCGCGTGGTGGCTGGCACCCAGGCCGCGAGCAGAGGCGCCTTCGGGTTCTTCATGTGCATGTCGAACGAATTGAACACGCCCAAAGTCGTGATGTGCCCGTCTGAGCCGGACAGCATCCGCCAGATCTCGAGCACGTTCGCGGGCGTCGTGCCGGCCAACTCGGCCAACTCGATTCCGTTCACCAACGACATGAACACCAGTTACTTCGTTGGCGTGGACGCGGTGGACACGATGCCGCAGATGTTCCTGGACGGCGACCATAACCTCGGCAGCGGAAACCCGCCGACCGCGGCGTATGATGGTCCCTATCCGGCAGCCGGCACCTACTGCAATGCCTCGCTCGGCACGAACTTCCCGGCCAATAATAACGGCGTAGGTTGGTTGGACAACATGCACCAGAAGCAAGGTAACGTGGGCCTGGCCGACGGCAGCGTGCAGCAGTACAGCCGTTCTCGTCTCCAGGACGCCTTGAAGAACACCGGCGACCTGGGTGGTAACTCGAATGGCACGTTCCAAAATCCGCCTAACTGCAGTCCCATTAACCTGAACCGCGTCGAAATTCCGTAATTACTGAACGCGAACGTTCGTTTGGCTTAATTGAGAAGGAGCATCCGTGAGGATGCTCCTTCTTGCTGTACGCCTTGTCTTTTCAGTTGTTGAGAATACGGTGGTTTAGCTGGAGTGGCTTACTGCCTAGCTAGATCCATAGCCACAGAAAAGCAGGGCCTCCTCTCCCTAACCCCTCTGCTCCATAGGAGGAGAGGGGATCGTTTGTGGGCGCGCGGTTACGGGTTTGTTTAATTTGCTATAGTCGTCGTTTACGACACGGGCACTGTTCGGGCCGATGCGAGCAGGGACCGCTCGCGCTCTGGCAACTATCTAACCCAGGCCGTTGGCTTGGGCTGCTATGACAGACGCCTTCGGCGTCGTGCCGAACGCAAGCCGGGTTGAAGCACTGTCGCACACCGGATAACCTAACCGGCAATGCCTCAGTTTGGCAGGGCCGTTTGCCAAGCGGCTGTTCTTCGGCCGCCCTCGGCGAGGCGGCCCACCAAACACTAAAGGCAAGGTGACTAAATTTAGTTTCTCATGAAGGTGTTGTTCCGCTACTATCCGAGACCGGTCGCGGCGGTGCGGCCGGACAACCTGATTGGAAACACCTATGCCACTGACACATACCAAAGAGCTGTTCGCCAAGGCGCTTAAGGGCAAATACGCCCTGGGGGCCTTCAACGTCAACAACATGGAGCTGCTGCAGGCGATCGTTGAGGCTTGCGAAGAGGAAAAGGCGCCAGTGATGCTGCAGATTTCCAAAGGCGCCCGCACCTACGCCAATCCGGTTTATCTCAAAAAGCTCATCGAAGCCGCGGTCAGCCTGTCCAATATCCCTATCGCCGTGCACCTGGACCATGGCGATTCCTTTGAACTATGCAAGGACTGCATCGACGAGGGGTTTACCAGTGTCATGATCGATGCCAGCCACGAGCCGTTTGAGAAAAACGTCGAAATCTGCAAGCGCGTCGTGGATTACGCTCACAAGCACAACTGCGTCGTCGAGGGGGAGCTGGGGCACCTGGTCGGCGCTCAGTTTGACGAAGGCGAAGAAGGCGGCAGCTACTCGCACGAGGGTCATTATACCCACCCGGGAGAGGCGGTGGACTTCGTAAAACGGTCCGGGGTGGATTCCCTGGCTGTGGCGATCGGCAATTCGCATGGCGCGTATAAGTTTAAAGGTGAGCAACACCTGGACCTGGAACGACTCAAGGCCATCAAGAAGGCACTGATGGATGCCGGGCTTGGGGATTACCCGCTGGTTTTGCACGGGGCCTCGAGTGTCCCTAAAGACCTGGTTGAAGAGATTAATAAATATGGCGGGAAACTAGGCACCGACGCTGCGGGGGTGCCGGAAGGAGATATCGAGGTCGCGCGCCGGATCGGCTGCACCAAGGTCAACATCGATACCGACTTACGCCTGGCCATGACGGCCGGAATCCGCAAAGCCTTCGCGGAAAACGCCAAAGAATTCGATCCGCGCAAGTATTTGGGACCCGCCCGAACCCGCGTCAAAGAACTAGTGCGGCACAAGGTGAAAAACGTCCTTTGCTGCGCCGGGCACGCGTTTGACTGAAGCCCGTCGCAGGTGGGTTTCCCGGGGTGGGTGATCCTCCCATTTTGGACCGAGCCACGGCGCGGAACCTTTTGAGGGGGTATGATCCTGTGGCAGCTTCCACCCACGCTGCCGCGGGATATTGACCGCCTCGACCGTTTTCTGACTCGGGTGCCAACGAATTACCGGCATGCCGTCGAGTTTCGGCACCCGTCGTGGTATGCGGACGAGACATTCGCTGTGCTGCGCCGGCATGGCGCGGCACACGTGTCCGTTAGCTCTCTGCGTATGCCGATGAACCTGACGGTCACGTCAGACCTGGTTTATATCCGGTTCCACGGCTTGGACGGCGGGGCGGCACACGACTATACCCGCGAGGAATTGGCGCCGTGGGCCGAGCATATTCGACGGCAGGCCAAGCGCGAGTGTGATGTCTACACGTATTTCAACAATGACGCGAACGTGCGTGCGCCGGCCAATGCAAAACTGCTCCTCGAGATGACGGGGGCAGCAAAAGCGTAGCGCATCGCTTTACGTCAACGCGGGGCGCCGAAGGCGTAGCGTAGATTTGCGAGAGCGCGGAGCGCCCCGATTCCGCATGGGGACGGCTGAACGCACATTCTTTACTCCCCGGTCAGCCGTAAAACCGATGGGATTGGCCTGTTTATAGACTATCCGGCTCACCGGACCCTTTTTGTTTTTTGTTTTTCAGCGGCGCCGCACGTGAGCTCAATACGCCGTGCCCAACGTTGGCGCCGCTGAAAAACAAAAAACGAATAAAATGAGGGTGTGGCCCGTGCTATAAACAGGTCACCGCTAACGCGGTTTCCGCCGACCGCGTCAGCTGAGCTCATCCACCCTCGTGCTTCTGCCAGACGCGGCGGTTCACGTAATCGGTGTAGCTGAGGATGATTTTGGCGACCTTCCAGGAGACTTGTTCGACATCGTAGTCGACAGGGAGACGACTGGGTCCGAAGTGCTTGAACTGCACCGCGGTCATTTCGACGGCTTGCAGAATCTGTTCTCTGCCCAGGCCGCTCATAATCACGACGCCTTCGTCCATGCCTTCGGGGCGCTCGTGCGCCTCGCGCAAGGTGACGGCGGGAAACCCGAGGATGGACGCTTCTTCGGCAATGGTGCCGCTGTCGGACAGGGTGCAGAAGGCATTTTTCTGGAGTGCCAAGTAATCGAAGAAGCCCATGGGCGGCAGCGCGCGAACGAGCTTATGCAATTTGAGCTTGCTGGTGTCGAGCCGTTTGCGGGTGCGCGGGTGGACCGAGAAGACTAAAGGGAATTTATATTGGGTAGCAAGAGTGTTGAGAGCGTCAACGAGGCCGGCCAGGTGCACGGGGTCGTCGACGTTCTCCTCGCGATGAAGGCTGACGGTGAAGTAGCGGCCCGTTTCAAGGGACAAACGACGGCGCACATCGGACGTTTCGATGGCGGCGCGATGGAAATCGATCACTTCTTTCATAGGCGACCCGATTTTCATAACGCAATCCGCGGGCAATCCTTCGGCCAGGAGATAGCGCCGGCTGTGCTCGGTATAGCAGAGATTGATGTCGCTGACATGGTCGACGATGCGACGGTTGATTTCTTCCGGGACGCGCTGATCGAAGCAGCGATTGCCCGCTTCCATGTGGAACACAGGGATTTTGCGGCGCTTGGCCGGGATGACGGCGAGGCAACTATTGGTGTCGCCCAGCACCAGCACGGCTTCAGGCTGCTCTTTTTCCAGAACGAGATCGGTTTTGATGATGGTGTTGCCGATGGTTTCCGCCGCATTCCGCCCGGCGACGCCCAGGCAATGTTTGGGTTTGGGCACCCCGAGTTGCTGGAAGAAGATTTCGTTCAACTCGTAATCATAATTCTGGCCGGTATGAACGAGCACATGATCGGCAACCTGCTCGAGCACGGCGATGGTCCGCGAGAGACGGATGATCTCGGGCCGCGTCCCGACGAGGGTCATGACTTTCAATTTGTTCATAGGCCGGCCTGGTCCTGCACTTTCAGGGAATGAGTATCCGGCCTTTGCGCGTCGAAGATTTCGCTGGCCCAAAAGAGGGTCAGCAGGTCATCGGGGCCGGTGTTTTGGATGGAATGCGTATAGCCGGGAGGAATATCGACGATTTTGATGTCACGATCGTTCACAAAGTATTCGACAAGCTGGCTTCCGAGGACGGGCCGAAGGCGGATAATACCCTGGCCCTGGATGACGCAGAACTTCTCGACTTTAGTGTCGTGGTAATGGTTGCCGCGGGTGATACCCGGGCGAGTGCGCGACACGAAGACCTGTCCGGCGCCCGGTGCTTTCACCAATTCGAAAAGCCAACCCCGGTCATCCGAATTCAGCTCGACGGGACAGGCGAGGTCGCGGCAGTCACGCAAAGAAACGTAGGTGGAATAAAGGTATCTGACGAACGGGTTGGAAAGATCGGGGAGCAAAGATGGATTGCCGAACGAAACGATCAAGTCGTGCAATTCACCGAGCGTGGTTTCGAAGACGGGCCGGAGTTCGTAGCGGGTTTTCTCGCGGTCAGGTTCCGAGCGGGCGGCGATGTGGAGGAACTCACGCACGACGTCATCGATATAAACGAACCGCAGCGGGTCGGTCCGGTGGCCGAGCTGGACGGGCAATCCCCGGCTGAGATTGTAGCAGAAGGTCGCGACCACGGTGTTGTAGTTGGGCCGGCTCCATTTGCCGAACACATTGGGGAGCCGGTAAAGACAGACTGGCGCGCCGGATTGAAGATGATATTGCAGCACCAGTTCCTCGGCCGCTTTTTTGCTGCGGCCGTAAGGATTGTCCAACTCGGCCTGGATTGAGGAACTGAGCACGACCGGCACCGGCCGCGAGACTGCCAGCAACGAGCGGCAGAGCCTTCGCGTTAATTCCACGTTGGCTTCCGCGAATTCCAGCTCCTGTTTGGGGCGGTTGACACCGGCAAGATGGAAGACCAATTCGGCTTGCGCGGCGAGACGGGCAAGCTCCTCGGGGGCGTTTTCGACGTCGAATTCCAACACCTCGAAGCCGCCGTGCCGCCGCAACGCGAGACAGAGGTTTCGTCCGATGAAACCCTGCGAGCCGGTAACCAGTATGGGTTTCATCCTTTCAGGTGCCGGCCAGGAGAGCGTTGGGGGCCGCGAGCTCCGCCTGGACATAATCGAGCTTGAGCAGCAACGCTTTCAATTCGGCATCGGACAGTTGGTGGGTATTGGCGGAAGTGTAATCCTCAAACTCGGCCACCTGCTTTTCGCCTTGCTCGAAGTAAAGCTCGTAGTTCAAATCGCGGGTGTCCGAGCGAATGCGGTAATACTCGCCCAGGTCATCGGCTCTGACCATCTCTTCGCGATTGAGCAGGCTCTCGTGTTTTTTCTCGCCATGCCGGGTGCCGATCACACGGATCTCGGTTTCGCTTTCGAATAGATCCTGCAGGACACGGGCCAATTGGCCAATCGTGGCCGCGGGCGCTTTTTGGACAAAGGTATCCCCGGCATTTCCATTTTTGTAGGCGAACAGGACCAGCTCCACGGCGTCATCCAGCGACATCATGAACCGAGTCATGTCGGGATCTGTTATGGTGATTGGCTTGCCGGCTTTAATTTGGCTGACAAAAAGCGGAATAACGGAGCCGCGGGAGGCCATGACATTGCCATAGCGGGTGACGCAGATGGTGGTCTGACCTTTGCGAAGATTGCGTGATTTGGCGAGGGCAACCTTCTCCATCAGCGCTTTGGAGATCCCCATGGCGTTGATGGGATAGACGGCTTTGTCCGTGCTGAGCACAATGACAAACTTCACGCCGTGAGCGATGGCGGCATTCAGCGTATTTTCTGTCCCAATCACGTTGGTCGCCACGGCTTCCATGGGATGAAATTCGCAGGAAGGGACTTGTTTCAGGGCCGCCGCATTAAAGACGAAATCGACGCCGCGCATCGCATTTTGGACGCTGTTATAGTCCCGCACGTCGCCGATATAGAATTTGAGCTTGGGACTGCGCAATGCCTGGCGCATGTCGTCCTGTTTTTTCTCATCCCGGCTGAAAATACGAATTTCGCTGATTTCGGTGGGTAAAAATCGGCGTACGACGGCATTGCCGAAGGAACCGGTGCCGCCGGTGATCAGCAGGATTTTGTTATCAAACATAACTGCGGCGGGCCGAAAGGGCACAAACGCGATACGAGTCTTGACAAACGCGTGTTGGTGGTCAATGCAAAAACGTTTGACAAAGTCGGGATAAAACTTACTCCTGCGCACCGCTCCGCCGTACTCAAATTCAGGCGGTTCTAAGTTTTTGTAACCAACGTGCTATGAGCTTCATCTAGGGCCGAATATGAAGTTGCAGTTTGCTGGTCACGCGGTCATTGAATTGCTTGTGGTAGGGGTTTGCTTAACGGCGACATGTTCCAAAGGCTTAACGATTACGGGTAGTCCGTCATTCTCGCCTTCGGCCAACGCACCGCTGGCCGGGACGTTGCAGTTGACTACGGACGTCCCCTCGAGGGTGACGGTCTCGGTAACTGACGGGCAGGAAAGTTGGCAACGGAGCTTCCATGATTACGCCACCAGCCACGCGATACCGTTGCTGGGGTTCAAGCCCAATCGCACGAACCAGATCTCGGTGACGGTGCTGGATAAATCGTGGAATGAAGCCGATGCTCCGGAGCCACTGACATTCGTTACAGCGCCTCTGCCGAGCGATTTTCCGCCTTGCGTATTGCGGTCGAGCCAACCTGACAAAGTCGAGCCAGGCTACACCCTATTCCGCTTGACCACCCGTAACACCAATCGAGGCTATCTCGGCATCGTCGACGCCTCCGGCAATGTCGTTTGGTACAGCGCCATACCAAGCACCTCCGACGTGCGACAACTTGCGAACGGCGACCTGTTCATCCCTTTGACCGGGAGCTTTGTTGAAGTGAACATGCTGGGAAACACCGTGCAGACCTGGAATGTGCCCAACGGCCTGAACATTAACCTCCACGATGGCGTGCCCACACCACATGGCACGATTTTGTATCTGAATGATGCGAGCGAGGTGGTAACGAATTTCCCGACTAGCGCCACCAACCCGAACGCGCCGACGGCAACGACCAACGTGCTCTACAACCGAGTCATTGAGATATCGGCTACGAACAGCAGTTTGCTGAACATGTGGTCGCCGATTGATTTCCTGGATCCACGCCGGCTTACCTATCTCACGTTCGACAGCCACACCGCGCTGGGCTGGGACATCGAGCATTCCAATGCCATCATTGAAGATCCCCGAGACAACACACTGATCGTCTCCATGCGGGACCAAAACGCGGTGATCAAATTCTATCGCGATACTGGGCAAATCAAATGGATCCTGAGCCCGCCCCAGAATTGGGCGCCGGAATTTCAGCCGTTCCTGCTAACCCCGGTCGGTTCTCCATTTCAATGGCAGTATGGCCAGCATGCGCCGACGATTACTCCTCAGGGAACACTCCTGATGTTCGATGATGGTAATTTTCGCGCCATGCCCTTCGATCCGCCGGTGGCGAACTCGAACAACTTCAGCCGCGCGGTGGAGTACAGCATCAACGAACAGACCATGGAAGTTTCGCAGGTGTGGGATTACGGCAGCAGCACGAACGTCGAGCAGTTTTATGTCAACCAGGTCGGCAACACCGAATGGGAGCCACAGACGGGTAATGTGCTGATTAACTTCGGCTATGTTTCGTTCGATAACCACATCGCGCCGAGCACAAATGCTCCAAACGCGTCAATGGTGCGGTTGGTGGAAGTCACGCACGATGCTGTGCCGGAGATAGTATGGGACCTGGCTTTTTTTGACTATTCAAACACGAACCGCACTTATCTTGGGTGCTACATTTACCGCAGCCATCGCATTGCCGATCTCTATGCTCATCCCACACTGCCGGTCCAGGACCTGGCGCTTAGCTTCACTGGCCACAGTCCGCAGTTACTTTTCTCCGCGGATGAAACCCATGCTTATAGCGTGCAAGCTTCGGCGGACCTGGTGAACTGGGAGGACCTTGGCGACGCCTCGCAGGAAATGACCGGGGTTTTCCAATATACCGATTCCGGAGCGACTGAACTCGAGGCGCGGTACTACCGGATCGTGACGCATTAGGGGCTGGTGCATCCTGGCGGAATGCCTGGGAGCGGCTGAACAAAGGCCCTCCTCTCCATGAACCCAGGGAGCAGAGGCCTCCTCTCCCCAACCCTGCCTCCCGAGGAGGAGAGGGTGGACAGCTCTCCAGTCCAGTTCGCTGGCCCTATGCCGCTTCCGTTTGGAGATGGAATTCTCCTTACGTCGTCCCCGAGGTACCGCTATCGTCGTCGACCCAGAGGCTATCGATAGTTTGGGCGTTGATTTCGCCCCAAGCTCCAGCACACATTTCCGGCATGCATTCCCTTAAACCATGGTTGGAAAATGCCGGAGTTCAGCTGAAGCACTGCCAGAACCCGGTTGCTGCCTCCTCTAACGCACCATTCCCACGGCTGCGAGCGGGGACCACTCGCCCTGCGGCAGCGCTTTTCAACCATGCTTTTAAAAACCTGGTTTTCATTCTCAGCGTGGTGATTTGCGCGGGCAGTTTGGCGCAGACCAACACGAATTCCATCAACCGGGAGGGCGTCGTCGCCGCTGAGAAATTTTTCCTGCTGGATTTCTCCCAAGAGCAAATCGACCAGATGCTGCCAGGGTTGCGTGAGCAAGCCCGGGCGTGGCGCATCCTGCACGAGTTCCCGCTTTCGAACAGCGTTCCACCCGCGCTTCTTTTCAACCCACTTCCGCTGGGCATGAAATTGAACATGGAACGGCACGCGTTTCGGACCTGTCCAGTCGGCAAGGTAAAGCTGCCCGTTAATCCAGATGATCTGGCGTTCTATTCGATAGAGGAGTTGGCGGTGTTGATTAAGTCGCGGCAACTCAGTTCCGAGAAGCTGACTCGATTTTACCTCGATCGGTTGAAGCGATTCGGACCGCGGCTCGAATGTGTGGTAACCCTTACCGAGGAGCTGGCACTTGCCCAGGCGCGGAAGGCGGATGAAGAAATAGCGCGCGGCAAATATCGCGGACCGCTCCATGGGATACCGTATGGCGCCAAAGATCTGCTGGCGGTGAAAGGGATTCCGACGACGTGGGGCGCGGCGCCTTACACCAACCAGGTGTTCCAGGAGAGCGCCACGGTCATCAAGCGGCTTGAAGAAGCCGGCGCGGTGCTGGTGGCCAAAACGACTTTGGGCGAGTTGGCGATGGGCGAAACGTGGTTCGGCGGCAAAACGCGCAATCCGTGGGATTTGAAGCAGGGTTCGAGCGGATCGTCGGCGGGATCCTGCGCGGCGGTGTCGGCGGGCCTGGTAGCGTTTGCAATCGGCTCGGAAACACTTGGCTCAATTGTGTCGCCGTCGGATCGGTGCGGTGTAACCGGTTTGCGGCCGACATTTGGCCGCGTGAGCCGGGCCGGCGCGATGGCCTTGAGTTGGTCGATGGACAAACTCGGCCCCATCTGCCGAAGGGTGGAGGACTGCGCGCTGGTGCTGAGAGCGATTGAAGGACCGGACGGCCTGGATCAAACGGTGCAGGATGTGCCGTTCAACTATACGCCCAAGGTTAAATTGAAGAATTTGCGCATTGGCTATTTGAAATCCGATTTCGAGAGAGAACCGGCGGAGCGCAAAGCGAACGCCACTGCGGCATTGGAGAAAATGAAGGAATTGGGAGTACAATTTATTCCGGTGGAGCTACCGGATTTCCCTGCCGGAGCCATTTCATTTGCGCTCTCGACCGAAGCCGCCGCGGCATTTGATGATCTGACGCTGAGCGGGCGCGACGCGTGGTTGAAACAGCAGGACGCCGGCGCCTGGCCGAACACGTTTCGCCGCCGGCGGCTCGTCCCAGCGGTGGAATTCATCGAATCGCAGCGCGTGCGCTGGCTGCTGGTGCAGGAAACGGCGAAACTGTTCAAGCAAGTGGATTTAATTGTGGCGCCGCCTTTCGTGGGGCGCGGTTTGCTTTTGAGCAACCTGACCGGTCATCCCTGTGTCGTCGTACCGGACGGTTTTGCCAAAAATGGAACGCCAACCAGCATTTGTTTTATTGGAAGTCTGTTCGGAGAAGCCGAGATGCTGGCGGTGGCGAAAGGGTATCAGGATGCGACGGATTTTCATCGGAAACATCCGGTCATGAGGGAGAACGTGGAAGTGGAGAAGTTGGGGGCAGGCGCCTCGAGCAATTGAGAGGGGGGCGCTCGACTGGCAGGGACGCCGTCCCCGGTCCGTCCCAAATCTGAAACCTACGATAATGGGACGCCGAGGACGGCGTCCCTACCGAGGCGTCCCTGCCAATTAGGATTGAATGCGTTTCGCGGCCCGAGCTTTTCGGATCGTTTCGCGCTGCAATATATAGGCGACGTGGGGAACGCAGGTTCGGGCGATGTGTTCGGGCGTGGTGTTCTTGCAATCAACGCCCGGAACGAGGTGCAGTTCGATTTTGCTGAAGAGGTGCTGGACAAATGCCGAGCAATACATGGAACGTTCGCGGGCAAGCAAGTTCGCCCTGGGTTGCAACTTCGGCCGACGCAGCGCCAGCAGGGTACCGGCCAACTCCCGAAAAGAATACCTTGTGTGGTTGGCAGCCAGGTCCAGGGCCTCGGCGATCAGGCAGCCAACTTGCTTTTCGCTCAGACCAAAATCCAGCACGGCCAGATTCGTGTATAGATCCTCGTCGAAGTATTTTGCGATGCGGTTTTCCTGGACACCGAACTGCAAATGTTTGCGATGGATCTGAAGATCGGACTCGATCAGCCAGTGTTGGCCGTCCAACCGCAGGCCTTGGAAAACAAAGGCGTGCGACCAGGCGCCCCAGTTGCCGTCGCCATCCAGATGGCGTTCCGCCCGACAGATGGCTTTATCGATTAATGTGATCCCGCCCGAGAGCCCAACGCGTCCGGGATGCGCATAGCGCTCCAGAAACTCGCGATTGGACAGGTCTTTTAACAACACCGTTTCACACGGCGCGTTGTTTGTCAGATTGGATGAAATCGCCGGCATCAGAGGCAAGTGTCTGCTTACATTGCGAATTTTAATCATTCAAGCGTTTTTGGCGAGTAATTGAGCAAATTGGTCAGCGTGGTTAGTTAGAACCCGAGAGTTATCGCAGCGGAGTGGAAGGAAGTGAAAAGATAGACGCCTTGCGAGACCCTTGCGGAGGTTGGAAAAGTGTGACTCAGCCGCGCTGCTTCGGCGGTCTGAATGATCGCCAGACGATGAACGGAATGGAAACCAGCACGGCTGCAGAGCCGACTAGGCGCGTGACTGGTGTCACTGGTTGGTCGAGCATATAGGCGTTGTAGTAGATGCGCCCCTTTCCAGTGCGCAGGTCGGAAATGGCCTGAATGAACCACATGGCTGCGAGAGGCGCTATGAAGACTGAAATTGCAAGTATTCCGAGTCGCTTGCGGCGCTCGATCCGCTGTTTCAGATTCTTTCTACTCATAGGGCGGTCGGGTGGACTCCTCTCCTCAGTATCTTCGATGATCGGCCCGCGTCGTGCAACTGTGTACTCCTCTTGGAGCCGACGCCGGCTTGCCTCCTCGAGCCGGGAAACCGTTAAAACGGTTGAGTCGAGCGGAGGCGGTGCTGCACCGGGCTGAAGCCCGGTGTTAATCGTGACCTGGCAACGCTGCGCTGAGCGCGAGCGCAAGAAAGAATGGGGACGCCGAGGACGGCGTCCCTACCGAGGCGTTCCCGACCGAGGGGTGCCACCGAGGCGTCCCTACCGCAATTGCCGGGCGACTTGCTCGACCTGCCGGAAGACGCGCAGGAGGTTGAGGCCGGCGATTTGTTTCAGTTCATCAGGCGCGTAGCCGCGGCGGAGCAGTTCGGCGAACAAAGCGGGATAGCAGGAGACGTCTTCAAGCCCGTGCACGGTGCCGTGGAAGCCCTCAAAATCAGAGCCGATCCCGATGTGTTCGATGCCGGCCACGCTGCGAATGTGATCGATGTGATTGGCAACATCATTCAGTGTGGCAGCCGGCTGCGGGTGGGCGCGATGCCAGGGCTCCATTTCGCGCTCAAGCCGTTCCGAATCGTCAGGGTAAAGCTTCTCGAGGCGGACACGTTCGGCATTGGCGAGGGCAAAGTGAGCGCTGTTCTCGCTGTTGAGATAGCCGGGCAGGAAACAGACCATTACCACGCCGCCATTGGCGCGGACCATTCGCAGCACATCATCCGGGACATTGCGCGGGTGGTCGCAGACAGCGCGGGCGGATGAATGAGAGAAAACGACCGGCGCGGCAGAGATTCTGATCGCCGCGCGCATGGTTTCGTCGGTGACATGGGAAAGATCGACGAGCATGCCCAATCGGTTCAGTTCGCGCACGACTAGTTCGCCAAAAGGCGTCAGGCCATGGTGTCGAGGCGCGTCGCCGGCGGCATCGGCCCAATCCGTGTTTTTGACATGCGTTAGGGTCAGGTACCTGGCGCCCAGGGCGTGGGCCATGCGCAGGACGCCAAGCGAATTATCGAGCGAATGGCCGCCTTCGATGCCGATGAGTGAGGCGATCCTGCCCTGGCGATGAATACGTTCAATGTCGGCAGCCGTTAAGGCGAGTTCGAACGTATCCGGGTAACGCCTGACGAGTTGGTGAACCACGTCGATCTGTTCGAAGAGGGCTTTGACCGCCGGTGGACCTGCAGGCGTAGCGGGGACATAGACTGCCCAGAATTGAGCGCCAACCATCCCGGCTCGGAGCCTGGGGATATCGGTGATCAGCGGGGAGGAAAGTTTGGACGTGTCGGCGCTCAGATCGATTGTGGCGACCTCTTTTCGGTGTTTGCGGTATTGCCAGGGCAGATCGTTGTGCCCGTCGATCAAGGGAACCTCGGCAAGGATGCGTTTGATCTCGAGCATTTGAGTGTCGTTAATCAACCGGGTCGGATTTCTTCCAATGCTTTGCGGCAATACCATTTCACGGCGTGGGACATCGGCGGCTGCAATTGGTCCAAATCGGCAGCGGAACACCACCGGATATCATGATGCTCGGCGGGCGCCAGCGTGGGGCTGAAGTTCGGAGCTGATAATTGCTGCGGGCTGGCGGTTGAGGAGCCGTTTCGCAACCGGGCCCAATAGATCATGCCGATGTGATCGTGGGTATCGTTGATATAATGGATGTCGAGAAACCGGGGAGCGATCAAGGCGCGAGTCCCGGCGCCGGTCGTTGGCGGGCGCTCGCCAATTAATTCAATTTCCAATCCGCTTTCTTCACGGGCTTCGCGCAAAGCCGCCGCTTCCGGGTCTTCGTCCAGTTCGATATGTCCACCTATGGGCAGCCATTTATTAAGCTCGCGATGGTGGATGAGCAGGACTTTGCCGTCGTGCACGATGAAGATGGCGACAGTGAAATCGATCTTTTCGTGGATATGAGCCATGGCGCCGGGGAGCGAGTAGCCTAACAGCGTATGGGCATTGGAAGCGCTCAGTAATCGTAGAGACCGCTGTCGTGCGTGTAGCCGCCCCCACGGCCGCCCATGCCGCCGCCTTCCTCGTCCGGGCCGCCCATGAAATCGCCCAGCAAGTCGCCCATGTCGGCTTCGATTTTTTCGGGGTCTTCGCCGGCTTCGAGGCGTTTGATAGCGACATCCAGTTCTTTCGGGATGGCGCCCGGCGGCATGATGTCCTTCATTTTGCGCATCATGTGGGCCATGTGCTTGGGATTGTTTTCGTCCAGGTGTTCCATGTCGCGTTCCAGTTCGCCCATGGCGCGCTCGATGCGCGGATCGTCGAAATCAGGCATCGGTTCATCGCCCTCGGGGCCGGTTTTGGCGGCGGGCTCTTTGAGGCCGCGCGGCATGGCAAAGCGGCTGAGTTGTTTCGCCAGGTTTTTGTTGCCGCAACGCGGGCAAGTGGGCGAACCCTCGGGGTTGAGCCGTTTCGACAGGAAATTAAAAATGACCCGGCACTTCGGGCAGGCGTATTCGTAAATCGGCATAGGATAAATCAGCCGCGAACAACGGCGGCTTCCGGGAATAAGGTGCGCGGACGAAGGTGGGGCGTCAAGCGGGGCGGCGGACGTGCACCAGGGCCTGCGCTACCGTTCCCGTCGCAACACCCAGCGCAGCATCTCGACGACTTTAGGTGGCTGGCCGGTGCGAAGAATGCCGATGCGAAAGACTTTGCCGCTCATCCAGAGCGCGCCAATGGCGGCAAGCACCAACAACACGAGCGTTCCAATCAAATCGACGAGCGGCGGATCGGCCGTCGCGCGATTCATCATGGTAAAAGGTGTATAAAGCGGGATCCACGAAAGCAGCCGCGCCAGGGAGCCGTTCGGATCTTTGGGAATAAAAGTCATCGTCAGCAGCGGCACCATCATGATCATGGTGAGCACACCCATGTAGCTCTGTGCTTCCTTAATGGTATTGCAAACGCTGCCAACCGAGAGAATGAAGGCGGCGTACATGACATAGCCCAGCAGAAAATAAATCGAGAACAGCGGCACGAGGTTCGAACCCTTCAGGACGGTCAGAAGCTGACCGGCCAGGTGCGATGCTCCGCCGGATTTCCAGCTCAGGATCGCGAACAACGCGCTCATCCAAACTCCCACCATCGTCAGCCCGATGGCGGCGATCCCAACCAATTTGCCCATCATCAATTCGCCCGGAGTCACCGAAGAAAGCAGCACCTCGATGATGCGGTTGGATTTTTCCTCGATGGTGTTGTTCAGCAACATCTGGATGATCACGAAGATCGAAAGCCAGAGCAGATACACAAACCCGCTGGGCGCCCATTGCTTCACGGTATCGATTGTGCTGATCTGTTCCTGGCCCTTTTCCTTTTTGGGATTGAGGCTCGCGAACGACAGATATGTCTGCTCCACCTCGTGGATCGCAGCGCTATCGAGACCGCGAGCCAGGTATTCCCGACGGCGGATCTCGGTGTTCACGGCGCGCTCGATTTCATCGCGCAACGAAAACTCCGAGGCATTGATGGACCAATACTCGATTTGCGGGCGCGCGGAGCTATCGTTCGCGCTCGGACTGACAGCAGTTTTGCCCGTTTGCGGCCGGACAATCAAATGGGCAAGATCGCGCGGCACCAGCACGGCGGCGCTAAGCGAGACTCTTTCGCCATCGATGTCGATCTGCTTCTCCCCGCGGAGATACGGTTTCAAAGCTTCTGCCACAGTAGCCAGCGGAGCATTGGTAGCGATGCCTGCGGGCAATTGAGCGCGTTGGAACAGCCGACGGGGAGGCGAGAATTCCGGGGCTCCCGGTTTCAACCGCGGGCGCAGCCTTTGGAGATAAGCGCGCTGACCGCCCCGAGCGATGAAGTCTTCCACTGACCCATCGTGAATATCCGAATCCGCGGGCATTTTTCCTAAAGTCGCGGCTGGGCTGGCGTACTTGTTCGCGTACTCCTGCAGCGCCGCGAACACTTTTTGTTCATACGACTTCTCGAGGCTTTTTTCCACCGTCGGCGCCAGCTCACCGGATTGATCGACTAAAACAAAGTAGCGAGTGGGCGTGGCCTTTTGTTCGAGCCAAATCGGAACTTGCGCCGAAAAAAACAGAATGGTCGGCATCAAAAACAGCCCCAGCCAGAACCCTTTCGTTTTGGCATTCTCCGAGTATTCCCGCCAGGCCACCAGCCATGCGTACTTCATATGCCCGTCCTTTGGGTTTCCGGTCCCACCATTCGCATGAAGATTTCATGCAGGCTAGGGTCCATCTGATTGAAGCTCTGCAGCCGAATGCCGCGGGCGAAACAGGTTTGCAACACCGCTTGCGGGTCGGCGTTTTCATGCAATTCCAGCTCCCAACTCGTTGCGGCCTCGGCCTCGGATTTTCCATTTCCGTTCCCGACCGATCGAATAGAAGCGACCTGAGCCAATTCTCGTAGGGGGGCGACTTCATCTTTCGTTTCGATGCGCACGCGCCGTGGAAAAGTGCGCTTGGCCTGCCCTAAAGTGCCATCAAAGATCTTCCTGCCCTTCGCAACCAACAGAATGCGATCGCAAAGACGTTCGGCATGCTGCATTACATGCGTCGAAAACAAGACGGTATGCCCTCGCTGAGCCAGGTCGCGGATGATTTCCTCCATCACCTGTTGATTCACGGGGTCCAGGCCGGAGAACGGCTCGTCCAGGATGACGAATTCCGGATCGTGTGCCAGGCATGCCAGCATTTGAACTTTCTGGCCCATGCCCTTCGATAAGGCGTCAGTCGGTTTCTCGGCAAAGTCCTTCAAACCATACCGCTCGAGCAATTCATGCGCTCGTTGACGAGCGGCTTTGCGGCTCATCCCCTTCAACGTCGCAAAGTAGGCGATAATCGCCCAGGTCTTCATTTTCTTATACAAACCCTTTTCTTCGGGCAAATAGCCGATTCGCTCTCGCACTTCGAGCGCTGACCGATGACCCAGAATGCTCAGGCTGCCGGAGGTTGGCTTGATGATGTCCAGGATCATGCGGATCGTAGTCGTTTTACCGGCGCCGTTCGGCCCAAGAAAACCGCAGATCGATCCGCGCTCGAGCGAGAAGCTGACGTCATCCACAGCCTTGAAGTCGCCGTAGAATTTGGTGATTCCTCGCAATTCGAGCACTGCGCTGGTCAGGGCGAGTTGGTTGTCCATTGCAATAGGGTTTGATTGTCTCGCTCCGGCTGGCTCACGGCGATTACAAATTTGCACCGGTTTTCTCTGTCTCACCTGGTTGTATGCCAGCGGGAGAAGCCGTTGAAACGGCTCAGCGTTTAGCCGGCATCAGCGCACCGGGCTGAAGCCCGGTGTTAATGAGACGTCACTCCAGCACGTATGAAATATTCGAGCTAGAGCAGCTTAATTTGCGCCCGTTCTTTGGCCAAGCTTTCGGCGAGCGTCGGGTGCCGGCCATTGCGGCGTTCGATGATGTGCTTGTCGACACCCGGATCGTAAGCCACCGGATAATTGCCGTCATAGCAAGCCATGCAAAATGCTGAAGCCGGCAGGCCGGTCGCCTTCACCATGCCTTCGCGCGAAAGGTAGTGCAGCGAATCGGCATTGAGGTACTTCCGGATTTCTTCCAGCGAATGGTTGGCCGCCATCAGTTTGGTTCGGTCCGGAAAATCGATCCCATAGACGCACGGGTGCATATGCGGCGGGCAACTCACCAGCACGTGAACCTCTTTCGCGCCGGCTTCCTTGAGATTGTTCACCCGGGCTTTGCAGGTCGTGCCGCGCACGATGGAATCGTCCACCACGATGACGCGTTTGTCCTTAACCAGCTCTTCTATGAGATTGAGCTTCACCCGAACGTTGAAATCGCGAATCAACTGCGATGGCTGCAGGAAGCTACGGCCGACATAGTGATTGCGCACGAACGCCATTTCGAACGGAATGCCCGACTCGAGCGAATAGCCCAGCGCGGCGCAGTTGCCGCTGTCGGGCACCGGCACGACAATATCGGCTTCGATGGGGAATTCGCGCGCGAGCTCTTTGCCCATGTCGACGCGCACTTTATAGACATTGCGATTGGCGATGGTGCTGTCCGGCCGGGCGAAATAGACGTATTCGAAGATGCAGAAGGCGCGACGCTCCTGTTCTTGAAAAGCCTGCGTGCTGGTGAGCCCATTGGCATTGATGGCGACAATCTCGCCGGGCTCCACGTCGCGGACAAATTTGGCATGGATCAGATCCAGCGCGCAGGTTTCGCTGGCCAACACCCAGGCGTCATCCAGCTTGCCTATGCATAATGGGCGAAATCCGAATGGGTCGCGCACGCCGATCAATTCTTTCTCCGTCATGATGACGAACGAATAGGCCCCTTCGAGACGCCGGATGCTATTTACCAAACTGTTGCCGTGCCCGTTGTTGCTGGGCTGGGCCATCAGGTGCAGCAGAATCTCGCTGTCGACGGTAGTCTGAAAAATCGAGCCCTTGGCTTCCAACTCGTCGCGCAGTTTGGACGCGTTGGTCAGGTTCCCGTTATGGGCAATGGCCAATTGCCCCCATCGCGCGCAAACAGCCGTCAGCGGTTGGGCATTTTTCAACTCAGAGGAACCAGTGGTGGAGTAACGCGTATGGCCGACCCCCATGGGTCCGACCAACTCATGCAACACGCTCCCGTCAAACACCTGCGATACCAACCCCATGCCCTTATGGCTATAGAATCGCTTGCCGTCGCACGTCACAATCCCGGCGCTTTCCTGGCCGCGATGTTGCAGCGCGTACAGGCCGTAGTACGTCAACTCGGCGGCATTGGGATGACCAAAAATGCCGAAGACACCGCAATAATGTTTGGGATAGTACTGCATTCGTCAGATGCACCGCGCGACCACAAGGAATCCAACAACGGGAAGAGGACCGGCGCAAGCACCAAGTTGCCTCGCAGCGGCCTCTACAACCCCATCCTGGAAACCCGCGTTGAATGTAGCTTAATCGGCGGAAAAACCAACTCGAGATACGCCCAGAAACGAGAATGTTTGACTCGAACTGACCCCGGTGGGGACGCCGTCCCTGCCCATTTTCCTTCGGCCGTACAGCCTATACCGATCTGGTTACTCATTCAGCACTCCTCAATGCCTCTGGCGACGTCAAAGGTCGCCAATCGCATATCGCCGAGCTGGGAACGGCGCGGCAAGAATGATCGAGTAATCAGTCTTACCGAGCTGATTCCTTCAGAATTGCAGCGCGAGTTTCCTCTATATTGATACCAAGTTTTCTCAGCACACGCGCAGCGACGCCATCGCCTTCAAGAAGCAGCCCGAGGAAAATGTCCTCTCCGCCGATACGCTCGTGATTGAGTATTTTGGCCTCTTTGGTGGCTAATAGTATGGCCTTCTTCACGCGTGGCGTGTAGGGAATATTCACAATTACCGGTTGAGCAGGAAAATTAGCGACGAACTGTTCCACTTCGCGCTGGACCATCTCGCGGTTCAGGCCCAACCGTCTCATCACGTTGGATACCGTTCCGGTTTCCATTCTGGTCAGTCCGAGGAGAACGTGCTCGGTACCGACAAAATTGTGGTGGAGAAGTGGGGCTTCCTCACAAGCCAGTTGCAACGTCTGTTTGCCGCTCGGACTCAAGTTGCCAAGCATCTTTTGAAACTGACCGTTCCGTCGCCAACCCCGCACCAAAAAAGCGGTGTACGTGATTGCCGAGATTAGAAACAATCCCGCGCCCGATTTCATTCCGACGCTGAAACCCCGGCTTGCCAGCAAAACGATGCACGCGAAGGTGGCCCAACACGCAACCTTCAGTGTGAGGCGCAGCGGCTCGTCTCTTTTTTGAATTTTGGCAAACTCGGTGTTGAGATCCTCGGCCGCTCCCATCTGCCGCACTGCCAAGTCAAAAGCCTCCGTTGCTGGCAATCCTGAGCGCATCCGCTGCTCAATGTCGTCGCGCAGATGGCTTTCCAATTCATCCAGGATTTCGGGCGATTTAACTTGCCCAGCAATCAGTTGCCGTCTCCACTCCGAGATTGCTCGTTCCAGGTCAAACATATCGCTCCTTCCATAAACCGGACAAAACCGAGTGAACAGTGAGCCATTGCTCACGCTGCTGCTCCAGCTTCCGCTTTCCGTCCTTCTTAATCGAGTAGTACTTGCGCTTGCGTCCGTTCTCAGCCTCGACCCAACGGGACGTAATCCAGGCCTCGTCTTCCATCCGATGCAAGACCGGGTAGAGCATCCCGTCAGTCCACTGGATGCGCTCCTTCGAGCGGGCCTTAATCTCCTGAATAATCGCGTAGCCGTAACTCTCAGCGCCTGAGAGCAGGCTCAGGATCAGCGGTTCAGCCGAAGCGGCGACGAGTTCTTTTGACATCATAATTAATCCTGTAGAAGCTATACATTGCACAGCTATGTATGTCAACTGGAAAGAGGAACTGGCGCCCAGGTTGGATACCAATTCGCAAAGGTTCGCATGCTCGGGCGCAGGCTGCGCCCATCGCACCAGAATCTCCTCGTAAATCAAAAACCTTCTTGTGTCTTGACTGCGCCGCAATAAATTAGAGCCGCGTAGGCAAACTGGGAGTGCCGGAATGAACAATACTGACTGCCTCATTATCGACACCGAAACCGATGGCGAACAAGTTCCACACTCTGTCGTGCCTAGTCGCGGCAAAGTCAGGCAGCTTGCAATCACGCCATAACCACGCCATACTAATGGCATGAAAATGAGAGTTGAACTCGATGCGTCCAACCGGATCGTGCTTTCTCGCGAACTGCGACGGGCAGCGGGAATTCCTCGACGGCAAAAGCTTATCGCTTCGGCGACGCCGGGGCGGATTGTGCTGGAAATCGAGCGTAACGCTTCAGGGCGTATCATTAAGCGTGGGAAACTCAAGCTCTGGACGGGCGCGGTGCCCACCACGTCGATTGGGGAAGCCGTCGAGCAGTCACGACATTACGCCCGATGACCTTTCTGGATACCGGGATAATGGTTGGGGCCGTGTTACGATCGCACCCGGAACATGAAGCCTGCCTATCGGCATTGGAAGATTTCGAACGACCGTTCACCAATGCGCACGCGCTCGCCGAAGTTTTCGCAACCCTGACCGGGTTTTACAGGGTGCCCATCGAAGCTGCTTCCGAGTTGACTTTGGGCTTGCGTGATTCAATCGGGGTGGAGGCTTTGAGCTTAGCGGACTACGAAACCTCGATTCGTGAGGCGCGCAGCCGGGGAGTAATGGGCGGTGGCATCTACGATTCGCTGCACGCGACCTTTGCGCGCCGAAAAAAAGCGGTGCGGATCGTAACCCGAAACCCGTCTCACTTTCAGTATGTGGCGCCGGATATTGAGATTCTGGCTCCCTAAATTTCGGATTATCCAAGGGTCCTTTAAGTGCGCAGCCAGAATTGATCGTGGATCAAAATCGGTCGAGTCTCAGGACCAGAACCAAATGATCCAAATCAAATGGACGTATAGCCACTTTGATCTTTGATTCGTCGTTTACTGGAGATTTCAGAGGCCGCTGAGTTAATCGGACGAAGCTGCGGACGTGACTAGTATTAGCAGTGCGCTACGGCAAAATGCGGATGCGGTAGAAGCGGTTGGACGACATCAGCACGTCCGATTTGCACGCCATGTCACCGGAACTGGTCACGTCGCCGGGTAGCGGCGTCCAGGTGCCAGGGTCGAGGGTGGAATTCATTTCAACGCGGTAGGTGACGTTCGGCAGCGTTCCCCAGCAGAGGGTGATGTTCGTGCCGGAAATTTGGGGAGGCACCAAGACTCGGTCAGCGACACCGACGGCCGTAACCAGGACGCCGACCGAGTTGGCGGTATTGCTAAGCGCCATCGTGATCAAGTTCGACGGGTAGAAGAAATTGGCGAACCCGGCGCTGCACGAGCCTGCACTCACCACGGTAAACGAATCATTTGTAGCGGCGTGAAAGCCGTCAGTGAAATTC
This sequence comes from uncultured Verrucomicrobiota bacterium, assembly GCA_964623885.1. Classification (GTDB taxonomy): domain Bacteria; phylum Verrucomicrobiota; class Verrucomicrobiia; order Limisphaerales; family UBA8199; genus CAZUVM01. Next base: position 24,926 of record CAZUVM010000048.1, read on the forward strand.
ACACTCAGTACCCCGTTCAACGCAACCGGACCTAAGAGCTGGAGTTGACCGTAATTCGTGCCGGGCGTCGAACCACCAAGGGCGCAATTGAGCAACGCATTGGACGTGGATGTGAAGCCGGCCAGGGCCCACAAAATGCCCCGTTCAAGGTCCACCACACCATAGTTGTTGAAGCTGACGCCGCTGAAGCCCGTCGTCCCGGGACTAACGGATTTACGGAAGGTGCCGGCGTTATCAAACCGCGCGGCGCCGCCGCCAAGATTCAGGAACGCGGCGTTTTGGACATCAAACAATGACCCCGGCCGATTGGTGATCACAGCATCCGTCAGGATGAGGTTTCCGGCCCCGGTCCAGACCGCAGTGCCGCCATTGTCCAGGATGCGGCTGGTGAGCGAAAGAAAGTCCGGGCCGCCCAGGCTAAGCATGGCTCCGGGAGGAATGACGGTTCGCCCAGTACCGCTCATCGTGCCGCCGGTCCAGTTCATCGCTTTGCCCACGGTCACGGTCTGGGCGCCACCCAGAGTGCCGCTGCTGAGGTTCACCAAAAGCGGTGCGACTGTGCCGGTGCCATCGAAAGTCGCGGTCCCGCCGGAGATGATAAGGGTGTTATTGGCGCAAAGATAATTGCCCGTCAAATGAGCAGCGCCGTTGCTGAACGTGTTAGTGCCGGTGACGTTGACGAGGCCGCCCAACGTAGCGGTACCGCCGTTGATCCTTAACTGCCCATCACCCGCGATGCCGGATCTTGGGCTCGCGACGAAGACTCCACCGCCGAATTCAAGCGTAGCGCCGGCATCAACGGCGATCGTGCCGTCGTTCAACCCGCCACCGACCAACTGCAAGGTCGTGCCGGCATGGAGTTGCGCGTTGCTATAATTATTGAACGCGGGTGCGATAAACGAAATTCCGGTGCCGTCGGCGCGAACTGTGCCAGCATTGTCAAACCGGGGCGACCCGCCGCCAAAAGCAAAAGAACCAGGGTTTGGCACATAAAACAATGCGTCGGGCTCATTGGTTATGACCGCATCATTCATGGCCACACTTGCGCCGTAGCACACCGCCGTCCCGGCAATGTCGAGGGTGCGTCCGTTCATGGAGAGAGGCGCCGTGTTACTCAGGTTCAAAGTGGCCCCGCCCGCGACCACGGTTCGACCGGAGCCGACCATCGAACCGCCGGTCCAGTTCATTACGCCGCTGACGGTGACGGTGCTGCTGCCGCCAAGAGATCCACCGCTCAGATTCAGCAGCGCCGGCGCAACTATCCCCGTCCCATCGAAACTGGGGTTACCCGAAATGAGCAGGCTATTGTTGGTACAGATGTAATTTCCGGTGAAATCGAGGGAACCATTAACGAACACATTGCTGCCGGAAACGTTGACCGTGCCCGCGAGTATTCCCGAGGCGCCGCTGACCAGGAGCGCCCCGGCTCCTGCGATGGATGATCCGGCGCTGGAACTGAACGGGCCGGGTCCCAGGCTCAGCGTCGTTCCTGCCGGCACATTGATCACGCCGGTGTTGGTTCCACCACCCGCCAATTGCAGCGTGCCGCTCTGGACCTGCACCGTGCCGGAATTATTGAATGCCACACCTGCAAAGAGGGTCGTGCCGCCAAAGATCGAGGTCAGGAAGGTGCCGGCATTGTCGAACCGTGACAGCGAGCCGCCGGCGAAGTTGATGGTTGCGGGATTCTGCAGAGAAAACAAAGCCCCGGCATCATTGAGGATCACGGCATTCGAGACATTGAGAATCGCCGCGGTGGACCAGAGGACGGTGCCCTGGTTTTCCAGGGTCCGCCCGGATAAACCCACCGAATCGAGATCGCGCAACATCAGCAACGCCCCTGGCGCGATGACCGTGTTGCCTTGGCCGGCCATGGTTCCGGCGGTCCAAAGGCACAACCCAAGGACCCGCACCGTCCCGGTGCCGGTCAGAATCGGTGAATTACCGTCGTTGCCCAGGCTCAAGTCGCGCAAATCCAGATCGTTGTTCAAGGTGACCGTGGCACCGGTAGCAAGGACCGCGGTGTCGTTCGAGCCTGGGGCCAGATTGGGGGACCAATTCGTATCGGTGTTCCAATCGCCGGTGGTGGTATTCGTCCACACCGAGGTAATCGTGCTGAAGTGGGCGAAGAGGCTCTTATTGTTGGTCATCACCAGCGTGATCGTATTGCTGCGGGTGACGACATCACCCGTCCAGGCGTGGAACGGTTCGCCGCCGGTTGGGGTGGCAGTCAGCGCAACGGTTTGTCCGTTGGTGTAGCTCGGCTGGGAAGGAACGACCGCGACCGAGCCGCCATCAAAAGCCAGGGTGATGCGGTAGAGCGCAGAAAGCGCATTGGTTGGACTGGTCCCATCGAGGAACTCCTGAAGGTTCGACACGCCGTCACCGTCCGCGTCGTCCGACCCGGTGAAGTTCAGATGGCCGAACATAGCGATTTCCCAGGAGTCCGGCAGGCCATCGGCATCGGAATCGATGTACAAGGCGGCTGGAGCGCTGGTCACGCTGCCGGAACTGTTGCTCAACACCACGAAGTAAAATCCTTCGCTGTTGGTGCTCACGTTGTTCAACATCAATGTGTCGCCGGTGGCTCCGCCGAGATTGGATCCGTTGAAACGCCATTGGTAGGAAAGCGCTCGCAGATCAGCGACCACCACGGAGAAGGAAACGATCCCGCCCGGGGCTGCCATGGTTGAGGATGGTTGGCCCAGAATTTGAGGCGCCGCAACGATAGGGGCAGCTTGGATAAGCAGGTTGCCGTTCGGATCGAAGGTGAATTGCGACGTTTGGCCCAGGGCCAGACCGGCGCCAAGCATCGCAAACAACGATGCTAACGCAATGCCGGTTGGACAGAAGCGGGATCGCCTTTCGAAGAGCAAGAAGTCCGCCGTAATCTTCATATTCCGTTCGACCTGCGAGTACTATTTGCTCTGAGATTCACCTGGCATCGCTGTGCGGCGCTTTAGAAAGAATCAAAGGAATCAAAAGTTATCTTTCCGACACCTGCCCCACTTGACCCGGACCCAATGGTCAGAGTCTGTTCGATGTCAAAGGAGAAATCTTCCACATCGATCCAACCGTAATACTTGTTGGCCATTCCGGGCCGGGGGGTGTCTTGAGTAGCCTCCAGCAGGGTAAGGGTGTTGCCTGCGCACTGCGTAATCTTTTGGATTGTGTCAAGAGTCAGTTGAATCAAATCAGGAAGAAGTGAGTTGTCGGGTGAGCGTGGCGCATTCGCTGGAGGCAATGGGACTAATAACAAGGCGGCATCTGGTCGGATCGCCAAGGGCTGATTGGCGGGAATATTCCCATAATTTCCATACGGGTTCCACGGGGCCATGGGGACAGGCCCAAAATAACCCGAAGGCCCTAACGTGCTGCCGGCGAAACCCAGCGGGTCGACGCGGTTCACGGGTTCGTTAGCGACATAGGTGTAGAGGTTCGCCCCTTGTGCCATTTCAGCGTTCGGGAGAGGATCCCGGGATAGCCAACGCCCTAAATCTGCATCGTAGGCGCGGAAGGCGGCGAACGAAAGATTCGCTTGAGGAGAGACGAACATGTCGGCGAATCCAAAATCCGTATCCAGATGACCACTCACTTTCGTTCGGCGACCAAACGGGTCATAAGCATATCGCGCTCGCACCTGACCGCCAGCATCAGTCCACGCGCTGATTGAGCCCAGGTGATCGCGAGCGTAAAAATAGACTCCCGCATTCGTGCCCGTTTCCACTTTGACGCCGCCGGCAAAATAACGCTTGTTCACAACAGCGCCGGATTTGTCGCGCTCCTCACAAATGCTGCCATTGCACCACAGGAGCCGGCGGAAAGACAATTCGGAACCGTTTTGGAGCTCGCGGAGATAGGCAAGACGATCGGAGCCATCGTAGCCGAACTCGGTCCGGTCACTTCCGGCGTTCACAGCGGTCAGGCGGTTTTGAGCGTCCCATTCGTTGGTGCGAGAAATCACTGCGGCATTTGCCCTCGTGCTGAGTTGGTTCAGGGCGTTATATGCGGCGGTCGACACGCTGCCGCCGGCGACTTCAGTCAGCCGATTACCGGCCGCATCATAAGTGTAATCGAAGCGGTTAATAAGTGCTCCAGAATTAGTGACTGTCGCCGAAAGGAGTTGGTCCGCCGCATCATAGCTGAATGTGAAGAGCGTGGGTGGCTGTGCTCCCATTTGTTGTGACCATGTGGTGATGCGTCCGGTGGCAGTATCACGGTTGTACGTAAATTGAGACAGCAGGGCGGCGCCCACGGTGTACGTGATTTGGTGAAGTGCGTCATCATGGGCGTTGTCCAGGTAGCTCCAGCTAGCCGTCTGGCCGTTGGGAAATGTCTGGCCAGTCAGCCGGGCGGAAGCCCCGTCATAGGTGTAAGCGAAGCTTCCCAGCGCGTTGGTTTCAGCGATGACTCGACCGGCGGCGTCGAAGGTCCTGGCTTGAACCACGCCGCCGATGGCTGTCTGCGTGCGGCGTCCCAGCGCATCGTAAGCGTACGCGATCGTGTCGCTGGACAACGGGCCGTCCACACCGGCCAAGCGGCCTGCGCCCAAAACCGGTGGCGACGTGATGGGAATGTACGTGTATGTTGAAGTTCCAATACCATCAGACATCGAGCTGATGCGTCGATAATCCGGGTCGTAAGTATATGTGACCGATGGGGTGGTAACTGCCGCGTTGGGATAGGTGACTGACTGAAGTGTTCCGTCGCGGTTATAGGCCAGTTGGCAGAACTGGTGTTTATCATCAATGAACTCTCGGAGGCGGCCGGAGGCGTTTTCATAATGGTAGGCGGCCTGAGAGCCGTCGGCGTATTGCTTGCTCGTGAGCCGGCCCTGCACGTCTCTCTGCCAGGTCGTGGCGCGTCCCATCGGGTCGGTGAAACTGCTGAGCTCGCCGCACCCGCACCAACCCAGTTGGGTCAACCTCCCCGGTGGGTCCGTGCGCCTGCTCAATTGCCGCATGGAGTCGTATTCGAACCGCGTCTGGCGCTCTGCGCGGTCTTGAACCACCGACAGATCTAAACGGTCGTAGGAGAATTCGTCAAAGGTAGCGTCTGGGAAAGTCAAGCGGGTTACACGGTCCAGCGCGTCGTAATCGAGTGTCACCGTGTAGCCGCTCACATTCGTTCGTGTCCGAACCCGGCCGAATGGATCATAACTGAAGGCGATGACATCATTCGTGCCCGGCAGCGGGCCATCGATCGCCAGAAGGTATCCGTTTGTATCATAGGCGAACGCCGACGTTTCATTCTTGGGATTGGTTACCGTGAGAATTTGGCCACGCGCATTGTAGGTATAAGCTGTTGTCTGTCCGGCGACATCAGTGACGGTCAGCGGCCGGTGTTGCGCGTTGTAGGTCGCTTTAAAAAGCAATTCATTAGCGGAGCGGGTTTGGCGAAGCTCGAGCAGATCAATGCCGTTGCTGTCGTAGAAGAAGCTGAAAGTGCGCCCAACTGGATCGATCGCCCTGGTCACGTGCCCGAATGCGTTATATTCGTAGGTGTAAAGCTGGGTGGAACCGTCATCCAGCACTCGCCCCACATGCGCAGGTTGGGTACTCAGGCCTATCACCGTGGGGCTGATTCTCTGTCCCGGATAATCGTAGTAGACCCGTCCTTCGAGCGGCTGCTTCATACTCTCCAAAGCGCCCGCGGTTGTGACCAGATCGTTGTGCATCCAATGAAAAAGCCGGGCTTTGGAGTAGTCGCGGTAAGCGGTCGCGCAGGCATTGCGGTCCCAGTAATACGTATTCCGGAATTGCAGATAATCGTTCAGCGTCAGCATGCCGGCTGCGACCGTTGACGGCGATTCCGACATCACCTGCAGGGAGTTCGTCTGGGTATATTCAACCCGCTCCCGGCTGCCGTCCGGGTATAGGATTTCGACAAAACGATTGTTACCGGTTTGGCCCAAGCCGTCGTCATCGCTCCGGAAGATGTTGGTGCCGTAAGGCGTAATTAACTCGTTTATGAACGATGTAAATACCACTTCCTGCTGATTGACGATGTCGTGATACCCGAACTTTGAGGTCAGGCCGATGACATCGGTGATATTGGTCAGCCGAATGAAAGGGACGGTCTTGCTGATTACGATATGATACGCGAGGTCAGCCGAGCGACCAAACGGATCGGTCACCCTGGTGACGATATAATAATAGGAACCATCATCCGGATTGTCGGACATATAGGTGACAGTGGTGACCTGTCCGATCGCGTCGGCGAGGGCGACCAACCGGAGATTGTTGTCGTATGTCAGCGTTACCGCATTGCCGGCGGGATCGACCATTTGGGTCAGGAAAACTTTGCGCGTCGTTCCCACCGACCCGTCCGGCTGTGCAAAGACCAATCTCGAACCATCTCTCGCCAGGAGTTCATAGCTTCCTGAACTGGTGCGCTTCAAGAGGGTTTGATCGTATTGTTGCGGGGCGAAGGTTTGGGGGCCGGGGTCGAATCCAGTGTAGGTGCGGACCCCGCCGCCCCCGACGTACTGGGTCACGTCAGCGAGAAGGTTCGATGGATTGTCGGTAATGTATGAAATCCAATCGCAGGTCCATTTGTTCCCGAAGTTTGAATAGTTGAAGTTGCCCGGCTGGAAAGAGTCCCGCTGGTTATAACGCATCACGAACCGCACTGCCGGACCGACGGGCGGAGTATAGCCCAGCGGTTGGTCACTCAGGTTCAGATTGGCAAGCATGAGATGGATTGAGGGTACCGCCATTCCCGTGCAGTTTTTGTCGGAGGTCTTGAGGTCCAGCGGAGTGAACGCTCTTGGATCATTGAAGGTGGTGGAGCCTTTGCCCCAAACTCCGGCGGCCTCTTGCTCCTCGACCTTTCGCCATCCGGACGGAAGAACGCCCGGCGGCACCAGAAAGTAGCCTGTCGTTTCCGCTTCGAGGGCTTCTTTCGTCGCCCAGGTCTCATTGCCGAAGGTCGGATCTTTCAATTGGTACAAGTTTCCCGCCTTTTTCAGCAAGGCCGCGTAATGTCCGACTTTCCAATGGACCACTGCCGGCAGGATGAAGTCTCCCTGTCTTTCCCGAAAGGCCATCTGGTAGTTGAGGCCTACCTGGCGCGACAAGTCCGCGACCTGAGGCAGCGAGCAACCCTTCTGCGTGGAAGCTGATTTCACGATCTCTGCATTGCTCCCGTCGCTCAAATGCTGCGCGATCAGGATGCTGCGCAGCGCCAGCGGGCCGCACCGAAAAGAAAGCCCCGGCAGGTTTTGCATGCCCCACAGGGCCTCGCGGGCGCCGGCCACACGCTCGCTGGCTGTGCCGGTGACGGGCCGCTGCTCAATGGATTTGAGCAACGCCGTCATCTCCTCCATTCGCCCGAGGCGCGCAGTCATCACGAGCAATTCGCCAAACGCGCGGTCCCCCAGCGCTCGCTCACGCGGTCCGCTGGCGTCCTTGGACAACGCCCAGGCCTGAAGCCAGGCCTCCAACGCCAGGGAATAGTGGGCGGTATGGTAATATTCCAGGCCGAGGTCCGTGAACAACGCTGCCCGCCAGGCCGACCGAGGATGGCTTTCCAGGAAACCGGTTAAGCTGGAGAAATCATCCGGTCCACTGCGCTTGGCATAGCCGCGCAACGCCACCGCCAGCGCGGCATTTTCATCCGGCGTCGGCTCACCCCCAACCGGCACGAGCGGCTCCTCGAACACGTGGGCGCGGAAGATTTCCTGGGTGGTCGGATTGGGAGAAAACTCCAGTCCCGGTTTGGGCGGCGACACTTTCGGGACGGTCCGGTTCACCACGATCGATGGACTTCCTGGCCTGGAATCAGTGGCAGCAAACGCCGTGCAGCACGCCGTTGCCACTAGGAGAAGCAACGACTTGCAGGCCAAGTTATGGCAGTCCACGACCTGCTGAAACAGTACGCGGTTCCTTGGAAACATAACAACAGGTAAAGTTCAACATTAGGCTCTCTTGATATTATCCCGGTCGTCGGGAAAGTCAATCACAAGCCAGTAGATCACCGTTCCGCTTTTCCGAAAGGCGGACGATTACGAAAGATTGGGTCTGCCCAAGTGAATGATTGTACGCCTATGGCAGCCCATAGCCGAAAACGCAGAATAAAATGTTGGGCTTCCAAGGCGGGACTTTAGTCAGTTGGCAGCCACGGAGGACCGGTCCACCTGACTGCGGCTGACGGAACAGCGGATGGCAAATGATTGCTCTCAAAACGAAACGCAGGTATTTGTTATTTCAATATGGGTAGCCGAGTTCGCAAAGAGAGTTCTTCTTCTTCCACCGAAAGAAACAAGACACCCAATCAGACCGACTCAGGTGGTATGTCGCGGCGCGAGTTTATTGGGCGATCCCTGGCGGTCGGAATTTTCGCCGGCGCGCCGGCGTTTCTGCGGGGACAAAATCTGAATAACAAGTTGAACATTGCTTTTATCGCCTGTGGTGGCCGCGCGAACGCAAGCCTGGCGGAGCTCACAGTCGTTCCCGGTCGAAACCGAGACGAAGGCGGCAAGCGGGCGAAGAGCGCCGCCGCAGGGCCGCATCCGGATGAAAACGTCACCGTGATTTGTGATGTGAATGAGGCGGCGTTGGAGTCGGCGTCGCAGCGCTACCCGCAGGCCAAAAAATTCACCGACCTGCGACGCGTGTTCGATCGGCCGAACGAGTTCGACGCTGTGGTCGTGTCGACGGCGGAACAGACGCACGCGTTCGCGACCTATTTGGCGCTAACGCACGGCAAGCACGTGTATTGCGAGAAGCCGCTGACCTATAATATTTGGGAAACGCGCCTGATCCGCGAAACGGCGGCAAGATATCCAAAACTATCCACGCAAATGGGTAACCAGGGGCACGCCTCGCCGGAGCGGCGCAAGATCCGAGAGATTCTCGATACTGGGGTCATCGGCCCGGTGAGTGAAGTTCACGTTTGGGCGGACCGCGCCTGGGGTTTGCAGGACGCTGCGTCGGCTGAGAAGTTCGACCGGCCGCACGGTTTCTATAACGGCATTCAGATCGTGGACCGTTTCAAGGAGGAGATGCCAATACCGTCGAACATGCACTGGGACTTGTGGCTGGGCCCCGCGCCGGAGCGGCCGTATCACGCGACCTATTTTCCGGGGCCGCGGTGGTATCGCTGGTGGGATTTCGCCAACGGCACCATGAGCGATCTCGGCAGCCACGACAACGATGTGCCGTACACGGTGCTCGATTTGTGGCGGCCGGACGGGAAAGGCGGGCGGGTGCTGGCGCCACTGTCGATTGAAGCCATGTCGCCGAATGTCCCGATGTCGCACAAGGAACTGGCGCCGGCCACGATGATGGCGACGTACCAGTTTGGAGCCGTCGGCGCGCAACCGGCGCTCAAGCTGGTGTGGCATCAGGGCGACAGCAAGCCGCCGGGCTGGGTGCCCGCGTGGGGCGGGCGTTCGTGCCTGTTCATCGGCGAGAAAGGGATGCTGCTTGGCAACGGCAAGCTGTTGCCCGAGGAAAAGTTCAAGGATTTCAGCAAACCGCCCGAGAGGCTGCCGCGATCGCCGGGACATTGGGTCGAGTGGGTCAATTACGCCAAGGGGAACGGGCCGGTGCCGGGGTCGAACTTCCAATACTCAGGTTGGACCACGGAAGCCAATCACCTGGGTAATGTCGCTTACCGCACTGGAAAGAAAATCGAGTGGGATTACCAGCACCTGCGAGCAACCAACGCGCCAGAGGCGGCGCCGTTCATTAAGCGACCGGTGTATCGCAAGGGTTGGGATGACATCTTGAAGGCGTAGAGGTGTCAGAGTTTACCGCAGAGATGCAAAGAGCGCGGAGAAACGCAGAGAAGTCCTTAACCGCGAACGGACGCGAATAAACGCGAATTTTTTTATTGGCGTGTATTCGCGTCAATTAGCGGTTCATTAGTGATTCCACCGGAAATCATGTTATGAATCGACGATCATTCCTGAAAATGACCGTGGCCAGCGCGGCGGCCGTAGTATGCGTTCCCGCCGGATTAGCCGCGTCAAGACGGAATCTGCGGAAGGCCATCATGTATTCCACGATTGGCGTAAAAGGATCGGTGCTCGAGAAATTCCGAGCGATGAAAGAAGCAGGATTCGAAGGCGTGGAACCCATGGGCGCCATGAACTGCGATGAGGTGCTCGCTGCCTTCAAGGAAACCGGGCTGCAAGCTGCCAGCGTTTGCGACCACATCCACTGGACGAAACCATTGTCTGCTCCGGATGAGGCCACGCGCAAGCTGGGCCTCGACGGGTTGCTGCAGACTTTGCAAGACGCGCGCGCCTACGGGGCGGGTAGCGTGCTGCTCGTGCCCGGCATCGCCCGCGACGGTGTGAGCTATGAGCAATGTTGGGAGCGCTCGATTGTGGAAATCAAAAAGGCAATTCCGTTGGCAAAAGAGCTGGGCGTGAAAATCTCGATTGAGAACGTCGGCAACAACTTCATCACCACTCCGGAACAGGCAAGGGATTACCTCGACGCGATCAACAGTGAATCGGTTGGCTGGCATTTCGACATCGGCAATGTGGGCCGGGCACACGGTCCGGCCGAGCGATGGATTGAGGTGCTCGGCAAACGAATTGTGCGGATCCACGTGAAAGATTTCAGCTCATCGCCATCGGCCTCGAGTAGCCACGGCGAGCGCCCCAAGTTGATGGATGGCGAAACGAACTGGCCAGCAGTAATGAGCGCGTTGGACCGTGCCGGCTACCAGGGCTGGGCAATCACCGAACAGCCCGCCAGCCAGGCGGCTGACGTGGAAACGGCGCGCGATATGGTGGAGCGGATGAATAGGATCTTTGGCTCCTGAAGTGGCGGGGGCTGCAAAGGCCGAGCGATGCTAAATGGAGCGGGGTCGCTGTCCTTGGCTCAAGAAGGCAGCGACTCTAATCAGGAAATATGCACCGCAGTTCAATGGATTGCTCTTAGTCTACCACGGGCTGAACAGCTGGTAAAATCAGTCAGGACTTGAATATCCAGCGGTGAGACTGCCGCGGCGTTGGCCGCCGCTTGTGGGTCTAATTGCCGGGAGGTTGCCGATTGCTTCGAAGGCGCAAAGTCCGCTAAGCCCGCGGAACATTACCAGCCCAGATCAAGCTTACCCGGAACTGCTCACGCAGTGAGGAGCGCAATCAGAATTCCTGTAACCTTTTATTCCTGCCGCTTAAGTCTCCTACTGAACAATCAAATGATCACAAATAATTCAGCTTTAAACGTGAGAACAATAGAAAGGCACCTTTGTGGAAGATCGAAGCCCACAAGACGTCCGCTTCATTCCTATGGCCCCGCTGCGGAACCGCGGCCACTAAATGACCTCCCGACGGCAGGCCATGCGTTCACTTTGGTTGAATTAATTGTTGTCGCGGCAATCATAGCCATTCTGGTGGCGTTGGCCTTTCCAGCGCTGGCCAAAGCCAGGACCTCGGTGCGCCGCACGCAATGTATAAGCAATCTGCGGCAGGTCGGCCTGGGCCTTTCTCTTTACACAGATGACTTTCACAAATACCCGGCATTTGGTTGGCCAGACACTGGGACGGGACCCAGCACAAACGCGCGCCCCACGTATTGGGACGCTGGCGTGTTGGCACATGTCGGCTCCAGCCGGGACGTGTTCCGCTGTCCCGGCACATCGGATATCGCCAACAACGTTAATTCCAACTGGTCCTTCGTGGGCATGGGCCGTGTATGGCCCAACCGCAGCTATGGATATAACAGCTACGGCGCGCTGTCCGAGTCACACCTCGAGGCCGGCATGGCTACCACCCTGGGACTGAGCGAGTCGATATTCTCGCCTTATGCATTCTCCCCTTTTGTGCCGGAGTTCGTGTCCGAGGCGAGTGTAGCGCACGAGAAGAGCTGGCAGGGACAGCGGCTGGAGTTCGCAGCCATTTGGGGCAGGTCCCACGCCCCCAAAAATAAACCTTGGCAGAGCGACAAGCCCCATCGCAAAGTTTAGCAAAATGCGTCAGGTGTGGGGCTATTTCGTGCAGCAGGATGAGTAGTGGCCACGCAGCCCAGCTTGGCTGTTTCATTCCATGAATCGGTACGTCCCCGCCTCAACGAGGCATTTGATCGCTGCGCCCACATCCTCGACGTCTAGCACTCCGGGGTCATTGAGTTCGGGATTCGCCGGCCACAGGACCTTCCCGGATTCGGTGAGCGAAACACTGCCCGTTGATAGCTTGGGAATGTATATCGCCGCCCGCGTATTAGGTGGAACAGTGACCGAAATGGAAAAACGGCCGTTGGCGTCTTTTTCCCAACGGGTGATAACGAGGCCTTTCACCGTGGGAACCGCGCCTTCGGCAAAAGTAAGGCCGTCGGTTTTGGGTCGGACATCGAACGTGGCAAAGCCGCCACTGGTGGGCTGAATTCCCAAAATGTATTTCTGGAAAAGATATCCCGGATATGAAGTCCAGGCATGGTTTGCTTGATAGCCTCGGACCAGTTGGAAACCCTCCCAGCAGGCTTTGTTCGCATTCAGCATTGGGCGATAGCGGGCCAAGTCGCTGACGACAAAAGCCCCCGCGCCCGCGTTCAAGAGCCCGCTGTAGAGCGCGTCGCCACCGTAGCCGCCGATGTCCGGCTTTCCCGACTTCTCAATGGTAGAAAGAATTTTAGACTTGTCCGGCAGCGGCTCGAGGTCGAAACGCAACGCCCACGCCGAAGCCAGGGCGAACAGCTTATTGGTGTCGGTTCGCGCAAGATAGTACTCGCCTTCGGATGAGTTGGTAAGCAGGTTCGCGTTGATGCCGGCTTTCACGTCCTGCGCCTGCTGCAAGCAAGCAAGGCTTTGGTTTGTATCTCCCAACACGGAGAACACCCGGGAAGCGATGCGCAGATTCTCATAATATTGGCAGGTGGTGGCGCTGTTGTAGCCGCCGCTGGGCATATTGCCGCCGGCATACTCGGAAATCCGCCAACCGGGAGGATTCAGCAGTCTGGTGGCTGCGTCCTGAAAAGGTTTAAGCCATTCGAGAAAACGCGTCAGGCGCGGCTCCATCTCGCGGAGGAGCTCCTGGTCACCCGAAAACAGATACTGCTGCCAGAGCAACATCGGCCAATACATCGCCCATTCGGGAATCAGGCGGAGCTGCTGCACTGGAACTGAGAGTTCCGCACGCCGCTTTCCCGGGCTACAAGCGGAGAAACATCCGTTGGGAAGCTGCTCCGCGGCATAATCCCGCACGGTCTTGTCGATCATCGTCGTGGCGCGGTGGTTGTAGAGCAGCACGTTGCCAATGTTCCAACTGTCGGCCAGCCACGACGCTTGTTCGCGATTGGCATCGACGCTGATAATGCCGCCCTGAATGTTCTGCCGGGCGGAACGCTCGCACATCTCGTAAATGTCATTGAGCAAATCGTTGGAACAATGAAAACGCCCCGCGACGTCGGCGTCACAATAGGCCCATATCCCGCGCACGTCGGCAGCATTCAATTTCCCTGCGTAGCCGGTGATCTGAAGGACCTGGAAGGACGTGTGCCGCGCGAAATTCGCGTTCCAGGTTTCGGTGCCGCCGTGGCAAATGTATTCGTCCCAGCCGGCGGGGGATCGTCCGCCCGTCAATTGAAAGTATGCGAGCCGAATCTTATCTCCCGATTGATTCTCGTGGAGGGTGAGTTTGGGCCAGCCATCGATACAGCGGCCGAAATCCACCAGCCAGGCGCCGTTGGTTTGGGTGACACTGACCGGCTCGAGTTCAGCTTGTTCCCGTTCCGGCGGCGCCATTTGAGCGAATAGATGATAATCAGACCGGTCCACCACTGCGGCGGAAGTCCAACCCGAATCGTCAAATCCGGCGGTATGCCAACCCTTGGGTTCCAGACGCGAATCAAACTGAATCTCCCGGTTCCACGGGCTGCGGAAGGAATTTGTTCCAGTGTTTTCGATAAAGGCGGTGTGAGCCAGAACTTTCCAGGAGTCATCGGTGCGGAGCTTCGAAGACGACCCATCCGGATAGGTCAGTCGCGCTTCCAACAGAAACGCGGGTTGAGCATCAATGCCGGCATTAAACCAATGGTCCCGCCAGTGTCCCATGGCGGCAAATACGTTGGTGCCAGCAATCAGAAGTTTCGTCACGTCATAAGCATTGTATTGCCCGTAAAGATAAGGATCCGACCGCGCCGGCCCACGGCCTAGGAGTTGTCCATTGCAATAGAGCAGGTAATCGTTGTGCGCGGTGACAAAGACCTTGGCCAGCGCGGGCTTGTTCGTCACCACGAAGATTTTTCGGAAATAAGCGAAATTAAACGCGTTGGTGGTCCCATCCCAGATGTACTTTGCCTCCCATTCGTCCTGGTTTAATCCAGTGTCAAAATAGTTCGGGGCGCTGTAATCACTTGGGTCGCCGGTTTGATTCCAAGTCCGGACTTTCCACCAAAACCGTGTGGCCGCGGGCAATCGTTTGCCGCCATATTCCACCGCAGCCGACCGGTCTGAATCCACCTTGCCGCTGTCCCACCAATCGGCTTTGCCGGCGGCCAAGCGCTCGGCGCTGGAGGCCACCAGGACCTGATACGCGGTTTGCCTCGCGGCCCGGCCGGTATCCGCAGACCTCCACGTGAACCGCGCGGTGTCCCGCTCAATCGCCAGCGGATTGCTTACGCCATCGACGAGCAGCTCAATGGGAGCGGTGGACCCAAGGACCTCGAGAGCTATTGAAGCCAGGAGAATCGGGAGCGCAGACCGGATGACGGCAAAATTCTTCATCGCAGAGAATGATGGTATAAGAATCTTCCTGCCCCCGCTACGCTGTCCTGGATAAAACGGCAGCCGGCGTTACACGAGACGCGCTCGCGTGGCGGCGGCGATTCGGCCAGCACCTGGGGAGCAATTGAGGCGGTGAGCGAGATGATGATAGGTTTCAAAACCTGCGGCGTTACGGCCCCGTGGCGCGCTGGACACGGGGTAGATCGTCGGACAAATCGCCAGGCTGATCGTAGCTCTGGAATGTGAGCACCGAGCTTCCATGCCATTTCCAGACTTCCGCATGGGCGTCGACGAAGGAAAAAACGCAGCACGCGTTGTGGCGGCTGCCGGCCAGATTCCACCAGTCGTTGAGGCCGGAGCTGGGCGGATACACAGCAAAGCATCCGTCCTCGATGCTAAACTCGTTCTCATCGACAAAGGCAATCATTCGAGCTGAGGTGGGATACGGAGGGAGGATTTGAGTGAATTTGGCCAGAGTGGTTACCGTGGCGCCGTTACGGGTAAAGGTACCGCCGGGCTCCGTGGAGCTGGAGAAGCCGCCGAGCGCCAGATTGATCGAGCAGGTCCGGGGCATTGGCTCGAGAGTGCCGAGCGGTGCATGCCAATAGAGCGCGTCGGCGGCAGTGGCAATTGGGAGCCGCCGTTGGTTGGCTGGACAGGCGTAAATCCTGTAGGATTTGTTA
>CAZUVM010000049.1:0-66135 GCA_964623885.1 uncultured Verrucomicrobiota bacterium
CCACCATACGTTACGCTGGCACGCGGTCGAAGAGGTTTACGAATTGATCGATGCGATCGAATCAGGCGACGACCATGAACTCGAAGAGGAGTTGGGCGATTTACTGCTACAAGTGGTGTTTCACTCCCAATTGGCCCGTGAACGCGGAGCCTTTGATTTTGAGAAGGTTGCCCGCCATATCACGAATAAGCTTATCCGCCGGCACCCACACGTCTTCGGTGATTTGAAAGTGCGCGACGTGGACCAGGTTTGGACAAACTGGGAAAAGATAAAACGCGCTGAAAAGGACGGCACCCGCCATGCGCGCAGCTCAGCCCTGGACGGCGTTCCCAAACACCTCCCGGCGCTATTGCGAGCCGAGAAGCTGCTGAAAAAAGCGCGCCGTGCCAAACTTGCGAATAACTCGGCGACTCGCCGCCAATTGAGCCGCAGTCAACTGGGCCGCGAGTTGTTCGAGCTTGCGATTTTTGCCCAGCAAAAGGGATGGTCAGCCGAAGATTTGCTGCGCGGCGAAATCCAGCGGCAGGAGCGACAGTGGCGCAAGCAGGAGCGTTCCAAAACTTCAACCAGCTAGCTGCGGCAAAGAGCTGCGCACGCAGAGCAAGCGAGGCGTTGAGGCTCGTCACACCATATTTGGTCGGAGGAGCTACGGGCTCTGCCAGGGCGATATCGATTCGGGTTAAACGGGGTTGACGCGGTTATTCCATGGACGAAATTAAAATGAGAAGTGGAGGAATCCCGACTACAACAACTGCCAGGGCCGGGGTGGCATCGCTTTGGAGCCTGGCCCCTGCGCTATGCATGTGCTCTCCTGGTTTGCGGGTTGGTCGTGCTCATTAATCATTGGCTGACCATTGGACTTGGCGCCCGCTACGCCTACAGCGTTTTTTATCCGGCGGTCGTGATTGTGGCCCTGGCTTGTGGGTTCAACGCGGGCTTGAGCGCAACAATATTGCTGGCGCTGTATTCGTTTTTCTGGCTGTTGGCAAAGCCCGTAGATTCTTCACATGCGGTCCGCCTGGGATTATTTGTTTTTTCCGGCGTATTGACCAGCGGAGTGGCAGGCCTCTATCGTCGCTCTCGCAGCGCCCTCGAGGAAGCCGCAGAACGCAACCAAATGCAGGAAGCTTTGCAGCAAAGCCGACGCGATCTGGCGGAGGACCTGGAAAGCACCAGCCGGCTGCAAAATCTCGCGGCTCGGTATGTTGGGGAGCATGACCTGGAAGGAATCCTGCAAGAAATCGTGGAGGCTGCCATTGCCATTACGCATGCAGATAAAGGTAACCTGCAGTTTTATGATCCTGCGGCTGGTGGATTGAGGATCAGCGCGGCGAAAGGATTTTCCAATGACTGGCTTGGTTTTTTTGGCTTCGTCCATCGGGAAGGAGCTTCATGCGCCGAGGCCATGCGCAGCCGCAAACGGGTCATCGTTGAAGACGTGCGCAGCAGTTCAATTTTCGAGGGCAAGCAGGCGCTGGATGTGCAATTAAAAGAGGGTATCAGGGCGGTACAATCGACTCCGTTATTCAGTCGTTCCGGCGAGTTCCTGGGCATGCTCTCGACGCATTTCTCCCAACCGCATCGGCCAAGAGAGCGTGAACTGCATTGGTTGGACTTGCTTGCGCGGCAGGCGGCCGACCTGCTGGAGCGCCGGCGCGCTGAAGCGGCCTTGCGCGAGAGAGAAGCGGTCTTGCGCACGGTGACTACGGAGGCTCGTGTGGGACTGGTCATGATCGATCGCGAGCGGCGCTATCTGTTCGCCAATCAAACCTATGCGGACATTCTTCGCCTGCCGAACGCGGATTTGGCGGGCAAAAGCGTCGCGGACGTCCTGGCGCACGTTTATGATCAGGTCAAACCGCATCTGGATCGCGCGTTCAACGGCGAAAGAGTTACCTATGAACTAACAGTGCCTGCGCTTCTACGTGCTGGTGAACAGCGAATCTACGAAGTGGTTTATCAGCCGCGAACTGATTCGATCGCTGAGCCGTATGTGGTGGTCGTTATCGCTGATATCACCGAGCGCAAGCGCATGCAACAGACACTCGAACTAACCGTCACCGACCGCACTGCCAGACTCCGAGAGACGGTGCATGATTTGGAGGCATTTTCTTACAGCATTGCCCATGATATGCGAGCGCCGCTGAGGGCAATGCAGGGATTCTCCAATATGCTTGAGGAGCAATATGGCGAACAACTGAGAGGCAGCGGCCAAGAATACTTGCGGCGAATTGCGGCTTCTGCCAACCGCATGGACCAGTTGATTCAGGACGTTCTGGATTACAGCAAAATCGTGCGTTCCGAGGTGAGACTCGAACCGGTTCCCGCTCGGGAATTCATTCAACAGATTGTCGAATCGTATCCGAACCTGCATCCACCACAGGCGCAGATTCAAATCGAAGGGCCGATGCCTCGCGTGCTTGCGAACCCGGCGGCTTTTACCCAGGTTATCTCGAATTTACTTGGGAATGCGGTGAAATTCGTTAAGGCCGGAATCAAACCTCAGATCCGGGTTTGGTCCGAGGAGCGCAACGGAAGTGGGCTTGTGCCCATTAGGGCCGCGCCAGAGCGGGAACGGCAAACAGAAACTGAGCACGGCGAACCTGCAATGGTCAGGCTGTGGTTCGAAGACAATGGCATAGGGATTCGCAAGGAAGCTCAAGATAGAATCTTCATGATGTTCCAGCGCCTCAATCCAGCAGACAAATACGAAGGCACCGGGATCGGACTGGCCATTGTTCGAAAAGCGGTTGAACGAATGGGGGGCCGGGTGGGCGTAGAGTCCGAACCGGGAAGAGGAAGCCGTTTTTGGGTCGAACTCAAAGAGGCTGCGTGAATGTCGACCCCGTTCTGTTAGTCGAGGATGACGACAATGACGTCATGTTCATGCAGTACGCCTGGAAAAAGGCCGAGTTGACCAATTCCCTGAGCGTAGTCAACGATGGACAAAGTGCCGCGGATTACCTGAGCGGCGTTAATCAGTACTCAAACCGCGAAGTTTATCCTTTGCCCTGCCTGGTCTTGCTGGATCTCAAGTTGCCAACGATGGACGGCTTCGAAGTTTTGCGGTGGATTCGCCAAACACCGACGTTTCACAACTTATTGGTCATTGTCGTGACTTCGTCTTCGGCTGAGAGCGACGCGCGCCTGGCCTATTCGCTGGGGGCAAATTCATACATCATTAAACCGTCCAACCCTGAGAGACTTGGCGAGTTTGTAAAACTGCTTAAGCAGTATTGGCTCGGATGGAACTATGCGCCGGCGGGTTCGCGCGAGACATAGCAAGCATTCGGGAAGCAGGCGCTCAAAGGGCAAGGCCCAAAGGAAACTATTGCTCCCCGATCGTCGCCAGTTCTTCCCTCATGTCGGTGGGACCACTGGCCACAACGTCCACGGCAACGCTGAGCTGCTGGTTTTGCCCACCGACCAGAACACCGCGCACGGGTGGTACATCGCTATAATCCCGTCCGCAAGCGACCGCAATGTGCCGCAGAGACGGGATGCAGTTATTGGTTGGGTCCAGGTCCAGCCAGCCAATATCAGGGCAGAGCAGGCTGAGCCAGGCATGGGAGGCATCTACGCCCCTGAGCTTGGGCTGGCCGGACGGCGGATCGGTTTCGAGATAGCCACTCACATAGCGGGCCGGCAACCCCAATGAGCGAAGGCAGGCGAGCTGGAAGTGAACGAAATCCTGACAAACGCCGCGGCGTTGCCGAAACACTTCGGAAACCGGTGTGCCAACCGTCGTGGCAGTGGCGTCGAAGGCGAAATCCTCATGGATGCGCCGGGTTAGGTCCTGCGCGGCGTCAAATACCGGACGACCACGCGTGAACGACGCCTTGGCATAATCAGCAAAATCGTCCTTTGCCGGCACCAGGGGCGAGGGATAAATGAATTCATGCGCTTCAAGCGCCTGGCTGGAGTGATCGTCGCGGCAACGCGCTCGCACGATTTCCCAGGCCGGGGTTTCGGCCGATTCGGGGATGAATGCCGGGGCGACTGCGACGCGGCTGCGCGCTGTGATCACCAGTTGCTGGTGGGCGGCCTCGACAGCGATAAAGTGCGTCACGTTCCCGAAATAGTCGCTATAGGTGCTACGAGTGCCTGCTGCGGGAGAAATCGTCAGTTCGTGGGACAGGCAACGCTGTTTACGCTCATGCCGTGGCGTTAATCGCAGTAGATGATGCGAAACCGACACATCACCGGCATACGAATACGTGGTGGTGTGCGTGATTTCATAGAGGAGTTTCTTCATCCGGTGAACCGTGGCACGGTATGGCTGAAATATCGGTTGGTGATCGCGTCGGAGAGAGTGGAAAGTTCGACGGCCCAGTCACCCAGCAACTGGTCCAGTGCCTGGCTCGTGCCCTGGGCATGCTGAGCGGCCAGCGCGCCCAAATCAGTTGACCGAAGCCCTTCGCGGAGAATCTCAATCGGCTTTTGTTCAACAGCCGGAGTTGGCGAGAGCGCCTCCGCGAGCGCTGTCACGTGTTGCGATAGGAGTTCAACCTGGAAAGCCAGTGACCGGGGATTGGATGGGTCACACAACACCAGCGCCAAAACACCCGGCAATTGTGGCTCGGCAAAGTGCTGTCGGCGATAAGTCATTACGCTGTCTGCAATTTCCAGCACCGGCTCGAGGGTGGCGGCAGGGTAAGTTTGCACTTTTAGTGCAGCCCGCAACAGGTTGACCACGCTCAGTCCCCGTTCCAGGCGCCGGCCAAAATCCAAAAACCGCCAACCTCGCCCCCGTGTCATATTCTCCATCTCCATTCCGCTAAAAGCGGCCAGATCGAGAACCAGGTTGTGAATGCGCGCCGTGGCACTGGCAAGGGGTAACCGCCCGGGCCTCACTTGCGCGTCGGCTTCGAGCCGGCCCAAAACGCGCCAGGTGCCCCCGGAAAACCGATCGCGCACCGCCGAGGCGCTGGCGCGGATATGTTGCAGTAGTTCGCGGACGCCGCCCGATTCACCAGGTTCATAAAGCAGTTGCAGCATCCGGCTGGGCATTTCACCGTTTCCCGAGTCCGACTGGAACCCGGGCGGCATCAAACCAAGATTGATCGCCAACTCGGTCAGACTTCGCCGCTCGTCCGAGTCTTCGCCACCGTGCTCGCCGGAAGCACGGCCCAGTATGCAGGCAAGCACGCGTAACAGTTGTTCCAAACGCTCGGTGTAGCGGCCTAACCAAAACAGGTGATCGGCGGCCCGGCTGGGAATTCCGGCCAGAACCGGTTCCGACAGCCGCGACTCGGTGCTGACCTGCGCCGTGTCGTGAGTCGAAGCGCCCTCTTTGAACAGCACCCAGGTATCTTTACTGCTGCTGCCGCTGCGCATCGAAATTGCCAAATCCTCCGGCTTGTCAGAAACGCGGGCCAGGCCGCCGGGCATAGCTGCGGAAGCATCACCGTCTGTCGCAATGAAGGCTCTTACCACTACCGAACGGGCGACCAACCGGCCTTCCTCGAAGACAGGAGTGCGCGACAATTTCACCCGCTCCTGCGCCACGAATTGAGTTGGATTCGCTTCGAGCAAATGTGAAACCTGCCGTCGATAGTCGGCCATACGGCGGCGTCCCGCGCTTGTTGGGATGGTTGGAGCTGCCGTCCCGCCGGCGAAAGCCGGCTTCACAACGAGCGAATCGAGGTGCTCGCGAGCGTAACGCATCTCCTTGGCTTGCCCGCACCACCAGGTGGCAACGGTCGGCAGGAGTAATTCCTCTCCCAGCAGATGCCGGCAGAGGCCAGGCAGGAAGGCCAGCAATGCCGGGGTCTCCAGCAGGCCCGCGCCGATGGCGTTGGCGATCGTGACGTTGCCGGCGCGGGCCGCTTCGACCAGGCCGGACACTCCCACCCTCGAGTCGCCGCTAAGTTCAAGCGGGTCGCAATCCGCATCATCGACACGACGCAAAAGCACGTCGACCGGCTGCAATCCCTCGATGGTTTTCAGAAAAACCCGCTGCTCGCGTATCGTGAGATCCGCCCCTTCTACCAACGGCAGCCCCAGGTGCCGGGCCAAATACGCGTGCTCGAAATAGGTTTGGTGCTGAGGGCCAGGAGTGAGCAAGACGATGCAAGGCTGCCGATCTGCCGACGGTGCCAGGTGGCGCAACATGTCGCGTTGCTGCTGGAAGAACCGGGCTAGCCGTTCCACATGGCACTCCCGCATTTGCTCCGGTAGAATGCGCGCTATCACGTTGCGGTTTTCCCATGCGTACCCGGCTCCGTTTGGGGATTGAATCCGGTCCGAAAGCACCCACCACTGCCCATCCGGCGAGCGCGCCAGATCGCAGGCCAGCAGTTGCACGTAAACCTGCTCCCGGGGATGAACACCCCGGCAAGGCCGCAGAAAACCGGGGTTTGCGTAGACCAGTTCCGGCGGCAGGAATCCGTCGCGCAGGAGTCGCTGCGATCCGCCGTAAAGGTCCGCCAGGATGCGATTGAAAAGGCGCAGCCGCTGCTTCAGCCCCGCTTCGATTTGTGCCCATTCTTCCGCAGTGATGAGCAACGGGACGCAATCCAAACCCCAGGGGCGTTCAATGCCGGCGGGGTCGCCATACATGTTGAACGTGACACCATGCTCACGAATGATGCGACGGCCGTTTTCCCAGCGCGACTGCAGTTCGTTCCGTCCGAGGTGTTCGAGGGATTCGATGAGCTTGCGCCAATGTGGCCGCACTGTTTCCTGCGCCTCCGTCAATTCATCAAAAACGCCCGGACCGACCGAGTAGTCGTGCCACAAACTCGTGGTGCGGTCCTGCGCTGGGGTCATCGTTCGCCTCGTGTATACTTCAACTCCGCGCCGGGAGGCAATCATTCCCCGCGTAAATCCAAGGTGAATGGAAAATCCGGATGCAGTAGTTCGTTGCGGGGAAAGTAGGTTCCCTGAGTGGCACCTTCGGTGAAGAACCGCGCGCGCCGCCTCGCTTCGGCTTCGTAAGCGTTTACCGGGAAGCTGGTGTAGTTCCGGCCGCCTGGATGGGCCACGTGGTAAGTGCATCCGCCGAGACTGCGTTGATTCCAGGTGTCGTACAGGTCGAAAACGAGCGGAGAATGCACGCCAATGGTGGGTTGAAAACATTCGGGCGGCTGCCAGGCGCGGTAACGCACACCGGCCACTGCCTCGCCGTTCGTCCCGGTGCGATGCAGCGGTACCCGCCTGCCGTTGCAGGTTACCATAAACCGATCGCCAATTAGTCCGCGCGCTTTGACCTGCACCCGCTCCAGCGAGCTGTCCACGTAACGCACCGTCCCGCCGCCGCCGTGTTCCTCGCCCAGCACATGCCAGGGTTCAAGGGCGCTCCGGAGTTCGACCTGCACATCCCGCTGCGCAAAATCGCCGATGTGCGGAAAACGAAACTCGAAATGCGGCGCAAAGAACTCAAATTGGAACGAGTATCCGGCTTCGCGCAAATCGCGCAATACGTCGCGGAAATCGGTTTCGCAGAAATGTGGCAGCAGCCAACGATCGTGGATGTCGGTACCCCAGCGCACCAGGTCATTACGATAAGGTTCACGCCAAAACCAGGCAATCAGTCCGCGCAGAAGCAGTTGCTGCGCAAGGCTCATCTGCGAGTGCGGCGGCATTTCGAACGCCCGCAATTCCACCAGACCGAGCCGGCCACTAGCGCTTTCGGGTGCGAACAACTTATCGATGCAAAACTCAGCGCGATGGGTGTTGCCGCTGGCGTCGATCAGGAGATTGCGAAAAACCCTGTCCACCAGCCACGGCGGCGTGTAGCCGAACTGGTAACCTTTTTGTTCGATTTGCTCGAATGCGATTTCGAGTTCGCGCAAGGAATCGTTCCTGGCCTCATCAATGCGGGGCGCCTGGGAAGTGGGACCGATGAACAGACTGCTGAAAAGCCAGCTCAGCGAAGGATGGTTCTGCCAGTACGCCAGCAAAGATCGCAGCAAGTCAGGGCGGCGCAGGATTGGTGAATCGCCCGGCGTGTCGCCGCCAATAATGAGGTGATTACCGCCGCCGGTGCCGGTGTGCCTGCCGTCGATCATGAACTTCTCGGCCCCCAACCGCGTCTGGCGTGTCTCTTCGTAAAGGACCGTGGTCCGCTCCACCAGCTCCGCCCACGAGTGGCTCGGATGCAGGTTGACTTCGATCACGCCGGGATCAGGCGTGACCGCGAGCTTGTTCAAACGCGGGTCACGCGGAGGAGGCTCACCCTCGATAATCACAGGCAGGCCGGCTTTGCTCACGGCCGCTTCGATTCCGGCAACCAGATCGAGGTAGTCCTCAGCGGTCGCAACCGGCGGCATAAACACGTGCAACCGGCCTTCGCGTGGTTCTACGCAGAGCGCCGTGCGGACGATCCAAGGCGCGCTCTCGCCTTGCCGGGGACGGCGCGTGGGGTCGAAATCCGGCGGAAGAGGTGGGAACGCGACGCGTTGATCCTCCGCCGCACCCAATCGCTGTGGACGCTGACCAGGACCGTAGCCAACCGGCAATGCTTCACGTCGTCCGCGCTCGAAGTGTTGACCGGCAGTTTCCGGTCGTGTGCGATAAGGGAATTCGGTAGGCAACGGCGGCAGTTTGTCGGACGGATCTCTTTGACGGATCCACGGATACTCTTTCTCCGCGACCCAGGGAATGGAGTCGAGCGGCAGGCGCAGGCCCATCGGTGAATCGCCCGGAATGAGCCACAGAATATCTTCATCACGCAGAAACCACGCGCCCGAAACCCAGCCGGGCCGGTCGCCATACCATTCGCGCCTCACCGGCAAGGCAAAGCCCACCACCTGGTCGAGCCCTTGCTGGAAAATCCGAGCAATGCGATCACGCTCGAGTTTGTCCTTCAGATTGGATTTTTCCGGCGTGACGTTGGACGGCAGTCGGCGCTCTTTCCAGGTGTAGTAAAAAACATCTTCGTACCCGGGTTGGATATGCTTTGCATTGACACCGAGTTCGCCGGCCATGGCTTCCAACAACGCCATCGCCTCCTTGACGCCGAACCCGTAATCCTTCGATTCATCGGCTATGAGGTCTTCCTGCTTCCAGATGGGGATCCCGTCTTTGCGCCAATACGCCGCCAAGGCCCACCGCGGTAACGGCTCGCCGGGATACCATTTCCCCAGGCCATAATGAAGCAACGAGCCTGGCGCGAAGCGGCGCCGCAAGCGCTTGATGAGCTCGCCCGATAACTGGCGCTTCTTGTCAGAAACTGCAGTGAAGTTCCATTCCGGGCCCCCCGGATCATCAATCGAAACAAAGGTTGGCTCGCCGCCCATGGTCAGCCGCACATCCTGCTTTTTGAGATCCGCATCGACCGTCTGGCCCAAATGCTCGATCGCGGCCCATTGCGACTCGGTGTAGGGCTTCGTCACGCGTGGTGATTCCGAGACGCGGCTCACTCGCATTGCATGATCCATGCTTGCTTCGCACGGATCGGTGGTGCCGGTGATCGGGGCCGCGCTGCCAGGCTCCGGTGTACAGCTCAGTGGTATATGGCCTTCGCCCGCAAGCAGGCCGCTGGTCGGGTCGAAACCGATCCAGCCGGCGCCGGGCAAAAACACTTCACACCAGGCGTGGAGGTCCGTGAAATCCGCCGGCGGGCCTGCGGGTCCATCGAGCGGCTTCACATCCGGCGCGAGTTGAATGAGATACCCGCTCACGAACCGGGCGGCCAGGCCCATGTGCCGAAGCAACTGCACCAACAGCCACCCTGAGTCACGACACGAACCACTTCCCTTCGCCAACGTTTCCTCCGGCGTCTGGACGCCAGGTTCAAGCCGGATCAGGTACTTGACCTCGCGCTGCAGGCGTTGGTTGAGCGCAACCAGGAAATCGATGGTCCGCAAACCGTTCCCAACGCCGGATTTCGAATCCGGTGCTAACGTCTCGACCGCGCTTACGGAATGTCCCAAATGCCCACCCCCGTGGTGAACGTCCGTCCGCTGCTGCGAAGCCGAGGTTGGCGCGTGAGCGAGAACTTCCGGACGGCCCAGCACGTCACGTTTGATCTCCTCCAGGAACGCACCGAACTTCGGCGTCTTCGGACAAGGCTCCAGAAATGCCGTCAACTCGCGCTGCAAGGCAGGTTCATAGCGAAACGGGAAATGGTTGGCACTTTCTTCCAGGAAGAAATCAAACGGGTTGTAAACCGCCAGCTCAGCAACCAGCTCGACTTCGACCGCAAAATCGCTCATGCGATCGGGAAAAACGAGACGGGCGTTCCAGTTGGAAAATGCGTCTTGCTGCCAGTTGAGGAAATGTTCGCCGCCGGTTATCCGTTGCGAGTAGCTCAGTATGCGGGTGCGGCAATGCGGCGCCGGGCGCAATCGGACCACATGCGGGGCGTGGGCGACCGGGCGATCGTAGCGGTACCGGGTCTTATGAAGAAGCGCGACGTGGATCGACATGGAACGGGGTCACTGGGTCTGTTGCGCGGGAACGCGCTTGGGCGATTTAGGAGTCTTCAGCGCGAAGAACGTTTCGTAAATCCCGGCGCTTACCTGGTTCATCCGGGTCTGCAGTTTGTCCACGTACTCGTGGAGCCCGGCATTGATGATTTCCTCGACGGTAGCGAACGACAAGTCGGAGCAGAGCTGACCCAGCAGCTTTTCGGGCGGATTGCGGTATGAGCCGGGCGTGGTGCCGGAGATCGCGTGCAGCGAATCCCGGGCGGCCATCAGGGAAAAATAAACTGAGCGCGGGAACTCCCGATCCATCAGCAGAAATTCAACGACGCCCTTCGGCGAGATTCGCCCCAGGCGTTTGCGATACATTTCGAATGCGCTTGCGGACCGCAGCAGCGCGGCCCATTGGATATCATCAAACGGAGTCCCGACATCCTGGACCGAACGCAGCAGAATGAAATACTTCACATCCAGGATTCGGGACGTCTTATCTGCGCGCTCGAGCATCTGGCCCATGTGAAAAAAGTGCCAGGGCTCGCCGTGACTCATGGTCGCCGCGGCCACGCCATTGAAAAGGTGATTCGCATTTTTAACTTCGCTGAAAAATTGATGCGGGCTGGCTTCCGCGTTCCGATCCTCGGCGGCGCCGGTCACCATCCAGTAAAACTGGTTCAGTTGCAGCCACATTTCCGAAGAAATGATCTCCCTGATCGTTCGGGCATTCTCACGCGCCGCCCGCACACACGACACAATCGAATTCGGGTTGTCCGCGTCGAACGCCAGAAAATGAATGACGTTCTGTTGGGTCGCCTCTCCGTACCGCTTGGAAAAAGGCTCGTGGTCGCCGGTCGTGTTGACCAGCGGCGCCCACTGCTGCGCTTCACCGGATGGAGCATCCAGCATGAGCTGGAGGTTGACCTCGATAAAACGGGCGACGTTTTCTGCGCGCTCCGTATAACGGCTCATCCAGTAAATGGAATCCGCGACCCGGCTCAGCATATTCGCTCCCCGGACCCTCAGGCAGCCGCCGACACCTGGGCCGCGCCGGCGCCAAACTCGTCCGCTTCCTCCAGCGGGGCGTCCGCCAGCACCCAGGTGTCCTTGCTGCCGCCGCCCTGGGAGGAATTGACGACCAGCGAACCTTTTTTGAGTGCTACCCGCGTGAGGCCGCCGGGCAGGACGAAAATATCCTGGCCATAAAGAATGTACGGCCGCAAATCGACGTGGCGTCCTTCAAAATGATCGTCGACCAGCGTCGGCACTCGTGAAAGCGCAAGCGTGGGCTGAGCGATATAATTGCGCGGGTTGGCTTTGACCTTGGCGGCGAATTCCGAGCACTGGGCCCGGGTGGAGTGCGGGCCGACCAGCATCCCGTAGCCGCCGGATTCATTGGCAGCTTTAACCACAAGCTCTTCCAGATGCTCCAATACATACTTCAAATCATCGGCCTCCGAACAAATGTAAGTGGGCACGTTCGGAAGAATAATATCTTCGCCGAGGTAGTACTTCACAATGCGCGGAACGTAAGCGTAGACCACCTTGTCGTCGGCCACTCCGCCGCCTGGAGCATTGGCCAGCGCGACGTTGCCTTTTTGATACGCTTCCATCAATCCGGGCACCCCCAGCATTGAATCGGCGCGGAAACATTCGGGGTCGAGAAAATCATCGTCGATGCGCCGATAAATCACGTCGACCCGTTCAAACCCCTTGGTCGTGCGCATGCAAACGTAACCATCGTCCACCACGAGGTCGCGGCCTTCCACCAGTTCAATGCCCATCTGTTGCGCCAGAAACGAATGCTCGAAATAGGCGGAGTTATAAATGCCGGGCGTGAGCAGCACACACCGCGGCGACGAAACATGGTCCGGCGCCAGGAATTCCAGCATGTCCCGCAAGCGACTTGGGTAGTTGGACACCGGCCGGATCTTCGAGGCCGCGAACACCTGCGGGAATAGGCTCTTCATGACCGCGCGATTCTCCAGCACGTAGGATACTCCGGACGGACACCGCAGATTGTCTTCCAGGACATAGATTTGTCCATCCCGGTGCCGCACCAGGTCAGTGCCCGTAACGTGGCACCAAATCCCGCGCGGCGGATCGAAGCCGATGCATTGTTTGCGATACGCTTTAGATGACAGAATGATCTCCGCTGGCACGATTCCGTCCTTGAGCAATTTCTGATCGTGGTAGAGGTCGTCGATGAAGAGATTCAGGGCCGTGATGCGCTGCTTGAGGCCACGCTCGATCCGGCCCCATTCCGCCGCGTGCACGATGCGCGGCACGACATCGAACGGGAATATCTTCTCAACGCCTGCGCGCTCGCCATACACGTTGAACGTCACCCCCATCTTGAGCAGGGCACGTTCCGCGCCTTGTTGCAGCTTGATTAATTCTTCTCCAGGGAGATTCCGGATTTTATTCGCCAGTGTGCGGGCAGAAGCGCGCGGCTCACCGTTCTCACCGAACATCTCGTCAAAGAACTCGCCGATTTCGTACTCTTGGAATTGCATAGAACACCGGTTCAGGGATCAACCGCGCCCCGATACAAAGTCATCTGTTTGGTGGTTCCAAGCAGAGCCAGTGCCAGAGGTCGTTGCCTAGTAGGTGAAACCCTTCCATTAGTCTCTGCACTCTTTTAAGCGCTGCAAATACCGAACGAACCTCGCGATCCAAAGTTTGACCGCATGTTCATTTGTTAACCGAAGTCGTCCTCTGGCCATGTCGTCAATTGTGCAGCATGGCTAAGATTGCCCATCGCCTGAATCCCAGACAACGCGCTCGACATGGGCGCGGATTCGCCTAGGTTCCCTGGTTATGACCGATCCGCGCTATACCAAGCTCGCCAAACTGCTCGTGGAATACTCAACCGAATTGAAGCCCCGCGACCAGGTGCTGCTGGATTTGATCGATGTTCCTGATGAATTTGGCGTCGAGCTAATCCGCGCGGCGCGAGCAGTCAAGGCCGTTCCGGTTATTGCTGTGCGACACACGCGGCTAAACCGCGAGCTGTTGCTTGGCACCAACGAGCAGCACGCCGGCCTCGAACGCGACCTCGAATTGTCCCGGATGAGGAAGATGCAGGCCTATATCGCGATTCGCGGTAGTGACAACGTGAATGAGAATTCTGATGTGCCAAGCGACCGCCTTTCACTCTTCTCGAAGATCACTCGCCCGGTGCTGAATCACCGGGTGAACAAAACACGCTGGTGCGTCTTGCGCTGGCCGACCCCCAGCATGGCTCAGGGAGCTGCCATGAGCACAGAGGCATTTGAAGATTTGTTCTTCCAGGTCTGCACTATGGACTACCGCAAGATGGCGCGCGCAATGGCGCCGCTGGAACAGCTCCTCAAAAAAACCGACCGCGTGGAAATTAAAGGCCCGGGCAGCCAGTTGAGTTTCAGTATCAAAGGCATTGGCGCCAAAATGTGCAAGGGCGACCGGAACATTCCCGATGGGGAAGTATTTTCGTGCCCGGTAAAAACCTCTATCAACGGCCGTATCCAGTTCAATACCCCTACGCTTTATGCCGGAACGAAATTCGAAAATGTTTCCCTCGAGTTCAAGGACGGTAAGGTTGTTAAGGCGACGGCAAACAATACTAAGCGCCTGAATGAAATCCTGGATACCGATCCCGGTGCGCGCTACACTGGCGAGTTCTCGCTGGGATTCAATCCCTACATCCTCAATCCGATGTGCGATATCCTTTTCGATGAGAAGATTGCCGGATCATTGCACCTGACCCCAGGTCAGGCCTACGAGGAATGCGACAACGGCAACCGCTCCGCCGTGCATTGGGACATGGTCTTGATCCAGCGCAAGAACTGGGGTGGGGGCGAGATTTGGTTTGATGGAAAGTTGATCCGGAAGGACGGAATATTCGTCACCAAAGAACTCAAGCCACTGAACCCGGCAAACCTGAAGTAAGGCGTGCTCCGCCATTTCGTGTGCGACCGTCCTCGCGAAGCGCATGGAGTGCAGCGCATTCCATGCCGCTCTTGCTGCTACCAATACCGAAAAAGCTCCAGCCTACTTCCTTGCCGGCTAGTTTTTTGACGCCTTCGCGGAGTTGGTTGCGCTGTATTCTTTCTCCCGCGTGATAATGTTGGTCGCAATTTTCGCTTTGAGCTCCGCGTACATGGCATTGGTTACCAACTCCAGATGCGCGCGTGCTTCTTTAAACCGTCCCGACAGAAAGTTGACACGGGCAAAGTGAACCTGCACCCCTTCGCGCTCAATCTCGTCGTGCGCGATGCTGTACGCATTGGTCCAGGCGCGCAGCGCTTCCTCCGTGTGCAGCGGCTTTAACCCGTACCAACTCTGCGCCACATCGGAGGCCAGCGGAAAGTTCTCCGGGTCCAGCCGCATCGCATTGCTGTAGAGATTGAACGCCTTGGCGAAAACTTGCTGCTCGCTCAGATGGTAATACTCCTCGGCATCCGGCCGGAACAGATAAACCGCGGTGCCCAGGTTATGATAGTAAGTTGACTCGAGCGGGTTGAGCTGCACCGCCCTGTCATAATACTCGAACGCCTTCTGGATCGGGCCGATATGGCCGTAAATGTTGGCGAGATTATTGTAAATGGCCGGATCGTTGGTCTCTCGCGCTAAAGCGGCTTCGAGTTGCTCCTCCGCTGCCTCTTCGCCTTTCACATCACCTAAAAAGCTGGCGTAAGCAACCCGCGCCTTCACGTAATCAGGATGTTGTTGGATGAAGGCGGCATAGGCTTTGTCGACAGGCTCCAATCGGGTGCGAATGCGCTGGCGCATCTGCAATGCCGGCATGCCGGCGCCTTTGGCGGCAAAGGCTTCGTTCTCCTTAATCCAGCCGTCTATTTCCGCCTGCGCAGCGTCATCCAGCTCCATCACCTTTTGGAACTCCTGCTCGAGCGCTGCTTTGGATTGGGCCGGTGCGTTGGTGCCCGTCACAACCTCGTTGGTCGCGCCTATCGCTCCTGTGGCAATCAGCGCGCCCAGCAGTCCAATCCAATAATTCTTCACGCGCCAAACTAGCACGGTCGATCGAAGCTCCCAAGCCAGAAGTGTCGAGGGTCGAGATACTCATGAGATGCTTAGTGCGGCAAAGGCGCAATCGAGGTTCGGAGCGCGGGCAGTCTTGCCACATGCCACCCGCCCCAGAAACGCTGCCGCACCGGCGACCACGGGCAAGAATTAATTATTTGACACCGGATGCCTTTGCTTGATATAAGCTTCACGCATAGTCAGCAAAAAAATAACTTATCAATCACTGGGTTGTCACAAGTTCCCGTGACTACTACCAGGCGCCACATTGGATTAAAGATAGCCCATGCGCACCCCTCTTGATCCGCGACGTCATGCTAACTTTGGTCTTCTGCCTCTCTCGTTGACTCTGATTGCCCTCCTCTGCGCGACTCCTGAGGCAAGAGCCATTATTTACGTCAACCAAAACGCTCCCGCCGCCAGCCTCAATAACGGCTCGTCCTGGGCCAACGCCTTTCTGGAATTGCGCGATGCGTTGGCGAGTCCGGCGGCGAGGTCCGGCACGGCGGGCAACCCGGTCCAAATCTGGATCGCGCGCGGGACCTATAAGCCGACGGGCGACACCAACCGCCTGGCCACCTTCGCCCTGCCAAGCCATGTCCGGATTTACGGCGGGTTCGCTGGCAACGCGGTCAGCCTGGCGCAGCGGGTGAGTTTTCGGTACCCGGTCGTGCTCAGCGGTGACATCGGCACGCCGCAGCTTAATCCAATTACCGACCAGACGCCGGACCCGACCGCGGTCCCCGCGAACCATGTGCAGATTCAGCTGGACCCCGGGTGGCTGGACAACAGCTACAACGTGCTCACCTGCATTAACGCTACGGACGTGCTGCTGGACCAGGTCACCATCGCCAACGGCTGCGCTTACGCAACCGACCAGACGATGGGGTTCATTTGGAACATGACCATCCCTCAGACCAACAGCGATGGAACGGTAGCGTCGGACGGATCCACAACGACACCTCTGGATCGGACGGTGGCCGGCGGCGGCCTTTTTTTCCAAAACGCCTACTCGCGGGCTCCGGGGGAAGTGCAGCTCACGCTGAACAATTGCATCTTTGCCAATAACATGGCGGGCGGCTACGGCGGGGCGCTGGCGGGACGCGAAGCGCGGTTGATGATTACCGGGACAACCTTTACCGGCAACCAGTCGTGGACCGAGGGTGGGGCTTTTTTCGGGCAAAACCATGAGTCCTTTTGGACCCAATGCACCTTTCTGAACAATGTGTCCTCGGGCGATGGTGGCGCCGCCTCGTTCATGTCCTTGCCAAGCGACAAGATGGAGTTTGGCTTCAATGACCCGAGTTTTGCGGAGAATTACGGGATCACGCCTGACCAGATGCGCCAGCGGGTGGGCTACGTGCTGGGGGCGTTGGACATGGCCAAACGAATCTGGGGGCTGGCGAATGTCGAGAACCTGACCGCATCCGGTTTTGCCCGGGGCCTGTTTCCGAAGAACCCCTTCAGCAACGTCGATCCTGTCACCGAGGAGACGGTTGGGGTGGGCGAGCGGCTGGAAGCAGCGTATGCGTGGATCGAACTCGGATTGACGGCGATCGATGTCGGTGTGCTCATTGCCGAGGCGTGCGGCGTCAGCGAGGACGATCCGTTTGTGAAGGGGTTCACTACGTTTTATGAGGGATTCGAAACCTACGCGACGCCGCAGGGCGTTGGCCTGTTGCTGTCGGAGAAGATCGTCGAGGCGATGGAAGCGGGCCAAGGAGGCCAAAGTGATACCCTGGCGCAGCAATCCGTAAAGCAGTTCGAGGAGTTCGAGTTCAACCCGACGCCGGTCTCATCGATTCTGCTCGGCTGCACGTTCTCCGGCAACGCCTCTCGGCTTGCCGGCGGAGCCATCAGCTTCAAATTCGACAATCCTCGGGTTGAAGACTGCACGTTTAGCTCGAACACTGCCGTCGCGGAAGGCGGCGCGGTGGCCTGCAGCGGATTCAATACTCCGATCATCATGAGCAGCGCCTTTTTCAGCAATTTCTGCGTGGTGGGCGCCAGCGCGATCTACAACGGCCAGCATGCGCAGTCCCAGATCATCAACTGCACGATCGTC
Source organism: uncultured Verrucomicrobiota bacterium (assembly GCA_964623885.1). GTDB lineage: Bacteria > Verrucomicrobiota > Verrucomicrobiia > Limisphaerales > UBA8199 > CAZUVM01. The sequence continues at coordinate 17,455 of CAZUVM010000049.1, forward strand.
AACAACGGCGGCCCTACCAATAGCAATTTTGCTGTCGTGGTCGAACTCGGGGCAGAGGTGCAACTCGCCAATTCGATCTTGTGGGGCAACACCAATTCTTCGAGCCCCAACGGCGGCGCGGACATCCTCACGGCGACCTACCAGACTCTGCTGGCCGATCCGAGTACGAACGGGTTGACCGGTTACAACCAGGCGGGGGCGGCACGCGGCGACTTCCTGGGCATCACCGACATCAGCCATTGCGACATCCAGAGCCTGGGCAGCCTGCCGATTGGTGTCGACAACATCCCGCTGTTCGGAACCGGACCTTACACCCAGCAGCAGATTGATCAGGTACTAACTAACTTCGCCGAGGCGCAGGCCGATGGCCTGTTGGCTTATCACGGTTTCATCAATGTTGGCTATGGCAACCGGCCTGGCTTCCTGACCAACCGGAACATCAGCATCGATCCAAGGTTAGCGAATAATGTGATTCCCCAGCTCGGGTCGCCGGTCCTCAATGCCGGAAGCAACCTCCGCCTCAACAACGCCGTGCTATCGAGTCTGACCGGCAAGGATCTCCTCGGCGGTCCGCGCGTCGTCGGCAGCGCCGTGGATATCGGCGCGGTGGAAGGCGCTCCCCCACCGGGTCAAGGGCCTCTGATTTATGTGCGCCAGGGGGCGACGGGTGACAACAGCGGAAGCAGTTGGGCCAACGCGATGACCAATCTCCAAAGCGCGCTGAATGTGCCCGACGCGCAGGTCTGGGTGGCCGGCGGAACCTATTACCCCAGCCTCACGGGCGATCGCACCACGTCCTTTCACCTGACCAATGGCGCGACGGTGTACGGCGGGTTCGCAGGCACGGAGACAAGTTGGCAGCAGCGCGACATTGCCGGTTATCCAACCATCCTGAGCGGCAATATTGGCGATCCCAACCGCGACGACGACAACAGCTACAGCGTGATGGTGAATACGAACATCGGCCCGGACACGCTGCTGGACGGATTCACGATTACGAAAGGCCGCGGCACCGATGGCGCCGGGATCTACAACCGGCTGGCGGACCCGACGATCCAAAACTGCACGTTCATTGATAACCAGGCCTCAGGATCAGGGGCCGCGCTCTACTTGAACGCGGGCGCCGATGGACAGGCTTCCACCCTGACTCACTGCACCTTCCTCTCCAACGTCGCAGGAACCTTTGGCGGTGGCGTGCTCGGGTTCGCGCCCTTCCGCATGGGTGCATGCAGCTTTACCGGCAATCGCGCCGCCAATGGTGGCGGTATTTACCTCGACGGCGCCGGGGTCGTTTCGATTTACGACTGCTTGTGTGTGAGCAATTCGGTCACCGGCTACGGCTCCGAGAACGGCGGCGCGCTGCTCTGCCGGGACACTCAAGTCAACATCTACAACACGGTCTTTTTCGGAAACATGGCCACGCTAACCTCGGGCGGAGTGCCTGGCGGCGGAGCGGTGGAATATGACGGGGGCACGGCAGGGTCGCGCATTATCAACTCGATCTTTTGGCAAAACAGCGTCACCAATCCCTTTGGCGCCGCCGGCACGATCGAGGCGCAGCAGATCAGTCTGGGCTCAGGAGCTAGCGTCGGGGTCTCGTATAACATCATCGCCGGCCTGTCGGTCTTCAACACACCGGGGTCCTCCAATCTGAACACCGATCCATTCTTCGTTAATCCGTCAGGCGGAGACTTCCATCTCAAGGCTTATTCGCCGGCGATTAACGCCGGCCAATACATTTCAGACGCGCCGGTCGCCGACTTGGATCTGAATCCGCGCTGGGTCGGCCCGGCGGTTGATCTCGGCGCTTGTGAGTTTCAGGGCACGCCACAAAGCCTGCTCTCGTTGCTGGTGGTGAGCGCGGCTTGCGACGGCAGCGGCGGCATCTTTCAAATCCATCCCTACGCGGCGAATACAGCCTCATTCGCCGGCTATCAATGGCAAGTCAGTCAGAACGGCGGCAACACCTTCACGCCTGTTACCGACGGCGGGGTTTATTCCGGCTCGGCCACCGCCACGCTGACCATTACTCACCCGCCGCTCACGATGAACGGTTATCAGTACCGGTTGCAGGGTTCGGACGCCAATCCCTCGCAACCAGTCATCCTGCGGCTTTCCCCGCCGATCCTCTACGTTAAAGCCGGTGCCACCGGCAGCGGGAGCGGGCTGGATTGGGCAGACGCCTTTACGACCTTGCAAAGCGCTCTGAATGTGGCGGGGCCGTGCACTCAAATCTGGGTGGCCGCGGGAAACTATTTCCCGAGTGCTTCCGGGGACGTGAATGCGGCCTTTGCCCTCCGATCCGGCATTGCGGTCTATGGCGGGTTCGCTGGAAACGAGACGCAGTTGAGCCAACGGAACTGGCTGGCGCACCCGACTATTTTGAACGGACAGATCAACGGCACATCGGATAACACGGCCGGCAGCCATCATCTTTTCGTAAACGATGCCTCGCAGCCAGGGACCAGTTGCGATAACACGGCCATCCTCGATGGCTTTACGCTCTTTGGAGCAGTGAACGGCTCGATCAAGAACATCGCCGCCAGCCCGACGATCAATAATTGCGTTTTCATCGACGACCAGGGGCTTCCTTTTGGGAGCATCCTCAATGTCAGCGGTTCCGCGCCCGTTCTCAGCAATTGCGTGTTTGCCCAGTTCCCGTTCGTGGTGTGCGACACTGGTGGCGGCGCCAGCTTTTCGGTTGCGTTCAGCAATGTTTTTCCGGGCGGAGTGACCTGGCAGGTGAACACCGGGTCAGGGTTCGTCCCGGTCAGCGGCCCCAATTATGCCGTCAACAACACACCCTACAGCTCCGCTCTGTTGGTCAGTAGTTTTGGCGATGTAACTCCTCAGTTCCGCTTTGTCGCCAGCGCGGGCAACTACGTCTCACTCGGGTTGACCCCGGATTTCGCATCACCAACCCTGCAATACGTGAATGCCGCCGCCATTTCCGGTCGCAACGATGGCAGTTCGTGGGTTAACGCATTCACGAATTTGCAGAGCGCGCTCGCCCGGGCCAATGGTTGCGTCGAACTCTGGGTCGCGCGCGGAACCTACGCGCCCGCGGCCGGCAGCTCCTTCCAATTGAAATCCGGCGTCGCAATTTTCGGCGGATTCGCCGGCACTGAAACCAACGTCACCCAGCGCAACTGGCAGGCGAACGCGACGATCCTGCGGCAGTCCGGGCCCCCGGCGCTGTTCTTTAACGACGGGACGGTGGTCCCGGTGGACAGCTCGGCGATCCTGGACGGCTTTGTCATCAGCGGTCTGAGCGGCACCGGAGTCAACAACCACAACGCCAATCCCACGGTCCGCAATTGCACCTTCAACAACAACTCGGGAATTTGCATCGATAACCAATCGACCTTCAGCACCGCCTCACATCCCAGCGTACTGAGCTGCGTATTCAGCAACAACATCGGGGCGCCTCCGATTCACAACCAGAATTCCGGCCCGGCAATCTCCGGCTGCCTTTTCGTGAACAACCAGGCGCCAGTTTCGGGCGGCGGCATCTACAACCAAAGCAGCAGCCCGACGGTCACATTGAGCACATTCGCGGGCAACTCCGCCAGCTGGGGCGGGGCCATCTACAATGATACGGCGTCAAGTTCGGCGGTCTCTCGCTGCATCTTCCAGAACAACTTCTCAGCCAATGGCGGGGGCGCACTGCTGAACGGCGGGTCAGGTTCCTCACTCGATAACTGCCTGTTCGACGGCAACTCGACAACCTTCCACGGCGGCGCCATCGCCAACCGGGGGACGAGCCTGAGCCTGCTGAACTGCACGTTCGCCTACAACCAGGCGACGGTGTCGGGTGGCGGGCTGTACAACAACGACAACGCTGTGGCGACCGCGCAGAATTGCATCTTCTGGGGCAACACATCCGATCCCAACGCTTTGTTGAATCCTATTGAGAAAGGGCAGGTAGATAATAGCTCTGGCAACTTGCAGATCTCATACTCGATCATTCAGGGCCTGAGCACTTACAACGGCAACGGCAACGTGGCCTACGACCCGTTGTTCGCGAATGCCTTTGCCGGCAATTTCGCGTTGGGCCCGGTTTCACCTGTGATCAACGCCGGCAACAGCGCGGGCGTGCCCGCTGGGGCGGTGGATCTGGCAGGAAACCCCCGCATCTTTGGAGCGTCGATCGATATGGGCGCCTTCGAGGACAGGAATCCCTCGCCGCCGCAGCCGATCCGGTTGACTGCCGAGCCGGCGCCGACCTTGGTTTGCTCGGGCAACTCCGCGCATTTCTCCATCAACAGCGCTCCGGGATCGAACTACTCGTTCCTATGGCTGGTGGTTACAAACGGGGTTGCGTTCGCGCCGCAAAATGGCGGCCAATACACGATCACGACGACGGCCAACGGCAGCACGCTCGATATTGCCAATGTGGACAGCAAACTGGCCGGAGCATTGGTTCAGGTTCAGATAGGCAACAACTACGCGCTGCCCGGAGTTCCGATCACGGTCACGCAGCCCTCCGTTCTCTATGTGAACGGCAATATCGCGACGGCAGGGAATGGCGCTTCCTGGGCCGGCGCGTTTGCGAATGTGGCCGATGCTCTGGCCGGCGCCGGCCCGTGCACCGAGGTCTGGGTGACGGCCGGGACTTACTGGCCCACCAATCGCGCCGGCAGACCACTCACGCTCCAGATGAAGTCGGGGGTGGGGATCTACGGCGGGTTTGTGGGAACCGAGACCCTTCGCAGTCAGCGGAACTGGAGTAACAACGCGACGGTATTTGTCGCGCCTGCGAACGGAGGGCTCTTCGTGAATAACGGCTGGACCACGCCGATCGACAGCACGGCGGTGCTGGATGGTGTGACGATCACCGGCGGAGCGGGAACCGCGATGGCCAACCAGGGCGCGAGCCCGACCGTGCAGAATTGCACCTTCACAGGCATGTCGGGCAACGCCGTGAATAACTTCTCTCCCGGCGCTCCGACCTTTATCAACTGCCGATTCCTCAACATTGGGAACGTCGCGATGCTCTCGGAGCAGGCATCGCCGACGGTCACTTCGTGCGTCTTCTCGAACAACCAGGCGCAGGGGCGCGGCGGAGCCATGAACAACCAGGATGCCAATGCCACAATTGTCGCCTGCCAATTCATCAACAACTCCGCCGAGCAAGGCGGCGCAGTTGCATTTTCGGGGGGCGCCTCGGTTGTGTCACGCTGCACCTTCGCTGGCAATACGGCCACCGAAGGCGGAGGGCTGTTCGGCGGCACGGGCACCCAGACGCTGAACAGTTGCCTTTTTTACAACAATTTCGCCAGCCAGGACGGCGGGGCTCTGACTGTCAACGGCTCTGGTCTGACCCTCCGCAATTGCACCATCACGGGCAATTCTTCGCCACAAGGCGGTGGTGGCGGGCTGGCGATCGCCGCGGGCCAAACCCTGGTGCAAAACTCCGTCTTTTGGCGGAACACCGATCGGAATGGGCCGACGAAGCCGGAGTTGAACCAGATCTACGCGTTCGGCGGCTCCGCCCAGGTGGTCAACACCTGCGTACAGGGCCTGTCGCAGTACGCGGGCTCGGGCAATCTCCCCTATGACCCGCTGTTTACCAATCCTGGTGGAGGCGATTTCACGATTAACACCTCTTCTCCTTGCATCAACGCAGGCAACAATACCTATGTCGATGCGGGCAGTCTGGATTTGGCCGGCAACCCGCGCATAAGCGACGGCATTGTGGATATGGGTGCCTTGGAGGGCCACTCGGGCACGTTCGGAACCATCGACCTGCTTGCCAGCCCGGTCTCGATGGCGGTTTGCTCGGGCTCGACTGCAACTCTCAGCATGGTTGCCGCCAGCACGTCGGTCACCAACTTCCAATGGCAGGTAGGCTCGACCAACAATTTCCAGGACCTCTACCCGGGCGGCCACTACGCGATTCTTAGCACCGGTGCCACGAACTCGACCCTGGTCATTTCCAACACCGACAGCTCGCTCAACGGGCTGCAGTACCGGATATTCCTACCCGACTTCGATTACCTCTCCGCCCCTGCAACACTCAACGTGGCGCCGCCCCAGATTATCTACGTCAATGCCGCCGCCACCGGCGCGCAGAACGGCACCAGTTGGGCCAATGCCTTCACCAACCTACAGACTGCTGTCGAATCCGCCGACTCCTGTTCGCAAGTCTGGGTCGCCAAGGGGACCTATACTCCGGGAAAGGCTTCTGATGGCAGCTACTCGTTCGAGATGAAATCCGGCGTGCCGATTTACGGGGGATTCGCGGGGAACGAAACCAATCTGGCGCAGCGGAATTGGACCACCAATGTCGCGCTGCTCCTCGGTTCATCTCGGGGACCGCTCGTGCAGAATGTTGGCCTCTTTGTTCCAATCGACAACACGGCGGTCCTCGATGGGTTTACCCTTACCGGAGCCAGTGGCCAAGCGGGCATATACAACGTCTTTGCCAGCCCAATCATCCGCAACTGCCAGTTTGCCGGGAACCCCTACTTCGCAATGCAGAATGCCGCCGGCAGCCCGATCATCCAGAACTGTGGGTTCTCCAACGGCACTTACACGGCGGTTTTCAACACCGGCGGCAGCGCGCCGGTGCTTTCGAACTGCGTGTTTGCCGCCAACCATACCTTGAACGGTGGCGCCGCTATTCAGAACCTCGGCGCGACGCCGTTGATCACTCACTGCCTGTTCACCGGCAACTCATCCGGTGATGCTGGTGGTGCGATCGAGGACGATGGCCAGTCGCAATCGCTTTGGGTCAACTGCCGGTTCCTGGGTAATTCCGCTTATGTGGGCGGCGCGGTGATGAGTGTTGGCTCGACGAGCACTTTCATCAATTGTCTCCTCGCCAACAACAGTTGCGTCTCCGGGGGCGGTGCGTTCTACGTCAACTCCGCGACAGTTGGCGTGACCAACTGCACTATTGCCTATAACCAGTCTCAGCAAGACGGCGGTGGGATTTATCAGGCAAGCGGCAAGTTAGGCTTGGGTAATACAATTCTGTGGGGGAACACCGCCGGCAACTCGCCCAGTGATGCGTATGCATCGCAGCTCAAAACGCTGAGCGGTGTTCAAAGGATCTCCTATTCCGACCTTCAAGGGTTCACCGGTTCGGCCAACAACAACACCGGCTATGATCCAACCTTCATCGATCCGGCGAATGGCAACTTCCAACTTGATGGGAACGATTCCCCGGTGGCGGACAAGGGCAATAACGCTTTCGTGAACGGCATCACGGTGGACCTTGCCGATGTGCCACGGATTCAAGGGTTCAGCGTGGATATGGGGGCCTATGAGATCAGCGGAGGAGCCACTACGCAGCCGGCATTAGTGCTGGCCAGTCCGGCCTCACAAACCGTCTGCGTGAATAGCACGGCCAGCTACACGATTCAGGTCGATCCCAGCTCGCCGCGGCTCAATTCTTTCTGGGAATACAATCCCAACGATGGCAGCGGCTGGCACCTATTCTCTATTTCAGTAACCAACGCGACCGGTCCCGCGCTGGGGCTCTACTCCGTCGTCAACACCAGCACCAACTCGGCGTTGACCGTCCTGAGCATTGCGCAGGGGATGAACGGTTATGAGTTCCGAGTGACTTGGACGGCGGCTAACTTCACCTATCGCACGCCGTCGGTGTTCTTGAACGTCACGCCGCCCGCCACCATTTACGTCAACGCCGGCGTAGCGGCTGGCGGCGACGGCTCGAGCTGGGCCACCGCGTACCCGGATTTGGCCACCGCCCTCAACGCTGTCCAAGGCTGCCGTAATGTAATCTGGGTCGCCACCGGGACCTATTATCCAACCAATGCCCCCGTCTTTCCGCAGGGCACGCAAATCTATGGTGGATTCGCGGGCAATGAGACGAGTTTGACTCAGCGTAACTGGAAGATCAACCCGACCATCTTCGACGCCAACGGCACGGGCTCAGCGCTCTCGCTGAGTGGCCAGATCACTCCACTCGGGACGAACACCATTGTCGATGGTCTGGTCCTCCAGGACGCGACTTTGGCCGCTGTCGTTGTCAATCAAGCCAGCCCAGTCGTGCGAAACTGTGTCATGCGGAACAGCGGGACCGGCATTCTCCTCCAAAACAACTCCAGCCCATTGGTCCAGAACTGCCAGATGCTTCAAAACACCGGCGGGGCTTATATCTATAACGGCAACCCCGTCCTCCAGAACTGTATGTTTCGCGGCAACGCCGGGCCTGGGGTCACGATCATCGCCGGGACGGTTCAGGTCCTAGACAGTTTGCTCACCGGCAACGCTGCGGCTGCAGGCGGGGGACTGGACGTGAGCGGCTCTGGTTCTGCCGTGCTCGTCAATTCCACGATTGCGGCCAACACCGGCGCGGGGCTCTTCGTCGATAGCTCGGGCGGTGTGACCGCGACCAATTGCATCTTTTGGAACAACAGCGACAGCGATCCCACCGCGACCACGTTGGAACTGAACCAAATCTATCCGCTGGCCGGCAGCGTGGCGGTCTATAATTCCTGTGTCCAGGGCCTGAGCACCTTCAGCGGCCATAACAACGTGGGGCAAGATCCATTATTTTTTCAGCCGCTCGACCCGGTCAACGCGCCTTCGAGTGCCGGTGACTTCCACTTGCAAGCCTGCTCGCCGGTGGTGAATGGCGGAAACAATTCGGCCGTGGCTGCGTTGCCGCTGGATATCGATGGTCTGCCGCGCATCGCCAATACCACCGTCGATCTGGGGTGCTACGAATTGCAGACGGTGCCGACCACGCCGCTCATCATCACCGCGCAACCTCAGCCGCTGACCAACTGTGCCTCCGGGCTGAACCAGTTCTCGGTGACGGCCTCCGGCGCGGCGCTGAGTTATCAATGGCAGGTGGACCAGGCCAATGGTATTGGCTTTGTGCCGCTGGCGGACAGCGCCAGCTACTCAGGGAGTGCGACGCTGACGCTCACCATCAGCAATGCGAATTCGGCTCTGAACCAAGCCCGCTTTCGCTGTGTTGTCACCAGCGGGAACAGCGGCGTGGCGGCGTCCGCGCCCGCCCTGTTCACGATTCTGCCCTCGCGCTGGTACGTCAGCGCCTTGGCTGCGCCGGGAGGCGATGGGCGCTCGTGGGGCACCGCTTTCAATTCCCTGGCCGTGGCCCTGGGCAACCCCGCTCTGGATCAATGCGGCTCCGAAATCTGGGTAGCAGCGGGAATTTACAACGGCGGCTTTACCATCCAAACACCGGGCGCCCTGGTCTATGGCGGGTTTAGCGGCACAGAAACCAGCCTCAACCAGCGCGACTCGGTGCGGAATCCGACCATCGTCGATGGGCAAGGCGGCCCGGTTCCTTGCTTCTATATCAGCACTTCGCAAGCGCGGCTGGACGGCTTTATTATCCAGAACGCCAGTGGCGGGATTAGCATCAACGGCGCCAGTCCCCAGATCAGTAATTGCATCATTCGCAACAATGCCGGTAATGGCATGAGCGCCGACGGTGGCAGCCCAGTGGTTTCCAATTGCTCGTTCATCAGCAACGGTTCCGACGGGTTCCTTTGTTCCGGGGCAAGCGCGATTTTGGACCACTGCACATTCCAGGGTAATGGCAGCCACGGAGCAGAGCTCCAATTCGGCACGCTTCAGTTGCTCAACTGCCTCTCGACGGGAAACCACGGCAGCGGTGCCTCGGCGGTTGGAACAACCCTCTTGATATGGAATTCGACCATCACCGGGAACGCCCAGGGCGGGGCGGCTGCCCTCAGCTCCGGTTTGTCTCTCTATAACTCAATTTGCTGGAATAATAACGGGCAACTCGGTTCCGTGCAGAACAACCAGGTCTATGTCTCCGGCGCCAGCACCGTGGTTGCGTGTGACATCCAAGGATTGACGTCGCCGCCCGGTGGCTGGAGTAGCTGTTTTGCAGCCGATCCGGAGTTCGTGCAGCCGATCGATCCAGCTTCTGCGCCGACCAGCATCGGTGATTTCCACGTCTCGGCTTGTTCCCCGGTTCGCGGCCAGGGCAGCCTTTCCCAGTTGGGCGGAATCACCACTGACCTGGATGGCAACCCACGTCTCTTCCAGGGCACGGCCGATGTCGGCGCTTACGAGTCGCGCGCCACGGCGTTGCAAGTAACTTCGAATCCAACCGATCAGACCGGCGCCTTTAATACGCCGGTCCAGTTCAAGGCGGCGGCGAACCTGCCGAACGCGACGTACCAATGGCAGGTCAACCAGGGTGGAGGGTTCAGCAACCTGATCGACAATGCGACCTATAGCGGTTCGGCCACGGCGACGCTCGCGCTCCCCGCCCCCACCGCGGTCCTGAACAACGCCCAGTACCGTTGTCAGGTTCAAGGCGTGTTCGGCTGTCTGCTTTACAGCTCGAGCGCGTTGTTCCATTACGCCACCATCCTGGTGACCAATTCCACCCCCGCCAAGAACGGTATCGCGGCCTCACCTGGAGCCCCCGTGGTGCTCAGCTTCAACCAGAGCCTTCAGGCTTCGACTCTCTCCGATCAATCCATCGTCGCTTATCCGATGTTCTCCGGCCGGTTGAGCTCGAGTCTCGGGACGATTGCCAGTCTCGGGGTCGCGGGCCAGGTCGTCACGCTGGCGCCAACCTTCAACTTCAAGCCGGGCGAACCGGTCTTCGTCACGATTACCAAGAACCTGCGCACAACGTCTGGCTTCGGCACCCAGCCGTATGTGTTCGAGTTCTTGGGCGCGGTCAACAGTAGTTCAAATCGAGCTTTAATCGCGACTGGCCAGACGTTGGGTGCCAACTCTGGTAACGACGTCGCGACAGGGGATCTCAACGGCGACGGAGCAGTGGATCTGTATATCGCGAGCGCCGCCGGGGACTCGGTCTGGATCAACAATGGTCACGGGCAATTCATACAGCGCGCCCAGGGTTTCAGCTTGAGCGGCAGCGTGGCTGTGGCACTGGCGGATGTCGATGGAGATGGCGATCTGGACGCGGTGGTGGTCAAGCCAGACGGCAGCATTCGGGTGTTGCTCAATGATGGCACGGGGCGATTTAGCGACAGCGGCCAGTCGTTTGGGACTGGAATCCGAACTCTGGCGGCGGGCGATCTCAACGCCGACGGCTGGCTCGATATTTTGGCCGCCGGCTCAGGCTCGATTCAGTCCTTCACGAACAACGGGACCGGGAAGTTCCTCAGCGCCAGCCAGACTCCGACTGCGGGCACGGTCGTCAGCATCGCGTTGGGCGATTTGAATGGAGACGGCGCTCTGGACGCAATCGGTGCGTGCAGTCTGGGCCAACCGGCCAGGATCTGGTGGAATGATGGTCTGGGCAATTTTAAGGACAGCGGCCAGGCCTTGGGACAAGGCGACGGGCACAAAGTCGTGCTCGGTGATCTCAACGGAGACGGCGCGCTGGATGCCATCATCGCCTACAATGATTCACCCAGCAGGATTTGGCTTAACAACGGCAGCGGCGTCTTTAGCCAACTCCCAGGCCAGAGTCCGGCATTTCACCCGGGAGATAACATCAACGCCGTCACCTTCCCCGACTCGGCATCCGCGCCGGCTTCGTATGCCATCGACGGAAACACGAATACAGACTACGTTTCCGGGGGTGAAACCCAATTTTACGTAATCCCCTCGGCCGGTCCCACGGCGGTCAACGCCATCAGGCTGACCTCTTCGGCGGTCGCGGGGGCGGACCCCAGCTATGTGGATCTTTACGGGTACACCAGCTTGAGCACGTTCACTGCCGTGCATCTGACACGCTTCGGCTTCAGTTTCAACTTTACTGCGCGGCAGCAGACCCTCACTTTTAACCTCCCCTCAAACAGCAGCGACTACGTCAAATACTATCTGTTGCTGGAAAACTCCCAGAATAGCTACAACCATTTCCGCATCGCCGAAATCCAGTTGTTGCGCAGCGATGTCCCCGCCCTGGGCGGCATCGCCTCCGGGCTGGCCTTGGGCGACATCAATGGTGACGGCAAACTCGACGTCGTCATCGCGCGGCCGGATGGCTCCAAGGAAATCTGGCTCAACGACGGCACCGGTACGTTCAGGCGCAACAGCCGCTTGCTGGGCACCGGCAGCGTCGGGCCTCTGGTGCTTGCGGATTTGGACGGCAACGGCGCTCTCGACGTCGCTCAGGCGGGAGCCACCGGCGGCAGCAACTCGGTCGCCCTGCTCGAGGCGTGGGATGTCGCCGGCAATGCCGGCACCAACATTGCCCTCTCCGCCACGGTGTTCTCGAACCGCTTCGCCGGCGTGCTCGGCGGTGCGCTCAGCCAGGCGCAGTTGGCTTCGCCTCCGGCCAACGGCACTTTGCTCCTGAATGGCAACCCGGTCTCACAAGGCCAGGTGATCGATGCCGGCTCTTTAGCGAACCTGGTCTATGTTTCAAACCCCGGCTTCGACGGCCTCGATTCGTTCGCGTGGACCGGCACCAGTTCCGGCGGCGTTTCGCCCAACCTGCCTTATTACATCTTTGTGCAAAATGTCCCGCGCGGACCCGTGCCTGGGAATGATTTCGTCGTCGTCAGCCAGGGCGGCACCGCGACTACCCTGACCAATGGCGCAACCAGCCTCTTGGCCAACGCTCTCGACCCCGATGGCTACACCTTGACCACCGCGGTTCTGGCTTCGCAACCCAACTTTGGCACTGCCACGGTGAACTCCGACGGCACCTTCAACTACGTCCAAAATGGCAGCCCCATGCAGTCGGATTCCTTCACTTACCAGGTCTATGATTCGTCGGGCATGAGCAGCACCGGAACGGTGTATATCCTTTCTGACACTTCATTGCCGGTCACTGCCGTGACCCCGCTGCCGCCGTTTGAGACGAGCTTGAACTTCAATGTGTGCTGGTCGGGGACCGATGCCGACTCGTTCGTCCAGAGCTATGACATTTACGTTTCCACGAACGGCGGACCCTGGGGAATTTGGCTGAGCCAGGTGACCAACAACTGCGCCACCTTTACCGCTCAGAGTGGCCAGACCTACAGCTTTTACAGCGCCGGCCACGACGCCGCCGGTAACGTCGAACCCGCGCACTCGGTCGCCGACACCACGACCACCGAGGCGCTGGGTTCGGTGAGCATTGTTTCAGGTGGCACTAACTTCGGTTTCCACGCAGGCCAGTTTGGGTTTAACGTGCAGGCGCCGCCGGGCCTCGCCGTTGTCATCGAAGCCTCGACCGATTTCAAGCTGTGGGTGCCGCTGCAGACAAATCTCCTTACGAGCGTCGGTCAGTTTCTCTTCGCCGACGTACAATCCGGCCGGTTGCCGCATCGCTTTTATCGTGCGCGGGTGTATCAGGGCACGCTCCCTCCGCCGAGTATTATCACTGGGCCCGCGGCGCTCGGATTCCGAACCAACCAATTTGGATTCAGCCTGACCGGCATTCCTGGGCAAACACTCGTGGTGGAGACCTCAACGAATCTTGTGCAGTGGACACAAATAGCAACGAACACACTAGGTGTAACCCCGCTGTATTTCTCTGATCCTGCTTCCACACGCGTTGGCCAACGCTTCTATCGACTGCGGGTGCAGTGAGTCGAAGTGCCTCCTCAAACTCTCGGGACGGGGATGCGGCGCCTTTGCCACATTAACTGAGTCGCTCGGGAACACAGCGTCACGCTTCTGAGCGGTCAACTCGTCCGTGACCTTTCGAAGCGCATTCCTGAATTCCCTGATGCAGCGCGCGCCCAGAAGAACAAAGGTGTCGACAACAACACGGCCAATCCCCGCGAGTTTTATCGCCTGGCCGCCTGCAAAGGCCCGCGCGCGCAAACTTCACTTCGCTGAGCTAACATCAGATAGGCGCGCGCGGGAAAAGGTAGGGCGCTCACCCACCACCAGGCGCAAAGTTCAGTATTCCTTCGTCACACGCAGTAGGCCGGGTTTAGCGCAAGCTCGCATGCCGGATCCGCGTATCTCAACACCACCTCCACATCATCACAGCCACACCCCCTGGCTCCGTCACCCGCTGCCCGAAGTGTCCCGAATTCCACAGCCCCGGCTGTCTCCGCCGACCATTCCACTCCCCCTCGATAGTACCGTCCAGTCCCAGCGTCCCGCAGTAGTATAATCATATAAACCTCTAATATTCAGCATAACTGGTTATTTGTCAATTGAATTTGTCTTCAGGTCTTTTTTGGCCCGCCGCTCAGCAAAGGGCAAGCCCTCCGCACGTCATTCGCCGACCCCAAGTCGCTCACTCACGCTGCCAAACCTCACGCCGTCACGCCGCCTGCTAAGGGCCGACAGCAAAGTCCAGGCACCGCGCCGTCATTCGGCCTGCTGCTGGTGGCCCACCGCCAGGTGTTCGCTCCCCCCACCCATCCCCCTGCTGGCTGAGCGCCAGCTCCTCGACCCCCTTCCATCCCCAAGGGGGTCTGCGCCTACTCAGAACTTTGACTTTTCGCACCCAAAAGCTAACCTCATGTTGATGCGACCGGACGTATGAAGCAACAGAAAGCGTTCACCCTCATCGAGCTCCTCGTCGTTATCTCCATTATCGCAATTCTTGCCGCGCTGCTGCTGCCCGCACTCGCCAGAGCTAAGGAGAAGGGAAGGCAGACTTTCTGCATTAACAGCGAACGCCAGCAGGCATTGGCCGTGTTCATGTACGTCGACGACCACTCCGAAGTGCTTCCTCCCGTTGCATTCGCTGATGCCACGGGGAATGTGACTAACTGGCCCACTTTGCTCGACCCCTATCTCAAATCCGCCCGCGTCCATTTCTGCCCAACGGACCAGCAGGCGAAAACCAACTCGTATGGTCTGAATGAGCTTGCCTTTGTTGACCTGACGGACGAAGGCTCACCTGCGCCCAACCGCCTCAGCGCCTTCAAGACACCGTCCGATACCCTGATGTTAGGCGACCTTGGCACGGCGGACGATTTTGTGACGCTCAGGCCGGACACGCTCAAGATGGTCGCTCCGGCATCCGACATAAACGATGACAAGGATGCGCGGCCAATGACCCGGCACACCGCACGGTGCGACCTTGGATTTATGGACGGTCACGCTGCCTTCATGCGTCTCGGCCAGTTTTACACCAACCAAGTGCCCCCGAACCGCTGGTTTACTCCCTAGCCAAGCTGAGCGGCATAAAGATGTGGCGCGGCAAGTTCCACACGCACATCCTTTTCTGAATTGGGTTCCCGAGGTATTCCGCAAGACCATGCTCTCGGGCGGTTGCAAGACGCTATCGCCCGCCGCTGTGACCGCTGAAAGCTCTCGGGGTGGTTGGAAAGCCCCGCACTGGTCCGAGTTGCTATTGGGGTGGGTGAGCCAACGGTGACCGGACCCGGTGGTCTGGGAACTGGTCGTACCGGGCCTTGCTCCACGGCAAGTGCTCCACGTGGCTGTCGGTGTAAATGTAATTGGCCCGACCGCCGTGCCGATTGTATCGAATCCACCCTTGGTCACCGTACCGACCGCTGCCCCACTGCACCAGCGCGGCTTCCCCGACCCAAGTGTCGTAATCGTCCTGATTCACGCTGCCGTACTCAGCGTTGTCCGGCGCGTCCAGCGCCTCCGAATTGCGCTCAGAGAACATGATGAAGTTCGGATTGGGCAAGTGGCTGATGGCTTGGTCGGTGGCAAAACCGTATAGTGCGCCCTCCAGCGCGTACCGTGCGGATTTGTGCGTGAAGACCGAATCGAGCAGATAACTCTCGATAGTCAGGTGGTTGGCTTGCGCGACTGCCTGCTCGGAACCGGATGGAGGTGTCTGGCTGGTGCTGGTGATGCCGCCGTTATAGCCCAGAAGGTCTTTTGCCAGAGTCTGCGAACGCGCTGTGCGGTCAGTCGGGCAGAAGCCCACGGGTCGGCTTTGCAAGTAGGGCTGGAAGAAGATGACCCACGGTTTCTCGGCTTGGCTGTTGCCCATGCCGCCGCCTACTACCCCACTGATGTCCGTGGGAAGCGTGTCGACCTGTGTGCCGTCGTCTAATACCCAGCCCTCGTGGTGGTGGAACAGGCCACCGTTGTAGTCGTCCATGTACAGCCGTGCGGCCAAGCCAATCTGCCTCAGGTTGGAAAAGCAGGCAGCCTGCTGCCCCTTCTCTTTCGCCCGCGCCAACGCCGGGAGCAGGAGCGCCGCCAAGATGGCGATAATGGCAATGACGACCAGAAGCTCAATCAGCGTGAAGGCCCCCGACCGGGGCGGAGTCATGTCACTTGCTGGACTGAACATTTTCATTTCAATGCGTTTTCGGCTGCCGTGCCGCACGGTGCAGACTCTACTCTCGTTCGCTGACGACTTCTACAGGGGAATCAACCTCTCAGTCGGCTTTTGTTGGTGCCGATTTTACCGACCGTTCATTCGCGCCGTACGCTCCTTTGAAGAAAAGCCGATACAGCGCACCCCCTGTGATGCCGCCGATAATCGGCGCGAGAACGTAAATGTTCAGCCAGCCACTGCCGTTGGCCTCGAATGGCACTCGACCCTAGCCAGCCAAGGCCGAGAACACACGAGGAGCCAAATCACGCGCCGGGTTGAAGCAGGCCATCGCGAGCGGTCCAAAGAGCGAGATGCGCAAGGTAATCGTCAGGCCGATGGCGGCGGCAGTCAGCACCTGTGGTCGCGACGAGAATGCACGAGGAACCTTGGGGGTTCTATATTGGCTGGATGTTGGCGTTCCTGTTTCTCATTTCTGGCTCGCTCAGGGTAGCGGTCAACCCGGCTGCCACCCAGAGGGCAATTAAAATTGCGAGGATTCTGGCTCTTGTCTTTGCGGTTCTTGCAGCGGCCAGCGTGGGCGGTTGCTTCGGCCTCGGCGCGGCGAACAAATTCAACGGCTGACAGGCTCCACGCACCACGGTTCCTGTTTCTGCACTATTGAGGCAAAGGCAAAGCGGACTCGTAGCGTTAATCGGCACTCGACGTGCCGAGTCCCGTTCATTAAACCAACCACATCTACGAATGCATGAAGACTCTTAGAAACCTCGCACTGCTGTGCAGTTTGGTCGCCAGCGCTGCGCAAGCTGCGACCATCAACTTCGATGACGCCACACCCGGACAACCGCCATCGGGATGGACATCGAGCATGACCGGTAAAGGCACGGCTCACTGGACGGTGGAGAAGGACGAAACCGCGCCCAGCAAACCGAATATTCTGAAGCAGTCCGGCGAAGCGACATTCCCGGTCTGCATTAGGGATGGCACGAGCATCAAGGACGGCTTCGTGGAAGTGAAATTCAAGCCGGTGTCGGGCAAAAAAGACCAAGCCGGTGGCCTCATCTGGCGCTGTCAGGACGCGGATAACTATTACGTTGCCCGCGCCAACGCACTGGAGGACAACGTGACCATCTACCACACCATCAAAGGTAAAAGGGTTTCCTTCAAGAACACTGACACCAAGGTCAGGTCGGGCGTATGGCACACGTTACGCGTGGAATTTGCGGGTAACACGTTTGTCGTCACGTTCGATGGCCAGAAAGTCATTGAAGCCAGCGACGACAGCTTTAGGGAATCCGGCACAGTTGGCCTTTGGACGAAGGCCGACAGCGTGACCCTGTTCGACGATTTCAATTATGGTGGCAACTGAGTTGGAAGTCAGCGCACATGACTTCGATTACCAAAATTGCCGAGCTTGATACCGTCCCCATTTCTTCCGCGACCCCACCGACATTTTTCACGATTTTCTGGCGGTACGTGCCATAAGAATGGCGCATGGCATCGTGGCTAAGGCGGATACCCGAAAAGTGCCGTATGGCTGCGTTTAGGTGCGACAAGTCGATGCCGGGGCAAATTAGCCCCTCCGTTTTCCGCCATAGGGCCAGCCAAGCCTTCAGGTTTTCCTGTATAGGAATTTGGCGAGCGTAGCCGGTTTTGGACTTCTTACCGGGCAAGCGGATATAGTCCGAGCCAACGTGGGACCAGTTGAGGCGAACGGCTTCCGAAGGGCGAAGCCCCGTGAAACAGACCAACACAATGAGCGGCAGCAAATCTGGGCGCTTTCTGGGTGCTGCACTCAGCATTATCCGCAGGTTCGCGACGCTTAGAAATTCCACCTCTTCGTGCTTAACATTGTGGCGGTCCATGTCTTTCGCTGGATTAAACGCTTTGCCGAGTCTTCGTTCGCAGCGCGGCCACTCCATCAGCTAAGGCCCGCCTTCGTCCCGCGGACGGGACTTCGGCGCGGCGCCAGTCTTCATTCTCCGCCGCGCTGCGAACGAAGACTGCGTTTACAAATGCTTTTTGGCGAACGCGCGCCCGGAGGCGCTCTTAAGATATAGCTCAAATCTGGCGGCTCGTTCACGGTTGCGGAAGGCGATTGCAGTTTTAACGATCCAGGGCCGCAGCTTTGCTGTGTGATAGACTTTACCGCTGTTATGGCGCCTTAGCCGTTCATGGAGATCGTCGGTCAAGCCGACATAATAGTGCTTGGGTTGGGGCGCGCTTTGCAGGATGTAAACGTAACAGAAGGACCGTTGTTTGGGGTCTAGCGCGTTGATCTGCATGACCGGCTTGCCGAGCCGTAGTTCGCAGCGCGGCCACTCCATCAGCTAAGGCCCGCCTTCGTCCCGCGGACGGGACTTCGGCGCGGCGCCAGTCTTCATTCTCCGCCGCGCTGCGAACGAAGACTGGCGGGAGCGGCGGGGCTCGAACCCGTAACCTCTGCCGTGACAGGGCAGCGCTCTAACCAATTGAGCTACGCCCCCGCTAGGGGCAGGAGAACGTAAGAAACCGACCGGCAATCGTCAAGCTGAACCCCTCACGATCCTCACAATATGTCCGGGCAGCAGACGCCAAGGAGGTGGGGGTGGGGAACCCCGCTGAAGAAACGTACTGCCACCCAGACAAAGTCAACTTAAGGCACACATTCCGGCTTTGTCAACCGGTTGTTGGATGTCATGGATACCCTGATGCCTAATCATTTCGCGCCATGGGTGTCATCCGCTGATCCTTCGCGGGAAGCACCTTTCATGTGGCGATGAACGAAAAAGTAATACATGGCCCCGAGCGCGAACATAGCTCCGCCCAGCCACAACGAGACACGGTGCAGTTCGCCTTTCATGAACGCTTCGTCCTGGCCCATTTTGATCCCAACATAACAGAGGACCGCGCACCAAATCCCCGAGCCCAGTAGCGTATAGAGCGAGAACGTTTTGTAGTTCATCCGCACGATCCCCGCGGGAATGCCAATGAGATGGCGAACGACGGGGACCAGCCGCGAGAGGAAGATGCCGACCGAGCCATAGTGCGTAGCCCAGCGCTCTGCCCCTTCAATCTTTTGCGGCGTGACCAACACGTAAGGTCCATAGCGCAGCAGCAGCGGCCGGCCGCCCAATCGCGCCGCCCAATACATTACCGTGGCGCCGATCCATGACCCAAGCATGCCGGCGATAACGATGCCGGGCCAGCTCAGCGGGATTTGATGCGTATAGGCCAGATGCGCGGCAGGCGGGATCACGGCCTCACTGGGCACGGGAAGGATCGAGCTTTCCACCGCCATCAACAGGACTACCAGCGGGTAACCGCCCGTGGCCAGCGCGCCCTGGTACCATTCCACCAGGTGCCGAGTCAAATGAGTCAGGCTCTGCAGCATGTGCCGGGAGGTTATACCGGAAGCAGGAGACTGCGGCCAGCCGCAAGTGCAATGGGTGGGAATCGGCCCCAGGTTTGGCGCGGCTCCTATAATTTCCTTCAGTCAATCAATTCCGTTCGGTAGGCTTGAGCTGAATCTGAAGCAAACCTGTGAGCGATAACAGCGAGCCGCCCCTCACTGCCGCCCGCTTATCCTGGCGCGAAAAGATCAGCTACGGCGTGGCCGACATGGGCTTCAATTTTTATTGGGCCAACATTGCCACGTTTCTCATGTTCTTTTACACGGACGTGTTCGGCATCTCGGCCGCCGCCGCGGGCTCGATGCTGTTCGCGATCAAAATCGTCAACGCGTTCACCGATCCGGTTTTGGGCGCTACGGCCGATCGCACGCGCACGCGGTTCGGTAAATTCCGCCCCTATTTGGTCTGGGTCGCCCTGCCGCTGGCGCTGGCGGGAGTGCTGACTTATACGACTCCGGCACTTGGTCCCCAGGGCAAATTGGTTTGGGCTTACGGAAGCTACCTGCTGCTGATGGCCTGTTACACCGGGATCAACATTCCTTACAATGCGCTCTCCGGTGTGATGTCGAACGAGCCGCAGGAGCGAGCGACCTTGAACGGACTGCGGTTCATTTTTGCGTTTGGCGGCAGCACCCTGGTGACGGCAGCGACGCCGTTACTCGTTAAATGGCTCGGCGGCGGCCATGACCGGCTCGGCTGGCGGCTTACAATGATCTTCTGGGGTGTGGCCGCCACGGTTTTGTTCGGTGTCACCTTTTTCAACACTCGCGAGCGCATCGTGCCGTCGCCGGCCCAAAAGAGCCGCGTGTGGGAGGACGTGAAGGATTTGAGCAGGAATGGGCCCTGGCTGGTGCTCTTTTTCCTCTCGCTGATCATCATGCTGACGATCACGTTGCGCACGGCTACTGCGGCGTACTATTTCAAATATTACGTCGGGCAACCGTCATTAATGGCCGCCTTTGTCCCGGCGTACATGGCGGCCGCGGCCGCAGGCGCGTCGCTGACACCTGTTCTGACCCGATTCTTTGACAAGCGACTCCTCCTGATCGCGTTGATGAGCATCACAGGAATTCTGTCCATGGCGTTCTTCTTCATTCCCAAGGACCAGGTTGTGGCCATGTTTGCACTGCAAATCGTCATTGGCCTGGTGCTGGGGCCCAAGTCGCCGCTGGCATTTGCGATGTACGCCGATACCGCCGACTACAATGAATGGCGGACGGGTCGCCGTGCCACGGGCCTCACTTTTGCTGCGGCCACATTCGCACAAAAATTGGGCACCGCCCTGGCCGCCGTGCTGATGGGTTCATTGTTTACCGCGCTGGGTTATGTCGCAAACACGACCCAAACGCCACGCTCGCAAACCGGCATCGTGCTGCTCATGTCTTTTATCCCGGCGCTGTTCGCGTTCGCCGCCGCGGGCGTGATGCTGTTTTACAAGCTGGACAACCCGCAGATGGCCCGGATCCAGGCGGAGCTGGTTCAACGCAAGACCGGCCATGCGCAGAACAGCAGGGTGCCGGCTTAGTGGTCACTCAGAACCCATGTTAAAACCCACGCACAATGGTGAACGCTTCGAGCTGACCGATCCCACAGCGATGCCGCGGGCCTCCGGGTTCCTCTGGAATTCCAAAATGCTGCTACACGTTAACTGCCGTGGCTATGCCTCTGCCCAGTTTTTGCAGCCGGAGCCGGCTAAATATGCATACGCGCCCAATCTCGAAGCCAAAACCTTCATGCAGCCGGAGCAGCCTTATTACGCGCATCATCCCGGCCGTTTTTTCTACGTAAAAGACGAAACCACCAACGCCGTCTTTTCCGCGCCTTACGAGCCGGTGCGCGCCCCGTTGGATCGGTTCTGTTTTTCCGTGGGCAAGCAGGATATCCGCTGGAGCGTCGAAAAAGACGGCATTGCCCTGGAGATATCCGTGAGCTTGCCGGCCGAAGATCGCGTTGAGCTTTGGTCCCTTGTCGTTCGCAATGTTTCAGACCGCGATCGCCAACTGAGCTTCTATCCCTATTTCCCAATCGGCTACATGAGTTGGATAAACCAGTCGGCGCGCTATCGACCGGACCTCGGCGGCATCGTTGCGTCTTGCGTGACTCCTTACCAGAAGGTGGAGGACTACTTTAAAATTCGGGATTTCAAGGATCGCACTTTCTTTTTGGCGGACGAAGAGCCCACTGCCTGGGAAACCCGGCAGGAGGCTTTTGAGGGCGAGGGCGGCCTGCACGCTCCAACTGCATTGCAACCGCCGGAATTGGGGAAGGGGGATGCTCTTTATGAAATGCCGACCGCCGTTTTGCAGTATCGCATCCGGTTAGCCGCACAGCAGCGCCGGGAGTTTCGATTCATTTTTGGACCCGCCTTTGATGACGCAGAAATGCTCGCGTTGCGCCGGCAGTACCTTCCTCCCGACGGATTCGACCAAGCCTCGGCTCGCTACGCCGATTACCTGGCTCCGGCCCAAGGCTGCCTGCGAATTGAAACACCGGATCCGGATTTCGACAACTTCGTCAATCACTGGCTGCCCCGACAGGTCTTTTATCATGGGGATGTCAACCGTCTCACAACCGATCCGCAAACGCGCAATTATCTTCAGGATAATATGGGCATGACGTGGCTCAGACCGGCGGTTACCCGGTCGGCGTTCTTGCGCGCTCTGGGCCAGCAGGAATCGAACGGGGCGATGCCGGACGGCATTCTTCTCGTTCCCGGTGCCGAGCTTAAATACATCAATCGGATTCCCCACACCGATCACTGCGTTTGGCTGCCGGTTTGCCTCCAGGCCTATCTCGATGAGACCAATGACTACCAGCTGTTGCGTGAGCCGGTTACCGATCGCGCGGGCCAAACTCGCACTGTTTTTGAGCGCATTACTGCCGCGATGCGCTGCTTGCTTAACGCGCGAGACGAACGCGGGCTGAGCTATATCGGCCAGGGCGACTGGTGCGATCCCATGAACATGGTCGGCTACAAAGGAAAAGGCATCTCGGGCTGGCTGTCCCTGGCGACAGCTTATGCGCTTCAGCTTTGGGCGGAAATCTGCGAGCTGACGAAGACTCCCGATCTCGCGGCAGAATTCAAGACCGCTGCCGGCAACCTCAACAAAATTGTAAATCAGTATTTATGGGATGGCCGCTGGTTTGGTCGTGGTATTACCGACGACGGTGTACTGTTCGGAGTGAACGGTGATGCCGAAGGCCGCATCTTCCTGAACCCGCAAAGCTGGGCAATCCTGAGCGGAGCGGCCGACGCGGAACAACGACAGAAAATGATCGAGGCTATCGCTGAGCAGCTCGAAACTCCCTGTGGCGTGGTGCTCCTGGCGCCCGCTTTCACTCACATGCGAGAGGACATCGGGCGTGTGACCCAAAAATTTCCCGGCTCAGCCGAGAACGGCTCCATCTATAATCACGGCGCAATCTTTTACATCTTCAGTCTTTACTCGATTGGCGAGTCCGATCGCGCCTTCCGCGTGCTCCGCCAAATGATCCCCGGCCCGGATCCCGAAGACTACAAACAACGCGGCCAATTGCCTGTGTTCATTCCGAATTATTATCGCGGCGCGTACCGACAGCATCCGCGCACGGCGGGACGTTCGAGCCAATTGTTCAATACCGGAACTGTTTCCTGGTATTACCGCTGCGTCATTGAAGGACTGTTCGGTCTGAAAGGAGATCGCCAGGGCTTGCTCATTCAACCCCGAATGCCAGCATCGTGGAACGCGGCGAAAGCGATCCGCAAATTCCGCGGCGCAACTTTTCACGTAAACGTCCACCGCGAACGCGGGCTTTCAAGTGAGCAATTGGCGGTCGACGGTCAATCATTGAGCGGCAACAGAGTGACGGATATTCGCCCAGGGCATGAGTACGGTGTCGACGTCAAAATTCCAGCCGCTGCGAGCGGGGACCGCCCGCGCTCCGCCAGCATTTCCCAAATGCTTGCTTAAACTGCCACAACGGTTGGTTTCACGGCGCAATTCTGCCCAGCGCCTCTTTCGCCTCAACGCGTACCGAGTTGTTGGTGTCCTCCATTAGAGCTTGCAACTTTGGCAAGGCTGCATTGGCTGGCACACCAATGAGTCCCAGGGTTCGTGCGGCGGCCTGGCGAAGTTCTGGAGAGGAGTCTTCCAGACACACTATCAACGCCGGCACTGCTGCCTGTCCACGGATGCTGACGTTGGCCAGCGCATTAGCGGCGGCCAAACGCACCTCCAGCGCAGGATCGCTTAACGCATTCGTCAGTGTCTTGATGGTTGGATTATCCGGAATGTGAATCACGCCAAGCGCTTGGATGGCCTGTTGGCGCGAGGTCGCGTTGTCCGATTGCGCCATTTTCACCAGGGCCGGTTCAGCCTGGCGCAACGATCGCGCGATGAGTAGCAGGGATTGAACGGCGGCGCCGCGAGCGCGTTCATCGCCTTGCTCGATAGCATTGCCCAGCATGCCAGCGGCTGGGGCGCCGATGGTTTGCAGCGCATACGCAGCGACGTCGCGAACGCTCCGATCCGGATCGAGCAGCAAGCGAGCGAGAGCCGGTACGGCGCCCTGGGCGTCGGGACCGAGTTGCGCGAGCGCAGACGCCGCCGCCCGGCGCACATCAGCGTTGTGATCCTCGAGAGCTGCGAGCAGCACTGGAAGTGAATCTTTGCCGATTCGTCCCAGCGCCGCGGAGGCATCCGCGCGTTCCTGGTGGTCCGAACCTCGCATAATTTTGCCAAGCGCCGGCGCGGCCATCCGCGCGTCTGGCCCGAGGACTCCCAGACTCCTAATCGCGCCGGCTCGAACTACAGCCGCATCAGGTGGTTTTAGGCCGGGGAACCAGAGGCGCAGTGGCAACGAGTTGCGTCGAGCCAAAGCCCAAACCTGGCGGCGCAGAAAAGTATCGTGAACCTGCAGCAGGCGAATAAGCTCCGGCACGGCGTTCGTCCCCATGGCACGAATCGCTGTCTCGGCATCGCCGTTCCCGGCCGCCGCCAGCCGAGCCCAATGCTCGACCGATCGTCCCTGGTAAAACCCGTTCTCCGTGTCGTGTCGAATCAGTAGCAGGAATGCCGCCGAAGCGACCCCAAGCAGGGCCAGACCTATGAGCAGGCGTCTCTTCACTGGAGGTAGGTGCGCCTGCTATTTGGGAAACCAGCCAAACGCAGGCACGCGCAACCCAGCATCGCAGGATTCAAGCTCGTTGACAACCTGCCCTCACCCGTTAGCATAGAGAGCCGCCTATTGGCGCGTTCGTCTATCGGTTAGGACACGGCCCTCTCAAGGCTGAAAGACGGGTTCGATTCCCGTACGCGCTACCATTGATTTTCAAGGGTTTCTGAAGGAGTGCAGTAAAAGTGCAGTAAAGTGCCTCGTAACGCAGTTGGGTTCGGATTACCGCTGGCACTATTTCCCTCTCTCGGGTTCGCTCGCAAGTTCCTTCACTTGGTAGATCTCTCCTCCGCGCAGCTGAATGTCCGCAAACACTACTGTCGACCTCTGCGCGTTGACACGAAATGTTGTACCACTCGGTTAGCCCCTCTGACAAAGCCGGGCCTTGCTCCTACCGGGAAAACGGAGAGCGCCCCCGTCGCATTCTGTCTCGTAATGGACATTTACGAAAAGGTCCCAGCCGCGAAGCGACACGAGGTACTATTAGCCGCGCGTGGGCCATTCCCCTATCTCTTCCAACCCCATCGCCGCCCTCCTCAACCTTGCCTCCTCCGAGCCCGTGTGCGCCGCCATCCCCTCCAGCGCCTCCAGCTCATCGGCGGCCTGTCGCTCCGCCTGCCTTGTCAGTTCCGCGATCGCATCGCCCACCCTCTTCCCCCACCCCGCTGCCAGCCGCGAAAAATTCTTCTCCACTTCCCAGCGCGCCTTTCGCGTCAGCACCCGCTCCACCGGACCCCGGAACAACGCCATCGGAACCATGTAGCCAATGATATCCAGAGCCACGTCAAAGCCGTACCCCACATCCACCGGTGGCGCCGACGGCTCCCCCACGTCGAGAACCAGCTCACGCGGGCTCAACGTCACGCCCAGGGCCCCTCTCACGTGCGCCGCCAGACGGTCCTGAAACGCCCGCACCGTCCGTCCCAGGTGCGTGCGCGCCTTCTCCAGCGGTTCACAGAACATCGCCCGCTCTGCCTCCGAAACCTCCATCAGTTCTCGCCTCAGAAACCCCTGCAGCCAACGTCGCCACGCCGCCACAAAACGTGGCAGCGACAGCCGCCACCCAGCGAACTGCCCTCCCAACTCGCCGGCGGCCTTGTCTTGCATGGCCGCGCACCTCGGCCGCAGCCGCGCCAGCAACGATTCCAATGCGCTCGCTGCCTATTGTCGGGACAGCCCATGCAGTTCCTCTCGCAGTAGCCCCCATTGCTGCCGCTCCTCGCGCAGCCGTGCCTGCAACGCCTCCCGCGCCGAGCTGGCCCGCGTGGCGGCGGCCCGGGCAACCTGCAAATACTCACCCACCTGGCCCGCCAGTGACCTCATCTTGTGTCGGAGTATCTCTTCACCCGCCGCGCCATGGTCATCCCGCAGCGGCAGAAGAAACCGATCGACGAAACCATTCTTCAAGTCCGCAAAACCCGGCTTCACGGAGTAGAGGAAAACCGGCAACTCCGCCAATCCTCTTCGCCCCATCTGCTCACGCACGAACGCCAACACCTCGCCACGCTGCGCCTCCGTCAGCAAATCGGCCTTTGTCAGCAACAGCACAATCCGCGGCGTGTACCGCCGCAGCTCATCCAGTAGCCCAAGGTCGCGCTCCGACAACGGCGCATCGGCGCTCACGGCCACCACCGCCGCTCCCACGTTCGGCAGCCATTTCATCGCCGCCCCCGTGTTATGCACAAACGCGCTGCCGAGCCCCGGCGTGTCCACAAACGCCAGTGGCGCCAGCGCGTCCAGCGCTGGCAACTCCACCTCGACTGCCGCCACCTGTTTGGTGTTGTCTGGATTCTCCTTCTCCCCAACAAACTGCCCGATGTCTCCCACCGGCACCTGCCGGACCTCGCCCCGAAGGAAACGCACTGTGCCGCTCTCGACCGGCCCATTCCGCAGCCGCGTGACGACCGCCGTCAGCGGCACCACGCCAACGGGCAACACCTCGCGCCCCGTCAGGTGATTCAGAAATGAACTCTTGCCCGCCTTGAACCGCCCCAGCACCGCCACGTCCACTCCATTGCTCGCCCCAGCCAGATTCCGGCATGCCGCAATCTGCGGCGCCAGGTTGACCAGGTTCAACTCATCGGCCAGGCGGCTAATGCGCTCCAACATGACCACCGTCTCAAGCACTGGTCCTTCCCTCCAGCGCCCGAATCCTCCGGTCTAGATCCAGCAGCTTCAACCCCCGCCGGCTATGCAAATCATACCTGCCCACCGCCAGGCCCCGCACCAGCTCCGTCAGCACACCCGGGTTCCCGCCTGATAACCGATGCAATCCATCCACCGCTTCCAACGCATCCGCGGCAAGCTCCCCGCTACCCACCAGCCGCTCGATGACCTCACGCGTCTCCGCAAGATGGAAAGGCCCAACCTCAACACGCTCAAACCGCGACAGCCTTGTCCAGAAATGGCCGATGTCCCAACTACGCTCCGAGCGCGTCACTACCCACACTGGTACCCGCTCGCTCACACATCCGAGGAACGAACTCAACTTCGGCGTGGTCCAGCCAATGCCATCGAAAACCACTGTGGCATCACTGCCGCTCAGAACGGCTAGTACGCGATTCTTCCGTTGAACCAACCGCTCCACCCCCGCTGCCATCCCCAATTCCCTTTCCAATCCCTCGCACATCTCCGCCAGCCGTACGGACTCCGCGCACACCGTCAGCTTCACCACGTGGGACACATGCCGCACCAACTCACTTTTTCCCACGCCGGCCCGCCCGAGGATCACCAAGTGCCTCCGCTCCCCGTGTAGCCGCAGAAGCTGCTCCACTTCCTTCCCCCGGCCAACGAAAGGAAGCAACGCCATCATTTCCCTCCCGCCCCGAACGCCGCGCCCCCGTAACGCGCCTTCTTCCCCAGCTCCCGTTCAATCGCCAGCAGCCGATTGTATTTCGCAATCCGCTCCGACCGGCACGCCGACCCCGTCTTAATCTGTCCCGCCCCTGTACCGACTGCCAGGTCCGCGATGAATGCGTCCTCCGTCTCCCCCGATCTGTGCGAAATCACTGCCCCGTAGCCGGCCTTCTGCGCCATTGCCACAGTCTCGAGCGTTTCCGACACCGTCCCGATCTGGTTCAGCTTGATCAGAATCGCGTTGGCGATGCCGTCGCGAATGCCCTCGCCGAAAATCTTGGGATTGGTAACAAAGTTGTCATCGCCGACGAGCTGGAGCTTCTTGCCCAGGGCTCCTGTCAGCGCCTTCCACCCGTCCCGGTCCTCCTCGCCCATCCCGTCTTCCAACGACACGATCGGGTACTTCCCGGCCCACTCGCCCCAAAGCGCCACCATTTCCGCCGGCGTCTTCCGCGAACCGTCGGACTTCTTCATCACGTACGCGCCCCCGTCGTAAAACTCACTTGCCGCCGGGTCGAGCGCGATCGCAATCTGCTTCCCAACCTGAAATCCCGCTGCGCCAATCGCCTCCAGCATCATATCCACCGCCTCGGTGTTCGTCTTCAGGTTCGGCGCAAAGCCGCCCTCATCACCCACAGCCGTCACCAGCCCTCGCTTCTGTAACAGCTTCTTCAGCGTGTGGAACGTCTCCGCCCCATATCGCAGCGCCTCAGCAAAAGTCGCCGCGCCGACCGGAAACAGCATGAACTCCTGAAAATCCACATTGTTCGTTGCGTGGGCGCCGCCGTTCAACACGTTCATCATCGGCGCAGGCAGCACGTACGGCCCCTTGCCGCCATGTAGCTCCCGGATATAGGCATACAACGGTATCTCCGCATCCAGGGCTGCCGCCCGGCACGCCGCCATCGAAACACCCAGGATGGCGTTCGCCCCCAGCTTCCCCTTGTTCTCCGTTCCGTCCAGCTTGCACATCAGGTCATCAATCTCCTTCTGCGCCGCCGGTGACTTCCCCTTCAGCTTTGGCGCGATGACTTTGTTCACGTTCGCCACCGCGTTGAGTACCCCCTTGCCGCCGTAACGCTTCGTGTCGCCGTCGCGTAACTCGACAGCTTCACGAATGCCCGTGGACGCCCCGCTCGGCACGCAGGCCGAAGCGGTCACTCCGTTGTTGAGCGCGATATCAACCATGACCGTCGGGTTGCCGCGCGAGTCTAGAATTTCCTGTGCATTGACGTTTTGGATTTTGCTCATAAATCGCTTCCGAGTGTTCTCACGTTTTCTCCTACTGCTTCACAATCAGCACGCTGCAGTGCGCGTGGTCGCTGATTCGGTCCGCCGTGTCCCCCAGTAGGCGGCCCCAAAGCTCCGAATGGTCGCTGTGCCCGACGATGATCAGGTCATACCCGCCGTCCGCCGCGTACTTCACAATCGTTTTCGCCGGGTGCCCCCGCCGCGTCTCGCACCCGATGGGGATCCCCAGCTCCTTGCTCACCGACGCCACCTCGGCCTGCCGCTCCTTGTAATACTCGTCCCCGGCTTCTGCTTCTCCCTCAGGCTCTCCCGGCAAATCCGTGTAGCGCGGCAACGGCTCCCTCACCCACACCGCCGTGAGCTGTGCGCCAAATTCCTTCGCCATCCCCGCTGCGTGCCGCAACGCCGCAGTTCCCCCTTTCGACCCGTCATAGCCCACCAGAAGCTTTTTGAACATACCTCAGCCTTTCGTTGCCACCGGCTCAGCGCCGGACTTGCCGTTTATCTTCCGTTGATACAATCGCCCCCACGCCATCATTGTCCGTCGCGAAGGCTCGTAGAATTTCTGGGCGATCAGGGTCGGTACGAACGCGCTCAATATCACCACCGTGACCAGAACCGAATATTGCCCCTGATCAATGATCTTGTTCTGCAACCCAAACAGGGCCGAAATCGTCCCGAACGTCAATCCCGTGGACATCAGCAGCGTCGTGTAATTGGCCTCGCGCGTCCGCATGAAAAACATCCGCGAGAGCGGCAGCACACCCACAAACTTCGTCGCCATCTTGAGCAGGAGCAGCACCACGATCACGCCCAGCGCCGTCCACAACGCCGACAGCGAAACAAACGACCCAGCCCGGATAAAGTAAAACGGTGTGAACACGGCGAACGCGATGCTGCGCATCCGGTGAACCAGCGTCTTGTCCCGCAGGAACACACCCGCAACCACCAGGCCGATCAGATAGGCCGGCAGCACCGCCTCGCTTTTCGCCGTCGACGCCAGCCCGCCCAGGAAGAACAGCACCAAAAAGATGAACTTGATCTCCGGCTCGCTCACGCGCGTCGCCCCCAGCCGCACAACGATCAGTTCCGTCCACCTGGGCATGAACCAGAGCATCACGCATGTGACCACCACAAACACCAGCAGCCACAAATTGAAATTCGCGAAAATCAACCCTAGCGCGAGCACCGTCCCCAGGTCGTTGATAAAACACGCCGCCAATATCATCTTCCCCAACGCCGTCTCACTCTGCCGCGTCTCAATCATCACCGCGTACACCACCGCTACGCTCGTGGTCGAAAGCGCAATCCCGGCGATCTGCGCCTGATGAATCGGCCACCCCAGCACCAACTGTGCGAATAGCCACACCCCGCCGAACGGCAGCAGAAACGCCGCAACCCCGATCGCCATGCTCGCCCGAAAATTCGCCCGCAACGACACCGGGTCGATCTCCGCTCCCGCCAGGAACGTGAGCACCCCACTCCCCAGCATCGCCAGGAAGTTCGTCCAGTCCGTCGAACGTAAGATTTGCTGCCCCCCGGCAAAGTGGATATTCCCCGCCGTTACCCCGACTAGGATCTCGATCAACGCCACCGAGACCCCAACCCGAATCGAAATCAAACTAGCCACCAGCGCCAGCCCAATCCAAATCGCCGCAATGAACCAGATGTTCTCGATCATACCCCTAAATCTCCGGTGCCTCCTTCACGTCCTGCTCCGCCCGGTAATCAATCACCCGCGCCTTCTCCAGGGTCACCAGCCCACCCCTCATCATTTCATCAAGCAAAGGCAGAAACGTCTGGATCTTCTCCTCCGTATCCACAATCTCAACGATGAGCGGCAGGTCCATCGAAAGCCGCAGAATCTTCGCCGTGTGCAGCCGGCTCGACTTCCCGAATCCCATCGGCCCACGCAGCACCGTCGCGCCCGCCATGTGCATCTCCCGGGCCTTGAGCACAATCGCCTCGTACAGCGGCTGATGCTTCCAACGGTCAGACTCACCGATAAAAATCCGCAGCAACATCGCGTCATGAGGCAAGTGCATGTTAGTTCCCTTTCATTGCGTTCAGTTCCAGCGCCAGAATGTGCCCCACCCAGACTCCGACCAGGCACAGCACCAGCGACACCACCACGTTCGCTCCCGCCCTGAACCACTGGCCATCATCCGCGAGCGTGAGAGTCTGCAGGCTGAAGGAAGAGAAGGTCGTGTACCCTCCGCAAATCCCGAGCATGAAGAACTGGCGGAACGTCGCTGGCGCCAGCCACCGTCCCTCGGGCCCGGTGGCGGTCGAGAACAAACCGATCACAAAGCAACCGGTGATGTTCACGATGATAGTGCCCCAGGGAAAAGTCTGCCCGAACTTATTGGCGACGTAGCCGGAAAGCCCCCATCGGCCGAGACTGCCTAGACCGCCGCCTACAAATATCCACAGTGCGTTCCACATAATAATTCCAACCGCGCCAGCTTGGCGCCGGTAGGAGTTATCAGCACTGAAGGTTCTTCAGGCGGTTCACTCGCCGTGCGAGCAGGCAAACTCCATTGCCTGACTCAATGATGCGTCTCCCTGCTTTCCGCAGCAACAAAAAACCAAAGTACAAACCGCTTCTCCGGCCAACGCTGCAACTTGCTCGCTCGCAGTTGCCCACCCCTCGCCAGCTCGGCACTTCTCAGAGACTTTTGAGCAGCCCCTCAGCGCATGAGAACTTGTCAACGCGGCAAAAACACGCATATCGAGTCCTGCATTGGATAAGTTGGGGTGTTAAGAACCGAACCTCGTCTATCGCGTAAGTTATTGATGACCAACAGCGCAGATCTACAAATAAAGACGGGTTCGATTCCCGTACGCGCTACCATCAATTTAGTGAGCGCACAAACGCGATCAGCGCCTGCACGTCATTATCGGTCAGCTTGGCGCCAAATTTTGGCATCTCACCTTTGATTCCATTTTTGATGAAGGCCGCGATGCGCTCGTCGGATTTGGTGACACCGTGCAGGTCCGGTCCTTCATCGCCGCGCGCATCATCGCCGTGGCAATGGGCGCAGTTCATCATGAACAAGGTGTAACCCTCGCGCTCCCGTGTGCCAGCTGCTGGGAGCGCGATCTTGGCCGTCGCGGAGAACGCCGAGGAGCCCGTGGGGCGCATGATTTCGCCCGCGGCGAAAGCAATGGCGACCGCGGCCAGTCCGGAAACAGTTCCCAGCATGAGCGCTTTCGTCGGGAGAGAGAATTTCATCGGATGAGCATCTCCCCACCCCAATATCCTGCCGCCATCATGGCCACGAGTGTGAGGGAGGCAAGCGCTAGATAACACACCCGCGCCCGGAGTGAAGCACGGTCGGAAATGACCAATCGCCAGATGGCCAATCCCATCAATAGCCCGAATGCGGGCCAGATGAAATAATGGTGAAGCGCCAACATCCCGGTTCCCCACACTATTCCTTTGCTCAAGCCCAGGCCGGAAAGCACGGCAACAGGTGAAGCAGCCGCGGCGATCAGTAACGAATAGAATCCGATAGCGCAGAACTCGCGGCGCCGTTTTTCCTCGCGCCACCAGAATCCGGCATAATCGGACACGACTGAAACCAGCAGCAAGGCAATCGGGAAGTGAGTTGCGCCCCCGTGCATGCGTGCCCAGAGAGTTTGGTTCATAGAGAGCCCGGGATGCGGCCGTCAACCGAGGGTAGCATCTACAACCGCCAGGCTGTGGGAACTCTCGATGTAGTTCACTTCCGTGATACCCAGCACTGTAGGAAGAACTTCCGGAGCGACTTTCTTGGGTCCGGGCTTCGGCGCACTGCCCGGCGCTGGCTGCGGAAAAGCAGTGGAAGTTGCCGTATGAAAAGTGACGTTTCCCTCCACCTTTTTCAGCGTCTGATGGATGTGCCCGTTCAACACGGTCACCGAACCGAAGCGTTTCAAGAGACCGAGCGCGCGCTCGGCGTCTTTTGTGCCCCAACCCCACTGGGGGTATATCGACCACAACGGCACATGAGCAAACACCACGATCGGTGTGCTGGTCGAGAGGCCGCTGACATCCTCTTTGAGCCAGGCAAGTTGCTCTTCACCTAGCAATCCAAGCGCTCCCTCAGCAATATTCATCACATTGACCAGGCCGATGAAGTGAACGCCGCGTTGGTCGAAGCTGAACCAGCCGTCACCTTTGGCACCTTTGCCGTAGCGGGCGCGGTATTCCTTGCCGCCGTCACTGATGACGTCGTGCTCGCCAGGCACGAAGAATACCTGGCCGGTCCTCGCGGTCTTAAGCAACTGGTCCAAGGTGTCGAACTCCGCCGGTTCAGAAAGATGCGTCAGATCTCCGGTGTGCAGGATAAAATCCGGAGCGGTGGGCAGTGCGTTGATCCGGGCAATAGCCTGCTTAAGAGTCCCGACCACATCACTGTTGGCCGGCTTGTGGAAACCAATGTGGCTGTCGCTGATTTGCACGAAATTAAAATCTCCCACCGAGCGCTCCGCTGCGCCGGCAGAGGATGGATTCAAGAATCTCGAGCCGAGCACGCCGCCGCTCACTGTCCACAACATTCCTGTGCCCGCCCAGGCCATGCACTTCAAGAAGCCGCGGCGGTCGACCCCGTCGTGCGTGGAATCGTGGTGAATATGGGCGGGCTCCATTCCCAGGCAGCGAGCCTCTATGAATTTGTTTGGTTTGTTTTTCATACGTTTTTGAATTTCTTGAATTTGTTTGCAGTCCAGACCGCGGGTCGCGCGTTTTTATTCCCGGGCGTACAAAGGTGATTTGAGGAATGAACTTTTCCATAACCCAAACGGCGCTTTTCAGATTTGTTTTCACAAAAGAGACAATTTGTCTGATCTCCAGACCAGACGGGCCGGACCTTTATTCCATATTCATTTTCCGGGAATAAACCTGGAGCAAGATTGGTCTTGCATATTAGCGACAAGGCTCGCAAATGGTCGCGGTGGATGAACGGGAACAAGCAAGGTTGTTCGAAGAGAGGGTGATGCCGCATTTGGACGCGGCGTACAATCTCGCTCGCTGGCTTGCCGGGAACGACCACGACGCGCAGGATGTCACGCAAGAGGCCAGCCTGCGCGCGTTTCGGTTCTTGGGCAGTTTTCGGGGTGAAAACGCGCGCGCGTGGTTGATGACCATTGTGCGGAATACCTTTTACACCTGGCTGCGCAAGAATCGCCCGCCGGAACAAACGCTAGAAATTACCGATGATGCTTTGAATATCGAAGACTCTGCGGCGAACGCGCTAACGGTCCACCCACAGTTTGCCGATGCGGACGCCGTGCGCCGCGCTATTGCCGATTTGCCTGTCGAATTCCGTGAAATTGTAATTTTGCGCGAAATGGAAGGATTCAGTTACAAGGAAATTGCCGATGTGGCCGAGGTGCCCATAGGCACGGTCATGTCGCGCCTGGCACGCGCGCGCAAACTGCTGCGAAGCAATCTCACCGCCAAATTCAAACCCGGAGCCGAATCATGACGTGTGAGCAAGCCAAAGGGCTCATCGAGCCATACGCCGACGGCGAATTGGAGGCGGGAGCCATCCTCGAACTGGAGCGCCACATACACGACTGCTCCGCGTGTGCACTCGCGTTACGCAATCTGCAGGCTTTAAAGAAGACAGTGAAGCAGGACGGTCTCTACTTCACCGCCCCGCCGGAATTGCGGCGGCGAATAAAATCTGAGCTGCTTTCACCTGCGCGCGCAATCTCGCCGCGGGTTGGTTGGAGCTGGAATTGGCTTACAACGGCGATGACCGGGGCCTTTGCGGTGTGCCTGGCACTGCTATTAGTCGTGAGCCAAACTCGCCCTTCGCCCGAACAGCAGCTCGTGCAAGACGTTGTTTCCAGCCACGTGCGGTCGTTGATGCCTGGCCATGCCATGGATGTCGTGTCGACCGACCAGCATACGGTAAAGCCCTGGTTCAACGGCAAGATCGACTTTTCACCGCCGGTAAAGGATCTTGCGGCAGAGGGTTTCCCCCTTACGGGTGGTCGACTTGATTACGTAAACGCGCGCAGCGTGGCTGCATTGGTTTACCAGCGGAACAGACACGTGATTAATGTTTTCGTCTGGCCTGACAAGGAAGGTGATTCGAAGCCGACCTCGGTTACACCGATTCAAGGCTATAACCTAATCCATTGGTCGGATTCAGGGATGGCTTTTTGGGCTGTGTCGGATTTGAACGAAAAGGAGCTGATGGAGTTCGCGAAGGGTTTTAGCGCGGGCAAGGCCGATAGGCCTTGATGCTTTGGCTAAATCCGTCTGGCCAATCGCGAAGCCAGCCGATCCAGAGCCGGCGAACGGTCGAGTTGCGCCAGGCGCACGTCGAGCAGGCAAAAGGCGTCGGTCCGGCGCTGCGCCTCGCTCAGAGCGGCGTCGAGTTCGGACTCGGTGCGGACCAGGAACCCGTGTCCGGCGCCAAGCACTTCCGGCAGGCGATGATATTCCCATGGCCACACATCATTGTACGGACCATCCTGCATGTGACGCTCGGTCCCATAGCCGAAATTGTTCAGGACAACGACGACCGGATTGAGCCGATACCGTGCCACGGTGGCCAGTTCCATCCCCGTCATTTGAAAGGCGCCATCACCGACCAGGACTAGTGGCCGCAGTTTCGGATTTGCCAACTGCGCACCGATGCAAGCCGGCACCGCAAAGCCCATCGAAGTGTAATACGCGGGAGCGATGAACTCAGTGCGCTCACGAATGAACAGATCCGTGGCGCCAAAAAGAGCATCGCCGACATCCGCGACAACGATCGTGTTCGTGGAAAGGAAGCGGTTGAGCCGCTCGAACAGGCGCTTCACTTTAATCCCGCTGGAGCCCGGCGCGCGGCGTTTGGAACGGGCTGAATTGACTTCATTGGCAGCTTCGCCGTTCAATCGGGCAAGTGGAGTAGGTCGGGGAAAATTGCGCGCGGTTCTGCGGCGCAGCGGGAGCTTCAAAAGACCGCAGAGAAAATCCTTAAACCGGACTTCCTCATACGTGTGATAGCGAATCGACAACTTTTCACTCGTCGCTGAAATAGAACGGGCGGGGTCCAAATGTGCGGTGTAGATCCCCAGGTTGATGTCGGTCATGAACGCGCCAAGCATGATTACACAATCGCTGCCCTCGACATACTGCCGCACGTCTTCATGGCCCATGGCGCCTTCATAAACGCCTAAATAAAACGGATGCGCCTCACCGATAACTGACTTGCCCATCACTGTTGCCGCGACGGGGATATGCGTTTTCTGCACGAGGCGCAGGACCTCATCCTGCAGGCCAAACCGATGAACCTCCACGTCTGCGAGAATCACCGGCTGGCGGGCGGAGTTGATCATTTCCGCGGCCTCGGCCAATGCCGCCCGCAAACTTTTGCGATCGCTGCGCTCGTGCAACTCGGGCGGCCGGTGATGTGGTATGCCCGGGACCATCACCTGGTCGCGGGGCAATTCAAGATACACCGGCCGTTTAAATCGCAGCGCTGCGTGGAGCACACGATCGATTTCCTGGAACGCCGTTTGCGGATCGCTCAGCACGGATGCGGCGATGGTGAGTTGCTCAAAGACCTTCTTCTGCGTGTCGAACTCGCGAACTTTATGGTGCAGCAGCGGATTCTTCTCGCGTTCTTTCATGCCGGGCGCGCCGCTGATGATGACAACCGGCGACTTCTCGGCAAACGCCTCGGCGGTTGTATTAGCCACCTTCAGCCCGCCCACGCAGTAAGTCACGCACACGGCGCCCAATCCGCGCACGCGCGCGTAGGCGTCCGCGGCAAACCCGGCGCCCTGCTCATCACAGGTGTTTACGATGCGCAGTTTGCTCTTCTCCAGTAGGTCGTAAAAACTCAGGACGTAATCGCCCGGAATGCCAAAGACATGGCGCACGCCGTGCGCATAAAGCTGTTCGATCAGATATTGGCCAATAGAAGGTGAAGTTTTCATTGCGCTTGGGAATCGACTGGGTTGTCAGGGGCTAGCCGGCCCCTTGTCGGGATGCGTGCCTAACCAGCCCCTTCTCGTCCTTTTCAAGTGGGGGCCAGACGCGCAGGCCGGCGGCGGCAGCCAGAGGACGTTGGCGGGAGTTCCGGTCAAAGGAGAGGAACCACGTGCCGCCCATGGTTACAGTCGCTGCAACGAGGACAAGGTCGTGGCCACCTGGGCGGAGGGTCGGAGAAAAGCGGCGGGCCAAGCTCTCTGCCTGCCGAAAGGTTCTAGGCCAGTCAACTGATTCCAAGCGGAGGCGTAAGCCCTCGTCCAAGTCGGCCAGGAACCGGTCGGCTCGGTCTTCGTGTCGGAGAAGCACATTGAGGACCTCCACTCGCGCCAGGTCCGAGAGGCTAACGACCTTGGCACCGTCCGCCAGGAACCGCTCGATGGATTCGCTTTCGCTGTCGTGCAAGTAAAGGCGCACCAGCAGACTTGAATCGGCGACGAACCTCATTTGAGGTTCCCGAGTTCCTTTTCGCGAGCCGCTTGTCGGCGGCGTTCCTGCTCGAACTCGACGAGGGTTTCGATGTCGTTCTCCGTAGATTTCTTGCGGAGCCAGTTGAAATGGGCTTTCCAGTCGGGGCTTCGCTGGGGAGTCGGGGGCGTCCGCGTGATATACCCTACCGCTCTGCCATTGCGGCGCAATTCGAAACTCTCTCCGCGCTCGACGGCATCCAGGACGCTGGCAGTTTTGCGATTCAGCTCGCGCATAGTCAGCATCTTCATGTCAGACACAATAAGCCTGACACCGGCTTTGCGCAAGGTCAGGGTTTAGGGAAACAACCCTCGCATCCGTTTGGCCTCCTGCACGCGTTTGATGCCCATGCTGAGGGCGGCCAGGCGCATCGGGATTTTCTGCTTGCGACTGAGCGAGACCATTTGCGTATAGGCATTTTCCAGGATGCGGAACAATTTGTCGACCACTTCGGTTTCGCCCCAGAAAAAGCTCTGGAGGTCCTGCACCCATTCGAAGTAAGATACGACGACACCGCCGGCATTGCAGAGCACATCCGGGATAATGAAAATCTCACGTTGGTTCAGAATCTCATCGGCTTCCGGCGTGGTTGGGCCGTTAGCCGCCTCGGCGAGGATCCGGCACTGGATTTTGCCGGCATTGGCTTCCGTAATCTGCCGCTCCAGTGCCGCCGGCACCAGGATGTCGCACGGCAATATCAAGAGTTGCTCGTTGGTGATGGCTTCAGCCTCGGGGAACCCGACTACTGTTTTGTTATTAGCGACGTGCTTTTCAAGATCAAAAAGATTCAAACCTTTGGGATTGAACAGACCGCCGAATGCATCGGAAACCCCTACGACCTTGACCCCGTAACGGGCCAGCGACAGCGCCGCGATTGAACCGACATTACCAAAGCCCTGCACAACGGCGGTGGCTTTGCCAATGTCCAAGCCGATCGTGTCGGTAGCACGGTTGACGAGGTAGCCAACTCCGCGACCAGTGGCCTCACGCCGGCCCAGGGAGCCGCCGAGCCCCACCGGTTTGCCGGTCACGATGCTGGGCACCGTTGCGCCCATGTGAACCGAATAGGTGTCCATCATCCAGGCCATCACTTGTTCGTTTGTTCCCAAGTCGGGGGCCATCACATCAACTTGAGGGCCGATGAATGGGATCATTTCCTGCGTGTACCGGCGCGTTAGCCGTTCCAGTTCCTCTTTGGACATTTTGCCCGGATCGCAAGCGATTCCGCCCTTGGCGCCGCCGTACGGCAACCCGGTTAGCGCGCATTTCCAACTCATCCACATCGACAGCGCCGCCACTTCTCCCAACCGCACGTCCGGATGATAGCGCAAGCCACCTTTGGTAGGGCCCAACGTCAAATGATGCTGGACTCGGTACCCAGTGAACACTTCTATGCTGCCGTCATCCCGGCGAATCGGCAGCGCCACGGTCATCGAGCGCTTGGGGTATTTGAGCCGGCCCCGCTCCGACTCCGGGATCTGCAAATGGTCGGCCACGAGGTCGAACTGCTGACAGGCCATGCGGAACGTGGGATGGTCGTAGATTTCCATAGGAAATTTTTGATTTTGGATTTTTGATTTTCGATTGGCGCCTCTTTAGGGTGCTCCCATTGTTTTTGGAATAGTTCTGCCACGTACCTTCGAATCCAATTGCATGAACTACCCTCACATGCCATACCGCTGGCAGTCTGGAAACTCGAAAATCAACTTATCTAAGCAACTATGACTGAGCCAGAATTGAAACGCCGCACCAAAGACTTCGCTCTCCGGGTGATCAAGGTGGTAAATAGCATTTCAAAGGAATTCATCGGCCGCCGGCTTGGAGACCGACTGTTGCGGTCCGGCACATCGGTAGCCGCAAACTACCGCGCTGCTTGTCGGGCGCGCTCAAGGCGCGACTTCATCAATAAGTTGGGTATCGCGGAAGAAGCTGATGAATCCGCCTTTTGGGTAGAGTTGCTTATCGAAAGCGGGATCCTCCCCAGACATCGCCTGGAGAAATTACTAGGAGAGGCCATTGAATTGGTTGCTATCCTGGTCGTATCCCGAAAAATCGCTAGCCATAAAATGGCCCCTTGATGCAGGCGATCGAAAATTGAAGATTAGGACTGTGCTTTTGAATCAAAAATCGAACACCCCTGCTTCCCTGGTCGTTAACGAGGTTTATCTGAGTCTTCAAGGAGAGAGTACCTTCGCCGGGTTGCCTTGCGTTTTCATCCGGCTTACCGCCTGCAATCTTCGCTGCTCCTATTGCGACACGGCTTACGCCTTTAAAGAAGGGGAAAAGAAAACGGTCGATGAAGTGCTGACGGAAGTTCGACGCCTGGCAGAGCCGTTTAATTATCATTCTGCCACCGGCCAAAGGTTGCCGCTGGTAGAATTGACTGGAGGCGAGCCGTTGCTGCAAAAAGACTCGCTACCGTTGATGACTGCGCTTTGTGATGACGGTTTCACCGTGCTCCTGGAAACCAGCGGCGCGCATGATATCTTTCCTGTAGACCGGCGCGTTCGGCGGATTATGGACCTGAAATGCCCCAGCAGCGGCGAGGTGGAGCGAAACCTTTGGGAAAACCTGCATCACCTGAGGAGCATCGACGAAATCAAATTCGTGATTGGGACGGTCCAGGATTACGAGTGGGCCAAAACACAAATCGAGGAGCATCAGTTGGCGGCTGTTTGTCCGCTGCTGTTCTCGTGGGTCCACCCGCTGACACCGGAACAGCAGGATAAATCGCTTAAGCCGGTACCCGCGGGTCAGACGCCAATCACTCGGCGCGATCTGGCTGAGCGCATCATCGCCGACGCGTTGCCGGTGCGCTTTCAGGCTCAGCTCCACAAGATTATTTGGCCGCCGGAGCAGCGGGGGGTGTAAGGGTTTTTGAATTTTGATTTTCGCGACTTGATTGCGCAAAATCTCGAGCGTGCGCCGGCGCTCCCAAAAAGGATCTCATAAAACCAAATCCCAGTCCGTCCTGGAGCTGCTCCGCGCTTACGAGTCGCGCAACGTCACTTATATCGAACCGGACGGTTCCTGGCCGATCGTTTGGGAGCGCGCTCGTGGAGCCTCGGTTTGGGATGCCGAGGGCAAAGAATACCTCGATTTGACAGCCGCTTTCGGCGTGGCCGCGGCCGGCCACGCTAACCCGAAAGTGGTCCGGGCGGGGCAGAGGCAGATGGGGCTTCTGTTGCACGCCATGGGCGATGTGCACCCGCACGCTCTTAAAGCTCAGTTGGCTCAAGAGCTAAGCCGGCTGACTTTCGAGCGCTGGTCGAGAGCTCAACGAGACCGAACTACTTCCACGAGCAAGACCATCTTCTGCAACTCCGGGTTCGAAGCTGTGGAGGCAGCACTCAAAACGGCGATGCTGACGACCAGCCGGCCTGGCGTCATCACCTTTGAGGGGGCCTACCACGGTTTGGGCTATGGCGCCCTCAATGCGACCCACCGCGAGCATTTTCGTTTGCCGTTCCGCGCCCAACTGAGGGAATTTGGGCACGCGATTCCATTCCCGCAGCACGAGTTGGGTGATTGCGACGCCCGTTTGCGCCTGCTATTCCGGTCCGAAAACATCGGCGCGGTTCTGGTCGAGCCCATCCAGGCTCGGGGAGGCATCAATATTCCCCCGCCAGATTTCCTCCCGTTAGTGCGTCGTCTCTGTGACGAGCACCAGGCGCTATTGATACTCGACGAGATTTACACCGGGTTTGGACGCACCGGCACATGGTTTGCCTGTGAACACTCGCGCACTCAACCCGACTTGATCTGCCTGGGCAAGGCTTTGACCGGTGGGTTCCCGCTTTCGGCGTGCGTAGGCCGCGCCGACATTATGGACCAAGCCTGGCCGCCTTCGACGGGGGAGGCTATTCACACCAGCACTTATTTGGGCCACCCCGTAGGTTGCGCCATGGCGCTCGCGCAAATTCACGAAATCGAAACGCGCAATCTGGTGCAGCGCAGCGCAGAGCTGGGCAAATATTTAATTGAGTCTCTAAGACCGCTCGCCGCTGCGCACGGGACGCTCCGACTCGAGGCTCGCGGCTGCGGTCTCCTGGCCGGCCTTGAGTTGCTCGAGGTAAACGGTAGTCCGGCTACTGAAGCCGCCCTCAAGGCAATTAAGTTTATGCTGCATCGTGGGTTTGTGCTCCTGCCGGAGGGCGAATTCTCGAACGTGATCAGTTTCACGCCGCCCCTGACCATCACCCGCGCGCAATTGGCCAAGACCGTTAATGCCCTGGGTGAGCTGCTGGCCAGTCAATGAATCTCGCCACGGCCTGAAATTACAAAGTTGCTCCAGCGCGCTGTGAAACTCTCCGAAATGAAGCAGATCCTGGCCGATCATAGGATTCAGCTCACGCGTTCGCTCGGCCAGAGTTTTCTGCATGATGGAAACCAGCTCCGGCGCATCGTCGAAGCTGCGCAACTGACCAAAACCGACCGGGTGCTTGAGATTGGTCCGGGGCTGGGGCCTTTGACGCAATTATTGATCGAGCGTGCCGGCGAAGTGCTGGCCATCGAAACGGATTTGCGATTGGTGCGAGTGCTGGAAGAGCGGTTTCAGCGGCAGATTGCTTCTCCGCCACCAACCGTTCGCATTCTGCACGATGACGCTCTCGATTATCTTCGTCGTGAAGAGCGTGACTGGAACGGCTGGAAACTGGTCGCCAACCTTCCATATTCGGTGGCCTCGCCCATACTCGTGGAGTTGGCGCAAGTCGCCCACCCACCTGAGTGTCTGGTGGTCACGCTGCAACTGGAAGTCGCTCGCCGCTTGCTCGCCGGTCCAAGCACTCCTGACTATGGGGTGCTTACGCTCCTGGTACAAGCCGCCTACCAGCCGTTGGGATGGTTTAAGATTCCGAGCAGTTGCTTTTACCCCGAGCCGGAAGTTGATTCCGCCTGCGCTACGCTCGTCCGGCGCATCGAACCGTTGCTCGAGCCAAACGCCATTCCTGTTTTTGCTGCTGTCGTTAAACGTGCGTTCTCTCAACGACGCAAAATGATGCTAAAACTGCTCAAGTCCGATTGGCCGGCAGTCGACCTGTCGGGCATTTTTGAAGCACTCCAGATTCCAGTTCAGACCCGAGCAGAAAATGTGACCTTGGAGCAATTCGTTCGACTCACTGGTTGCCTCGGCCGAGACTCACACAATGAATGAGGAACTGTTCGACGTGGTGAATGAACGCGACGAGGTGATCGACCGCCAGACCCGCAGCACGGTGCACCGGCTGGGCCTGATGCATCGCGCCGCTCACATCCTGGTGT
This sequence comes from uncultured Verrucomicrobiota bacterium, assembly GCA_964623885.1. Lineage (GTDB taxonomy): Bacteria > Verrucomicrobiota > Verrucomicrobiia > Limisphaerales > UBA8199 > CAZUVM01. The sequence continues at coordinate 59,930 of CAZUVM010000049.1, forward strand.
TTAACGCCACTGGCCAGGTTTTTCTCCAAAAGCGCTCGCTTAAAAAGGACCGTCAGCCTGGGAAATGGGACTCCTCGGCTTCGGGTCACGTGGACGCAGGGGAGGATTACGACGCTTGTGCGGTGCGCGAGTTGCGCGAGGAGATTGGCCTGGAACTGCCCGCGCCACCCCGGCGGTTGTTCAAACTGGCTGCCTGTGCCGAAACCGATCAGGAGCATGTTTGGGTCTATCGTTGTGAAGCGGAAGGACCGTTCAATCTGAACGTCGAGGAGATCGAGCGCGGGCAGTGGCTTGCGCCCACCGCGGTCGACCGCTGGAGTAGTGAGCAACCGGGCGATTTTGCTGGAGCGTTCCGCGTGATCTGGCAACGGCTTCGGAAAACCGATTTGCGATGATCCGGATTGACATGCTTTGCTCTTTCATTGCCAACCGTCGAGTGGCCTGGTTAAGATTACATCTGTCCCGGCGCGAGGCTGACACCGGTCGCGATGGCTGAATACAGCGTAAAATTCGAGGTCTTTGAAGGACCACTGGACCTGCTCCTGTACCTGATCAGGAAGGAGGAGGTCGACATTTACGAAGTGAACCTTACCGCGCTGGCCACCCAGTTCATCGAGTACATCGAAACCATGCGCCTCCTGGACTTGGAAGTGGCTGGCGAATTCCTGGTCATGGCGGCCACGCTGATGTACATCAAAAGCAAGGAATTGTTACCCGTCGATCAGCAGGTGCAAACGGATGGGGAAGATGAAGGCGAAGACCCCCGTTGGGAATTAATCCGGCAGTTGGTTGAATACAAAAAATTTAAGGATGCGGCTGGCCAATTGGCGAGCCTGGAAGCACGACAGGAGCACATTTTCCCGCGGCTCCCCGGCAAACTGGAATTCGAAGTCGAAGCTCCTCGCGGCCCGGAAGCCTCGATTTTCGATTTGCTGAACGCGGTCAACCACGTTCTGCAGCGCTTCGGAACTCGCGGTGACCAGCGTGATATTTTCGAGGATAAATGGACCGTTAGCGAAAAAATCGAATTCCTGATGCGGATGGTCGGAGAGCGGATGCGGGTGAAATTTTCTGCACTGTTTGAGGGAGTCACCAGCCGTACCGAGGTCGTGGTCACCTTCCTGGCGCTGCTGGAACTGATCCGGCTCAAACAGATCTCGGCGGTCCAACTCGAACCATTCGGTGAAATCGAGATTTGCCGCGCCGAGCCGGTCGCTGTGCCGAGCGAGCCTGTTTCCACTCCCGCTGGAGATGCGCCGCCCACCATTTGATTTTCATTCATGGACCTAAAGTACATCCTCGAAGCAATCCTGTTTTCGGCCCAGAAGCCGCTGAGCTTGAAAGAACTTCGCGACGTTTTCGCGACCGCAGTGCAGCACGCGGAAGGCGATGAGGTGGTGCGTGGGCTCAAAAAAGTTAAAGAAGACCAATTGACTGCCGCTTTGGAAGATCTGGGGCGGGATCATGAAACGGCGCAACGAAGCTACCGGCTGGCCTGTGTCGCCGGCTCGTGGCAATTTGTGACTCAACCCGAGTATGCCCCATGGCTCAAGGCATTGGTCGGACACAAAGCCCGGCCGCCGCGACTTTCTCAACCAGCGCTGGAGACTCTGGCGATCATTGCTTATCGCCAGCCCCTGACTCGAACTGAGATCGAGCAGGTCCGCGGCGTGGCGGTCGATGGCGTCATGCAGACCCTGTTGGAACGAGGTTTGATCGAGCAAATCGGCCGAGCAGAAGTCGTTGGCCGGCCCATGACCTACGGTACAACCGCAGTTTTTCTCGAATACTTTGGCCTGCGCAGCCTCGAAGATCTGCCGGCCGCTGATGAGCTGCGCCGGATTCCGATCCAAAAACCCGAAACCCTAGTAACCGCCGAGCCGGGCCTCGCCACCGCGACGCCCGAGCAACTTTCGCTGCCCGCAGATGAGCCGAAGCCGGCCGCGGAACCGGCCAAACCCGCCACCGATGAGCATTCCTGAACATCGGAAAGCTATTGATCGCCTCGACCTGCAGTTGATCAAACTGTTGAACGAGCGGACGCGCCACGTGCTCGCCATCGGTGAAATCAAGCGCAAAGCCGGCGAGGAAATCTATGCTCCCCACCGTGAACGCGCTGTGCTCAACCGGGTCTGCCGCTTAAATCCGGGCCCGATTACCAACGAATCCCTGCAGGCCATCTACCGCGAGGTCATGTCCAGCGCCCTGTCCCTGGAAAAATCGATGCAGATTGCTTACCTGGGACCGGAGGCCACTTTTACCCACCAGGCCGCCATCCGCCGTTTCGGGGCGAGCTTGCGCTATTCTTCGCAGAAAACGATTGCCGATGTGTTCACCGAGGTCAGCAAGAGCCGCGCGGATTACGGCGTCGTCCCGGTCGAGAATTCGACCGAAGGCGTGGTGACGCATACGCTCGACATGTTCGTCGATAGCGACCTGAAAATCGTCGCCCAAATCGTGCTGCCCGTACAGCACTGCCTGCTCAGCAATGGACCGCGGTCTCAGATTAAAAGGCTTTACACGCATCCGCAGTCGCTAGGTCAATGCCGCGTTTGGGTGCAGACCAACCTTCCGCGCGTTGAGATCATTGAAACGTCCTCCAACGCGCGATCCGCGGAACTGGCCGCCAAGGAAAAAGGAACGGCCGCCATCGCCGGCATCCTGGCCGCCGAGAAGTACGACCTGGACGTCCTCGAGTACGATATCCAGGACAATGCGGCAAATGCCACCAGGTTCCTGGTACTCGGCCGCCAATGCGGGCCGCCGACGGGCAAGGACCGCACCAGCATTATGGTGAGCGTCACGGATAAAGTCGGAGCCCTACATAGCGCACTGGCAGCTTTCCGGCGCTATCGCATCAACATGACAAAAATCGAATCGCGGCCGAGCAAGAGGAAAGCCTGGGAATATTTCTTCTTCATCGATTTCGATGGCCACGTTCAGGAAAGCAAAGTGCAAAAGGCCCTGGTCCATTTGGGTGACCACTGCAACTTCGTCAAAGTGCTCGGGTCCTTCCCAAATTCCGAGTAGCTCACTGGAGGAGCCGACGTGAGGGGGCTCGAATACAACGCGCTCAGCCGCCCCCTGTCTTGCTCACTTTACCTTAGTGGCCTTGTTTCTTTGTTGTTCGTTCCCGCCTTTCCAAGCATCCTCGCGACGTGAGTCACCTGGCCCAGGCCCGTAAAGTCTTCGATATCGAATTGGCAGCGCTACGCGCCGTTCGCGGTCAATTGGACCGCGCATTCGATGCCGCGGTCGAGCTGGTTGTTGCTACTCTGCGCCAGCGAGGAAAGATAGTCATCGTCGGCATTGGCAAATCCGGCAATATCGGACACAAGATCGCCGCCACGCTGACCAGCACCGGATCCCCCAGCGTGGTGCTCAATAGCGTCGATGCCCTGCACGGCGACCTGGGCATTCTCAATGACGGCGATTTGCTCATTGCTCTGAGTTACTCCGGAGAATCCGAGGAACTGCTGAGCCTGCTGCCCGCTCTCAAGCGATTCCCATTAAAAATCATCGCGTTGACGGGCGCGTCAAAATCCTCACTCGCGCGCCACAGCGACCTCGTTCTTAATGTGCGTGTGCCCAAAGAAGCCTGCCCGTTCAACCTGGCGCCTACGGCGAGCACCACCGCCATGCTCGTCGTGGGCGACGCCTTGGCGATGGCCGTGCTGCAAGCGCGCGGGTTCAAAAAACAGGATTTCGCCCGGCTCCATCCTTCCGGGGCGATTGGGCGCGCCATGCTTGTGCGGGTTGGCGATATTATGCGCCATGGCGAACGCAATGCTGTAGCGGATCAGGATTTGACGGTGCGTGAAGGCTTGTTGGTCATGACCCGAGCCAAGAGCGGTAGCCTTAGTGTGGTCAACGCGCGCGGAAAGCTTGTCGGCGTGTTCACCGATGGTGATTTCCGCCGACGCATCACGACCGACGAAGCTTTAATTCGATTGCTTAAAAACCGGTTGCGTGAAGTCATGACTCCCAACCCTATCTGCGTGCGCGAGGACGCCCTTTCTGCCGAAACCCTAAAAATATTCAACGAGCGGAATATCGACGACCTGATCGTGGTGAACGCGAAACGCGAGCCGGTAGGTTTGGTCGACTCGCAGGATCTACCGAAGCTTAAACTGATGTAAGCCGTTGGAAGCTCGCGTTAACGGAAAAGGTAAAGGGAAGGGTCTCGAGAGAGTGTTTACCAGGGAAACCCGCTGGGCATGAAGTCGAGGCTGGGGTAGGACGGCATTCGCCAACCCAAAACAAACAACCAGAAGGATCAGCGTGAGAAAAAGGGCCAAGCCTGGGGCCAAGCCTAGGGTCAAGCCTGAATGGCCCTTAGTTAGTGCCTAAAACTTTTTGGGTCAATCGTTTGCGACGACGTCGGTGCGGGGATGATCTGAAGATCATTCGGCGAGAAAGGTTCTCCATTTTTCTGAGTTGGCGACGCAACTGGCGATAGTTGCCCACGGCTTCTTTCATCTTGGCAAATTGCTCTGAGGTGAGCGAAACGGTGACCGTCTTACCAGCCACTTTGCGAGTCCACTGATAACCTGCACCGCCGCCCTTGCGAGCGGTTCGGTCCTGGACAGACCCCTGGCTGATCGGTCCCAACTGAGCGAGTTGTCGGCGCAGTTGCTCATACTCCTGTTCCACCCGAGGCAGAGTTTGTCGCTTGCTCATGGAGAGAATTTTAGCTGGCGCGTCAAGTATGTCCAGTATATATACTGGACATGCAAACACCTTATTTCCCTTCTTTCCGCTCCCGCCTGGCGGCGCTGGGCCGCCGGACTGCCCATCACCTCCGCCAGGCCACCCTCGGCCAGCTTCAGGACCATCTGCGCGACTTGCTGCCCGCCCCACTGCTCTCGGCAGAGGACCAAGGTCCCAATAGCCGGCAGCGGGTCTTCACCCTGCGCCTGACCTTCGAGTGCTTCCTGTGGCAACTGCTCAAACCCAAAACCTCCTGTCGCGAAGTCGTACGCCAAGTCCAAGCCCTCTTCCGATTAGCCGGAGGGACCTGGATCGACGAAGGCGACTCGGCTTATGTGCAGGCCCGCCAGCGCCTGCCCCGGGAGCGACTGGAAAAAGCCCTGGGTTTGACGGCCCAGGCGGCCGACCGGCGTGCCGGCGCCGGCGGCCAACTGCGGGGCCGTCCGGTCAAAGTGGCCGACGGTTCCACAACGCAACTGGCCGACACGCTGCAAAACCAGAAAGTCTATCCCCAGCCCTCCACTCAGAAGCGCGGCTGCGGTTTTCCTATGATGAAGTTTGTGGTGCTCTTCTCCCTGTGCAGCGGCGCTGTGCTCAAGGTCATGCTCGGCAATCTACACAGTCACGACCTGCGCCTGCTGCGGGCTTTATGGGAGGAGCTCAACAAAGGCGACATCCTCTTGGGGGATCGCGCTTATGGGGAATACACCACCCTGGCCGGTTTACCCCGGCAGGGCGTCGATGTCGTAGCCCGACTGCATCACGCCCGCAAGGTCGACTTTCGCAAGTCCCGCCGCCTGAGCAAGAACGGCGGCCTGTTCACGTGGAAAAAGGGCTACCAGCACTCTGAAATTCTTTCGGCCTCTGAATGGGCACTGTTACCGGCCCAGATTACGGTGCGCGTCATCCGTTTCACCGCCACCATTCGTGGTTTCCGAGCTCGGCGCATCACGCTGGTCACTACTCTGCTGGATGCGGCACTCTACCCCGCTCAGCAGCTCATCGAGCTCTACTCCCGGCGTTGGCAACTGGAACTGTGTTTGCGGGACCTGAAGACGACCATGGGCATGGAGCAGTTGCGCTGCAAGAGCCCGGAAATGGCGGAAAAAGAACTACTCACTTACTTAGTCGCCCACAACCTTATCCGCTGTGTCATTGCCGAGGCAGTCGCTGTCCACCAGGTCGCGCTAGAACGCGTTAGTTTCAAGGGCAGCGTCGATGCACTGCGCCAATACAGTGGCGCCATTGCTAAAGCGCGCACCTCCAAGATGCGACGGCAGCTCTGGGAAGACCTCCTACTCAACCTAGCCCGCGATTTAGTCCGCTACCGACCCGGCCGGCGCGAACCCCGCGCTGTGAAACGTCGCCGCAAGCATTACCCTGTGCTTAACCGACCGCGCCGCCAGTTCGTCGAGATCTCCCACCGCAGCCGTTACTGGAAAACAAGACCTCGGAATTATAGGGCGCTTAACTAAGGGCCATTCGGGCCAAGCCTC
>CAZUVM010000050.1:0-23966 GCA_964623885.1 uncultured Verrucomicrobiota bacterium
GCGTGTCGGTGAATTTGCCGGCCGGCTGGCCATGCTCGAATACCCACCCAACCACGGGCTGCTCCGGGCCGCCCAGTTCGCCGGTGCTGGCCGGATGCGCTTTGAACCCGGTTCGGGATGAGACGTCGGGAAGCAGCACGACTACCTGGATTCCAAAAACCCGGGTCAGGTGGTTTACGGATTTTTGCATCAGTTCATCCAGGTTGGTTGCTTCCAGGAGTTCGCGGGTGAGCAAGTAGAGGGCGGTGGCATGTTCCTGGCGCTGGCGTTCGACGCGCTCCTGGGCCCGAATCCGCGCGGTGAGTTGGCCCAGGACAAGCGCCACAAAGAAGTACGTGGCGAACATGAATGTGTCCTCGGCACTGCTGATATGGAAACTGCCGATCGGCGGAAGAAAGAAGAAGAGCAGGAACAGGCTGCTCAAGCCGGCCGCGAACAAGGTTGGCCCCCGCTGAACGAACAACGCCAGTATCACCAGCGTCAGCAAGTAAATCAATGACACCGCCCGGTGTCCGACGATCGGCTGGAGCAGAAAAGCCGGCAGGGTGATCCCCACGATGACGGCTGCGGCCAGAAAATACTGGGGAAATGGCGCGCGCGTCTCGGCAAAAGAATCTGCCGCAGAACGATGGTTTTGGGCTTTGGACTCGCTCAATGGATGTCTCACGTGTTTCGCTGACGGAGCGCGAGCGGTCCCCGCTCGCAGCGGCCGGAACCGTGCCCACGAGAAAACAACGACCCGGCCATGCGGCAGGCCGGCGCAACTTCAACATTTTCCCAACACGCTCTCATGGTATGAAACAGACGATCAACCTTATCAATCGAGAACCCACAGAAGTCAATCGGCAGTGCGAGTTTTGGCCATTGTTCCGAAAGCGCCGTCTTTCTGGGAGCGCCGGCATCCTTGCCGGCACCGTTCGAGTACAACGAGCGCCACATTTTCAAGCAGGTGAGTGGATCATACCGAGATGTCGCCCCTGGCGGGGCTCGAAATGCTGCTCTTGATAGGCCGTACTCACCCCCAAACTTGTTGGCTTTACTGCGGGCTTGGGCTATTGAAGCTGCGATGAAAACGGATCTTAGGAACAAGTGGGTTTTGATCACGGGCGCGTCCAGCGGATTCGGCGCGGCGGCGGCGCGGGCGTTTGGCGCGGAGGGGGCGCGGCTGCTTTTGGGCGCGCGACGGATCGAGAAACTGCGCGCGGCAGCCAAGGAAGCGCTCGCCGCGGGCGCCGCGGAGGCCCACGTCGAGTCGCTCGACGTAAGCCAAACCGGGAGTGTCGAGCGCTTTGTGACCTGGGCGCGGCAGCGAATCAGCGAGACCGGAACGGGGACTAAAAGCGCTGCCGCCAAGCCGAAACTGGATGTGCTGATTAACAATGCCGGCGGCGCTTTGGGATTGGATACAGTTGCCGAAGCGAAGGACGAGGATTGGGAGGGCATGATCCAATCCAACGTGCTGGGCCTTTTGCGCATGACGCGGGCCGCGCTGCCGCTGATGCTGGAGAATCCGGGCAGTTCGATTCTGAATATCGGTTCGCTGGCCGGCCGCGTGGCTTACGAGGGCGGCGCAGCTTATTGCGCTGCCAAAGCCGGTGAGTTGCAGATCAGCCGTGCTCTGCGCCTGGAACTGAACGGCACCGGCATCCGCGTGTGTTCGATTGATCCTGGCATGGCGGAAACCGAATTCTCGCTGGTGCGCTTCAAAGGCGACGAGGCCAGGGCGAAAAAGGTTTACGAAGGTACCCAGCCGCTCACAGCCGAAGATATTTCAGAGATTCTAGTCTGGGTGGCGTCGCGTCCGGCACACGTGAATATCGATGAACTGCTGGTCAAGCCCGTGGACCAAGCCGCGATTCATAAGGTTTACAGGCGGAAGGGTCAGGGGATGTGAAGCGTGAAACGTAAAACGTGATGCGTGAAACGTGAAACGTGAACATGATACGTGCTGCGCCGATTGGCGGGTTTGAAAGCAGTGAAATGACGCCAGAGGAAATCAACTGGCTCTGGCTTGAGCGCCACTGGAAGCTAATCACGTTTCACGCTTCACGCATCACTCTCAATGCGTCATGAGGTAGAAAATGATGTTGATTGCCAGCGGATAAGCGCGCGGTTCAGAAAAGGTTTCGAAGTAAGTTTGGTCTTCGCCTTCGCGTTCCCAGCCGTCGCCGGTGTCGCTGTTGTGTGTGGCAATGACCATGATGCGCTGCTTGTCATCGAGCCAGGCGCGCACGTGCATGTCCTGCGAGCCGCCGCCGCGGAACCAGGAGGGAAATGACTGCGGATTGGAAGGATCGTAACCGCGGCGCCAGAGGTGAATGGTTGGCACCTGCAGGTTGCGTATCGGGGGATGCAGATCGAACACGCAGTGAAACACCGGATGCTCCATGGGCAATTCAGTCCAGCCGCGGTCGGGCAGGATCTGCTTCATGGCGGCGGCAAAGCCTTGCCAACTCCGCTCGCCCCACATGTCATCTGCGAGCAAGGCGCCGCCGTTGAGCAGGTAGGCGCGCAAGGCGCGAGTTTGCTCGTCGGTGAGCTCCATGGCTTCGGGGTGGGACATGAAGATGAACGGGTATTCGGGCAGGGTGGGGTCGGTCAGTTTGAGCACGCGCCCATCCGGGTTGACCACGAGCGAGGTCAGTTGCTGGAGCCGATAGGACAGATTCAGGTCACCGTCCGGGTAATCGTTTACCCAACCGAGCATGCTGGGCCGGCCGGGGCGAGAGCGGAAAATGATTCGCGCAAAGGTAAAGACGTCTTGCTCGAACTCGACTGAGTTGGTCCAGGCCGGAAAATCGATGCTGTGCGGGGCGGTTTCGCGGGCGGTGCGAACGGTGTCCTCGTTGACGAGTTGGCCCCCTTCGGTGCGCACGATGGGACCGGAATCTCTGCCGTCGAAGTAGAACTCGTCGTCGAAGCGGGGTTGGGCAAATCCGGTCTGGGACCCGGTCAGAAGGAAGACCGCAAGCAAGGTTGCCGTGAAGCCGGCGCTCATCGGGCCGGCAAACGGTGTATGGATTAAACGACGGTTGATGTTCTTGCTATACCATGCGCTGATTGAGCGTTCAACCCGGGTGAGTTGATACAGAAAATGAATGGGAGCAAATGAGGACAGCGCGCAATGCGTGCCGTTCGCTTCCAGGGAGGGATAACGATTAAGAAACAAAACCCATTCCGACCCCTCGCTCGGAGCGAGGTGTGGGCATTTCTTGCGTTCGGTGAGGAGGGGGGCAATACTCTACGCTGCATGTTCCGTTCAACAGAGGTTCTGGCGCAATCTTCGCATTACCCCGCCCGGATGGGTTGGAACTTCAACCGGTTGACAAACCTGCGATACTGCAGATTGAAAATCTGCGCTACCCGACGCCCGGCAGTCGCCCGGTATAAAAAATTCGAGCTCGCTTCCTGCTTCGCCGCCTTTGCTGTGCTGTTAATGATTATTACAGCACCCGCTCCCGCTGCTGTGGTCATGGGCACTGGCCTGAACTTTACCGCCAGCACCCTGGGGGTGGACTCGATCGACACGCCGCCGGACTGCGATGGCGCCGTCGGACCTACGAACTATGTTGAGTTCATCAATGGCCGGTTTGCCGTTTTTGATAAGAGGAATGCTGTTCGCGTACAGAGCCTGACAAACTTGCTGTTCTGGCGGCAGGCCGGTGTCACGATTCCTGCTAACTGGGATGTTACCGATACGCGGCTCATTTACGATCCGACCTGCCAGCGTTGGTTCGCCGCTGAAATTGATTTTGACACGACCGGCACTATCAACAGCAATCATTTCCTGGTGGCGGTATCCACCACAATCGATCCAACCGGTCCATGGAAAGGTTTTGCCGTCACTTCCGATCCGACCGTTTCCACCACCGCTGATTTTCCGACGTTGGGGTTGGATGCACACGGGGTCTACGTTTCCGGCGATATGTTCGACGCCAGTGGCAACCTCGTGTCCTCAACACTTATCTCCATTCCCAAGACCAATCTCCTGGCGGCGACTCCCTCAGTTGCCAATTTCACACGTTTTTCAAATCTTGCTTTAGGCACGCGCGGCATTGTTCTGCAGTCCGCGATCGCGGTGGACGGTACTGCTGGTGGCAATGTGCTCTCAACGGCGAGCCTTGGGGTCGACCTGACTACCGGCAATTTCGTTACAAATACGAGCTTAATTACGTTTGTGGTTTCCAACGCTGCCGGTCCCGGCACAGCCTCGTTGGGCAGCTCAAGCATCCTCACGGTGCCCGGTTACACTGCGCCGATCGATCCGGCCCAGCCCGATCCGAACCTGACTGTCGATAATGGCGATGCCCGGTTTAGCGGGGCTGTATATCGGGTGAATAATGTGCTCTACGCTGTGCACAACACCGAAATCGGCGGCCGGGCCGCAGTGCGTTGGTATCGCATCAGCGCTACGAATGCCGTTGTGCTCGAATCTGGAACCATCGTCGATCCGGCGCTCGATCTGTTCTATCCTTCGATCGCCGCGAGCACTAACGGTACGTTGGTTATCGCCTGCAACGGCTGCAGTTCTACCAGCTTCATCAGTTGCTATGCGACGGTGGGTGAGACAATCAAGGGCGTGACTCGGTTCGGCAACCTGCTGCTGCTCAAAGCCGGCAGCGCGAGCTACGACGACGGTAGTGGCGGGACGAGCCGATGGGGCGATTACAGCTCCACCTGCGTTGATCCTGCTGATCCGACCACTTTCTGGACTATTCAAATGTATCCTTCCAGCGCAAGCCAATGGTCGACGCAAATCACTCAGCTTCTCACGACTCAGCTCCGCCTAAACATTGCAAAGGCGGGCACTAATATCGACCTCTCCTGGACGAGCTTTGCCGGTGCCGCGCAATTGGAAGCCACGGCAACGCCGGCTTTGACCAATTCCTGGTCGGTGCTGACCCCAGCACGGTCGACCAATAGTAGTCTAATCTCAGTCCAACTCCCTGCGACGCCCTCGCCGAGATTTTTCAGGCTGAAGTTGTAATAGGAGCTTTGGAAAATCCTTCTTTGGGTCGAATGTGAACGGTCGTTGCGGTTAGCATCGTTCGGGCCGCTGTGGGCCGGGACGTCCCGCGCTCCGGCTTGCGCCGCTGGGGATTGCTTGCCAACTTTGGGCCATGCGTTGGATATGCATTTTGTGGCTCCTATTCTCAGTCTGCTGCGCGCGCGCCGAGCGCTGGACTTTGGTCAAGCCGATGCTCTACACCGGTATGGCCGACGCCTCCGGCGCCGTCGCAGTCTCTTCTAATCTGTTCGTCGTCGCCGATGATGAAAGCAACGTGCTGCGACTTTACTCGAGCGAGCACGGCGGGCCGCCGCTAAAAGAATTCGATTGCAACGCGTTCCTCGAAGTGACGGGCAAATCCCGCGAGGCGGATTTGGAAGCCGGAGCGCGCCTCGGTGACCGCGCTTTTTGGATTGGATCTCACGGACGCAATAAAAACGGCAAGGAGCGGTCCAATCGCTGCCGTTTTTTTGCAACTGATATCAAAGTAAGCGACGGCGAGGTCATGCTGACACCGGTGGGCAGGCCGTATAAATCGTTGCTCGATGATCTCGGACGCGAGCCGGCGCTGGCCAGGTTCCACCTTGCTGACGCCGCTGAATTGGCCCCGAAAGAGCGTGGAGCGTTGAACATCGAGGGGCTTTCGGCAACGCCGGACGGCCATCTGCTGATAGGATTTCGCAACCCAATTCCCCAGCACAAAGCACTGCTGGTCCCATTGCTGAATCCCAACGAGGTAATTGAGGGCGCTGCTGCTCGGCTCGGAGCGCCTCTCCAATTGGATCTAGACGGTTTGGGCATTCGTGACATTGCCTTATATCAAGGCCAATATCTCATCATTGCAGGTGCGTTTGAGGAGGGAGGCCCATTTGAGCTGTACCGCTGGGCCGGCGGCCAGGCAGCCCCTAAAAGGGTGAAAGTGGACCATTTTAACCGTTACCATCCCGAGGCGATTGTCATTTATTCGCAATTCGCGCTGCACGACGTCCAAATCCTCAGCGACGATGGCAGCGAGAAAATCGACGGCATTCCCGCGCACGAAGTGAGCGATTGGAGCAAGCGAAGGTTTCGTAGCTTTCGCGTCACCGATTTCGGGCTTTGAATTCAAGGGCCTGCCTACTAGTTTATCGGTATGTTTCGTCCCTGCATTGACTTGCATCAGGGCAAAGTGAAACAGATCGTGGGCGGCACGCTGGCAGGCCCAGCGGCAGAACTGCAAACCAACTTTGTTTCCGAGCGCCCCGCCGCGTGGTTTGCCGAGCTTTACCGCCGCGACGGGCTCAAGGGCGGGCATGTCATCCAGTTGGATTCGGGAAATGAGGCCGCGGCACGGGCCGCCTTGGCGGCGTATCCCGGTGGCCTGCAATTAGGCGGCGGGGTCAACCTGGAAAACGCATCCGGCTGGCTCGATGCCGGCGCTTCGCACGTCATTGTCACTTCCTGGATTTTCCACGACGCCCAGGTCGATTGGAATCGATTGCGGGCGCTGTCAGAGCGCGTTGGCCCCGATCGATTGGTCCTCGACCTGAGCTGCCGCCGGCGCGACGGCCAGTACGTGGTGGTAACCGACCGCTGGAAGAATTTCACCAATATGGCTTTATCCCGCGAAACTCTGCAGGGATTCGCGCCCTGGTGCGCGGAATTTCTGGTCCACGCGGTCGATGTCGAGGGTTTGAGCCGCGGCATCGATCGTGATTTGGTGGCGCGACTCGGCGAATGGTCGCCGGCGCCGGTGACGTATGCCGGCGGCGCCAATTCGCTCGCGGACCTGGAGACAGTCCAGAACCTTGGGCACGGGCGAGTGGACCTCACTATTGGCTCGGCTCTGGACATTTTTGGTGGGCGGGGAGTGTGCTACGCGGATGTGGTTGAATTCAATCGACGAGCCCGGAGCCTAGGGGTTTCCACATGAATCCCCGGCGCTGGCTGCACGAACATTCGCTGAAGCTGCTGGCGATTCGCGACACGCCGCAAGCCATCGCCGGCGGCATAGCCATCGGTGTGTTCTTCGGATTTACTCCGCTGTTCGGTTTGAAGACGTTGCTATCGATCCTGTTCGCCTGGATTAGCGGCAGCAACATCCTTGCGGCGGTTATCGCAGGAACCCTGCACGACGTGATCTTTCCGTTCATGCCTGTGGTGTATCGGTGGGAGTATATTATCGGCTATTTTTTGCTGACCTCGCCGCACCAATTGCCGCCGCATATCGGCCGGCCCGATCACACGCTGTTCACTCTGCGCGGCATGACGGTGCTGTTGGAAAAGGTCGGACGGTATACGGTGGTCGGAGGGGCGATCTTTGCCGCGCCGTTCTCGGTTCTTTCGTATTTCATTTCCTGGCGTATCGTCGACCGTCACCAGAAGAAAAAAGCGGCTCAGGCAAAGGCGGCGGTGCAACCGGAAGAAGCGAATCCGAGCTGAGGTTGGATGCTGAATACTGGATACTGGATGTTGACTCAAAGAGCTAATCCGATATTCGACATCGAGTATCAAGAATCTAGTATCCAGCACCCAGGCTCACTCGTACCTTAGCGCCTGTATCGGATCCAATCGCGCAGCCTTAAAGGCTGGGAACAGCCCGGCAACGATGCCGACGGCGGCGCTGAAGCCAACTGCGATCGCCAAGGCGATGGGGGTAATTACCGGGGCGTTGGAAACCGGGCTGACAAGTTCCAGCACACGCACAAAACCGAAAGAGGCCGCCACGCCGAGAGCCGCGCCGAGCAGCGCGATCACCATGCTTTCGATCAGGACCTGGACGAAGACTGCCAGGCCGGTAGCACCAACCGCCTTGCAAATCCCAATCTCACGAATCCTCTCATTAATGCTCGCGAGCATAATGTTCATAATTCCGATCCCGCCTACTAGTAAACTGATGGCCGCAATCACACCGCCACTCATTCGCGCGTTGTGAATTTGTTTGTTAATGCTCTCCAATTGATTCTCCTGCGTGCGAAACCCGAAATCCTCAATCCCGTGATGGGTGAGCATGAGTATATTGCGGGCCTGCTGTAGCGCCGGATCAAGGTGTTCGAGGCCCGTGACTTTCAAACCGATGTCGGATAGCCGGTTGTCCGGAGCGCCGTTGGTGTTCCCGGTGCGGAAACGCATCCAGGCCGTATTCAGCGGCATATATAGCGTATAGTTCTTTCGGCGAAACGCCCAATTCCCGTGGCCCCAACCACGCCGGCGGGCCGGTCCGGATTGAGGTTCCTTCGGCTTCAGTTTGGCCAATTCGCGCTCTTTCTTTTCCTGCTCCCCTTCGTAATGGGTGAACATGCCTACAATAGTGAAGGGCTGGCCATTGAGATTGACGACTTCGCCGACCGGCACGATTTCCTGCCCGGTCTGTTCGGGCGAACCAAACAGTTCGTCCCGAATCCCAGTGCCGATGACGCACACCGCATTGGCGTTCTCTTCGTCGATATCTGTAAAAAAGCGGCCGTGTTCCAGTGTGTGCAAGTTTACTTCCAGGATGCTCGGCCAGACACCGGAGGCATCAACCATAACCATTTTATCAGCGCGCGAGACAGCAACATCGTCCACGTCCATGGTGGGCGAGACCAGGCGCATCAAAGGGGCGGATTGGCGAAGGGCTTCAACGTCGTCCATTGTTCGGCCGGGAGCTTGATCGGACAGATGTTCCTGCTCGGCAGGCACATCCTGATCCTCAAGCAGCACTTTGTCGGCGCCACCCATGGCGATCATAGTTTCCTTCATGCCATTCTCCATGCCTTTGATGATTGCCGCCATGCCAACCAGGCTGGCTACGCCAAGGATGATCCCCAGCATCGTCAGCAATGACCGGAACTTGTGAGACCAGACTTCCTTAAGACCGACGGCGATGGTGTTGGAGAAGGTCATGGTAGTATCCAGTATCCAGAATCACTCATACCTCAACGCCTGAATCGGATTCAGTTTCCCTGCTTTAATTGCGGGGAAGATGCCGGCGAGTATGCCGACCAGGACGCTGAAGCCGAAGGCGATGGAAAGGGCGGTGAGCGTGATAATCGGTGTGTTATCGGTCGGAGCTATGGAGCTGAGCATTTGGACCAGGCCAAAGGAGGTGACCAGGCCCGTCAGTCCACCCAGCACGGCGATTACCAGGGCTTCGATGAGTATCTGGATGAAGATAGCGCTGGTGCCGGCGCCGACCGATTTGCGAATGCCAATTTCACGGACGCGCTCCGAAATGCTAGCGAGCATGATGTTCATGATACCGATGCCGCCCACCAGCAGGCTAATGCCCGCAATCAGCCCGCCGCTGAGCCGGGCGTTGTGGATGAAGGTGTTGATTTGTTCGGCCCAATCCTCC
Source organism: uncultured Verrucomicrobiota bacterium (assembly GCA_964623885.1). Lineage (GTDB taxonomy): Bacteria > Verrucomicrobiota > Verrucomicrobiia > Limisphaerales > UBA8199 > CAZUVM01. The sequence goes on from CAZUVM010000050.1 coordinate 9,324, forward strand.
TGAGTGCGGAATGTGAAATCTTCAATGCCTTTATGCGTGGTCATCAGGACATTGCGGATTTGCTGGAGTGACTCAGGGAGGACATCAAGGCCGGCGATTTTGATTTCCAGACTCGAGAGTCGCGGGTCGCCGGTCGCGCCGGTCACGGTGCGTCCGCCGCCGCCCGAAGAGATGGCGACCATGCTGGCCCCGTAGCGGAATTTCATCCAGGCCGTGTTCAGCGGAATCAGGACGGTGGCGTTTTTCAGGTAAAAAACAAAGCTGCTGCCACGGTGTCGGCCACCTCCACGATTGCGGGCGACACCGGTTCTAGCTGCGGGCCCCTGGAGCTTGGCCAATTCTCGCGCCTTGCGATCCTGTTCGCTCTCGTAATGCTGGAACATGCCAATCACAGTGAACGGCATGCCATTGAGGTAGATGGTCTCGCCGATGGGTATGGTTTCCTTGCCGGTTTTCTCAGGGTCGCCCCATAGTTCGTCACGAGTGGCCGTGCCGATGACGCACACGCTCCGAGCCATTTCATCATCTACTTCGTTAAACATGCGCCCGTACTGGATGACGTGCTCGTTCATTTCCAGCGCGATGGGCCACGCCCCGCTGCAATACCACGGGCGAAAGCTCTTGCCATTGGCGGACAGGGTAACCGGCACACGCATTTCGGGTGATAGTTCCCGGACCAGCGGCGCGCTTTTCTGCAAGGCATAGACATCGTTAATCGTGATGCCCACCGCCTGGTCGCTGAGATGCCGTTGCTCGGTAGGGATGGCTTGAGCCTCCACCCTGATTTTTTCGAGGCCGCCGATGGCCACGAGGGCTTCGCGGGCGCCTTTCTCCATACCGGCGACAAGGGCGGACATGGCGACGAGGCTCGACACTCCGAGGATGATCCCGAGCATGGTGAGCAGCGAGCGGAATTTGTGAGCCCAGATTTCGCGGAGACCCGTTTGTATCGTGATCAGCAGTTGGCTGGAAACGCCAGGAGCCGAAAGGCTGAAATCCGAATCACCAGGGTATGGGATTTCACTTCGGCCCTCATTTTCGGCCTGTGGAATTCCGCCCTCGGACTTCATGGACCGGCACTAACCTGCGAGGTCACAGGTCTCTTCGCCAGACCGGCGAGGGTGAGGTCGACTTTTTCGGCAATCTTGCCGTCGCGGATTTCGATTCGTCGGGGAGTGACGGCGGCGATTTCGGGATCGTGGGTGACCAGCACGATGGTGCGTCCTTGGGTGCTGAGCTCACGGAAAAGGTTGAGAATCGCGTCTCCGGTATGGGAATCAAGGTTGCCGGTCGGCTCGTCGGCGAAGACGATGCGGGGATTGTTGACCAGCGCGCGTGCGATCGCGGCGCGCTGTTGTTGTCCGCCGGAGAGCTGGCTGGGTCGATGTTTGGCGCGGTTGGCGAGGTCAACTGCGGCGAGAGCGGTCATAGCGCGTTCGCGGCGTTCTTTCCCCGAGATGCCGCTGTAGATCATGGGCAGCTCGACATTCTGCAGGACGTTGAGCTTGGGCAGCAAGTTAAAGAACTGGAAAACGAATCCGATCTTGCGATTGCGGATGGCGGCGAGTTGGCGCGGCGAGGCGTTTTGGATCATGACGCCGTCGAGCTTGATGCTGCCACGACTCGGTGAATCGAGGCAGCCCAGGATGTGCATCAGAGTCGATTTTCCGCTGCCCGAAGGGCCGATGATGGAAATGAATTCGCCTTCCTCGATATCGGTGCTCACGTCGTCCAGAGCGCGGATTTCCTCTTCGCCCAGGCGGTAGATTTTGCTGACGTTGCGCAGTTCGACTAAAGCCATGTTTGAGATAGGATGGTCAGTGCTTGGGGTTAGCCAACCGCTGCCGTCACAAAAGCGAGTTTTCTCATGGCTCAGTTCTGGCAGTCAAAGACTTATGAACTGCCGCCAGCCACATTTTGGCCTGTGGTTTGGTTGGCGGCGGGCAGCAGCTTCGTGGCGTTATTGGTAGCCGCGGTCGCATTGTTGGTGCGGGCCAAACCTGAACCTGGTTTGGACGCTGGCATGCTGACGTCGCCGCCACCCGGGCGCATGCCGGCAATCTGATGTGATTTCTTTTCCGCTTCGTCCTTTGGCATTTCGAGCGAGACAGTGTCACCCGCGGCGAGCCCTTCCTGAATCTCAGCGTAGAAATAGTCAGAGACACCGACCTTCACATTACGTTTCTCGAAGTTCTCGCCTTGCTGAACGTAGACGAACCGCTCCATTTCACCGGTGTCCGGGTCACGTTCGGTAAAAACAGCTGCTAAGGGAACAGCAGTTACGTTACCGGCGGAGGCTACGGGGATTTTGACATTAGCGGTCATGCCGGGCCGGACCCGCGGATCGACTTTTTTAAGGACGATCCTGGCAGGGTAGCCTTTGATGTTGTTGCGAATGGTTGCCTGCGGAGAGATGCGTTCGACGACTCCGGTGGCACGCAAGCCGGCGACCGCCTCAACTGTCACCTCGACCTGCTGGCCGGTTTTAAGGCGTGGGACATCGGCCTGGTTGACCTGGGCGTTGATGATCATCGAATTGAGGTCCGCAATGGTGAGGACCTCGGTGCCGCTATTGAAACCGCCGGAGCCGGATACCGCCTGACCAATTGAAACCGGCCGGGTGAGGATCGTGCAATCAAAAGGCGCCCGAACTTCCGTTTTGCTAAGGTGTTCTTCGGTGATGGCGAGGACTTTCTCGGCGCTCTCGAGTGCGTTCTTACCAAGGTCGTAAGCTGTTTTAGTATCGTCGAAGAGTTCCTGGGAAATCAGTTTGTCGACGAGCAATTGCTGGGCGCGTTTGTAATCGCGCTCAGCCTTTTGGAGTTCAAGCTTGGCCTTTTCAATGTCAGTCAGGTTCGACGCTTTCTGTTGCTGCAGTTCGCTGTCATCCAGCTTGAAAAGCAGGTCGTCTTTTTTGACGCGATCGCCGAGGTCGACCGGCAGGGAGAGAATAAGACCGTTGATTTCGGGGCGGACGGAGACTTGTTCGGCAGGCGCAATTTCGCCGGCGGCATTAACCGCGAAATTGATGTCGCGAACCTCGGCGACAGCCGTGGTGGGCCGGCCGGGACCGGCTTCTGCAAGTCTGGTTTTTTGCCAATGAATCCAGGCGAAATAGCCGCCGACGCCGGCAGCGATGAGCAGGAGGACGAGTCCGATTTTTCTCATGTCAACGAGGTTGCAGCAGCATAGACAACGCCAGACGTCTGGCAGAGCTTAAAATTGGCCCCGCTGGAAAGAGGTGCCAGGGCTGCCCGCCAAATCGGACTTGCGGTATCAGAGGCAACCGATTTGTATCTGCGCCATTAGACGCGCGTGAAGCCCGCATATTTAATAATTCTGCTGGTCATGAACTTTTGCTGGGGCGCGGTCTATTCGGCCTACAAAGTTCTGGGCCAGGACCTTCCGTCCGGCGACGTAACCGGGGGAATCGTAACCCTCCGGTTCGGGTTGGCTGGCCTTTGTTTGCTGTTTTCTTGGCCTTGGTTGCCCGGGTCTGCACCGCGGGGTAAGGCGCTCCTCAACACCTGCCTTATGGGAGTCGTGCTCTGCGTCATAGGGCAGAGGCTGCAAGTGTACGGAAATGACTTGGGTCAGGCGGGCAACTCAGCGGTGTTGATGGCGTTGGAACCGCTGCTGACTTCGGTGGCGGCGGCCCTGTTCCTGCACGAGCACATCGGTCCGCGACGACTCGCAGGGTTTGCACTGGGTCTGCTGGGTGTCGGGCTGCTGCATGGCGTCTGGCGGCCCGATTTTCAATGGACTGGTCTGGCCGCCAGCCTGATTTTCATTTCCTCGTTTATTTGCGAGGCGGCCGCCTCGGTAATTGGCAAGCCCATCGTGGCGCATGCCAGTGCGTTCAAGATGCTCGCTATCGCCTTGCTGTTCGGCACCGCTGTGAATTTGCTGATCGACGGCCGGGCAACCGTTTTGGCCGCGCAGGAATTGCCGATGCGTGCCTGGGCCTTGCTAGCTTACCTGGCCGTGGTGTGCACGGCCGTGGGCTACACGGCTTGGTTCGTAGTCATACGGGATTGTCCGATCAACGTGGCCGCATTGACGATTTTCGCTCAGGCACTGTTTGGCGTCATCATCGCGGCTGTCTGGTTGCGCGAACGCCTGCATTGGGGTCAGTTGTTCGGGGGCATCGTAATCGTCGCCGGCCTGGTGCTGGGACTCTCGCGCCAGATTAAAACCAGCAGACCGGGTCAGTCTAGCGGTTAGGCACCAAATAGTGCTCGGGGGCCGGAGAGCAAATGTGCTCCGCGATTTCAAGCAGTCGGCTGAATTCGATAGGTTTGATCAGGTACTCGTCGGCACGCAGTTCGGCGGCTAGTTGTTGATCGGAGTCCGTTTGCATGCCGGCGAGGATTTTAACCGGGATCGCCTGAAGGTGCGGCTGGGCACGCATCCAGCGCAGAACATCAAACCCGCTGCCGGGACGGAGTTTCACATCCAGCAGCACTAGTTGCGGAAGGCAGTCGAGATTTGATCGCTCAAAGAATCTAAGCGCGCCAGTCACGTCTTTGGCCACCTGGAGCAGACCACGGAACCCGGCAAAGTCAAAAGCAGTCTTGAGCAGCAGAATGAAATCATCGTCATCGTCCACCAGGAGAATTCGTTCCAACTTAGGCATAAGGTTCACAGAGTATGAGTTTCGAACCCCTCCTTGAGGTCCGAAGAACCATCAGGTTCTATTGATTAGCTTTGCTCAATTCAGGGGGTTGAGACAACTGGGGTAGCCAGCGTAATTCTTGAGAGCAATGCACCTCAGTAGTGGGTTTCCTTACGGCCAATCAATTAACAGAAAAACTTTCGGATGCCGGGCAATTGTTGCGGTGGAATTGCTGCTGAGATTTGCCCACGATGGTCAAAATGAAACAGAAAAAGCGGTGGCTTGATGCCCCAATTTGTTTTTCAAACATCTGATATAAAGGGTCTTAGGAAAAAGTTCGTTGCTTGGCATGATCGGTGCGTCACCGGGGGCCGTGTGCGCCAATCCGAATGATTATGGCGAGCGAAGTGTGCTAACTACCCGCTGAACCCAATGAAGAAAATTGAAGCAATCATCAAACCATTCAAACTGGAGGAAGTGAAGGATGCCCTGGGAGAAATAGGGATCGAGGGAATGACGGTGACGGAGGTGAAAGGATTTGGCCGGCAAAAAGGACACACCGAGATCTATCGCGGAAGCGAATACACGGTGGATTTTCTGCCGAAGATCAAAATCGAATTGGTGATTGCCGACGAGAAATCGGAGGATGCCATCGGCGCGATCATCAAAGCGGCAAAAACCGGGAAGATCGGAGACGGCAAAGTCTTCGTGTCAACCATAGAGGAAGCGGTGCGGATCCGAACGGAGGAGAAAGGAGTTGCCGCGGTCTGAACTGAACTTGCCAACCCACAAATTGAGAACCCAAATGAGAAAGATACTGTACTTGACTTGTGTACTTACAGGCTTGTTGTCGCTGGCGCCCGTTTTGCGCGCAGCGGATGCAGCGCCGCCCAAGCGCCAGCTATCCGAGCGCGTTGAAGACTTGGAGGCCTACGTCAACAATGCTGCGCGCAACGCGAGCACAAACGCGCCCTCGGAAATACCTGGCCCGGGGCCAGGCCATAACGCCTGGCAAATGGCCTCGAGCGCTCTGGTTTTGTTCATGACGCTCCCGGGGTTGGCCCTGTTTTATGGCGGGCTGGTTCGGCGCAAGAACGTGCTTTCGGTGTTGGCGCAGTGCCTTGGAATTACCGGACTCGTAACGATTCTTTGGTTCGTATGTGGCTACAGCATTGCTTTCCACAGCGGCAAGCCTTTTTGGGGAAGTTTGGATTGGGCGTTTTTGAACGGGGTTGATGGCGATCCCAATCCGGACTACGGCAGTTGGGTATCGCACAACGTCTATTCGATGTACCAATTGATGTTCGCGATCATTACGCCGGCGTTGATCGTCGGCGCGATTGCGGAACGCATGAAGTTTTCGGCCATCCTGCTGTTCGTGACCCTCTGGATGTTTTTGGTTTATTTTCCACTGGCGCACATGGTGTGGGGCGTGGACGGGTGGATGAACGGAGTGGGCAATGCCAAAGCGGCGATCCACGCGATCGATTTCGCCGGCGGGACTGTGGTGCATATGTCCTCGGGGTGGTCGGCTTTGATTCTGTGCCTGATCCTTGGCAAGCGAGCCGGGCATGGCCGTGAGATTATGGCGCCGCACAGCATGGTGCTCTGCATGGTCGGCACCGGAATGCTTTGGGTCGGCTGGTATGGGTTCAACGCGGGCAGCGCCGTCGGCGCCGATCGCATCGCGGCGAACGCGTTCACAACCACCACCATTGCGACCGCGGTGGCGTCGTTTGTGTGGCCAGTAGTCGAGTGGCTTACGCGCGGCAAGCCCAGCGTACTGGGCTTTTGTTCCGGCGCCGTGGCGGGGTTGGTGGTAATTACGCCGGCGTGCGGATTTGTCACTCCCCAGGGCGCTTTTCTGATCGGCATTGCCGCCGGAATTATCCCGTGGTTTTTCTGCTTCAAAATCAAATCCTGGTTCGGCTATGACGATGCGCTGGATACGTTCGGCGTGCATGCCGTGGGCGGGACGCTGGGCGCGTTGCTGACCGGCTTTCTCGCGCGCACCGCTGCGAATGCGAACCTCTCGGCCAACTTGACACCGTACATCCACAATACATGCTTGCAGCCGCTGGTCCTGGAACAGCTCAAGGCCATTGCGATCACGTTGGCCCTTGCGACGGTGATGACGGCAATAATCGGCTTCGCTGTCCGCGCCATCCTGGGCTTGCGCGTCTCGATCGAGACCGAAACCTCGGGTCTGGATCTTGCCGAGCATGGCGAAGAGGCGTATCACACCGGAGGTGCCAGCCAGTTGTAGTCCAGACTAAAACAATTTCGCCCGCGTGGATGTGCTATTCAGGTTCCATGGGTGGCGCACCCGGCGCGGCGGACCAAACCAAAACAGAAATAGGAATAAGGAACCATACTAATGAGTACACCCAAGAGCGTAATTGAGTTAGCCAAAAAGAGCGGGGCCAAGATGATCGACATCAAGTTCGTCGATACTTTCGGCACCTGGCAGCACTTCAGTTGTCCCATTCGCGAACTGACCGAGGAGATTTTCTCCGAAGGGCTGGGGTTTGACGGATCGTCGATTCGCGGCTGGAAGAGTATTGAAGCATCCGACATGCTGGCGATGCCCGATCCCAACACGGCGTTCATCGACCCGTTTATGACGGAGCCGACACTGTCACTGACCTGCACCATCTCCGAAACCGGCACCCTCGAACCTTACATCCGCGACCCGCGCGGCATCGCCCAGCGCGCTGAGAAATACCTCGTCAGCACCGGCCTTGCCGACCAGGCCTTCTTCGGACCCGAAGCCGAATTCTTCGTGTTCGACAACGTGCAGTATGATTCCAAGAGCAACGGCACGTTTTACAGCGTCGACGGCGAGGAAGGCATCTGGAATACCGGCAAGGATGAAATGCCGAATCTTGGCTACAAGATTCGGCACAAGGAAGGCTATTTCCCGGTTGGCCCGGCGGACACTCAGCAGGACATCCGTACGGAAATGGTGTTGCTGATGGAACAATTGGGCGTCCAGATCGAGCGCCAGCACCACGAAGTCGCCACGGCCGGCCAGGCGGAAATTGATTATCAGTTCGAGACCCTCGTCAAAAGCGCCGATGCCATGATGGTTTACCGCTACGTCGTCAAGAACGTCGCGCGGCGCCACGGCAAGACGGCCACGTTCATGCCCAAACCGCTTTTCGGCGATAACGGCAGCGGCATGCACACGCATCAGAGCTTGTGGAAGAAGGGCAAGCCGCTCTTTGCCGGCAATGAGTACGCTGGCCTGAGCAAGATGGCGCTGAATTACATCGGTGGCCTGCTGAAGCATGCCCACGCTTTGTGCGCTTTCTGCAGCCCGACCACGAATAGCTACAAGCGGCTCGTGCCTGGCTACGAAGCGCCCGTGAACCTGGCTTACAGCTCGCGGAATCGCAGCGCGGCCATTCGTATCCCGACTTACAGCGAGAATCCCAAGGCCAAGCGTATCGAGTACCGCCCGCCGGATCCAGCCGCCAACCCGTACGTCGCTTTTGCTGCGATGCTGCTCGCCGGCCTGGATGGCATACTTAACAAGATCGATCCAGGTGAGCCTATGGATAAAAACCTGTACGAACTGCCGCCTGAAGAAATGGCCAAAGTCAAACAAGTGCCCGGCAGCCTCGAACAAGCCATCGTCGCGCTCGAAAAGGACCATGAGTTCTTGCTTAAAGGCGACGTCTTCACAATGGACTTCCTGGATATGTGGATCTCATCCAAGCGGAAAGAGCACGACGCCCTCCGTTTGCGGCCGCATCCGTATGAGTTTTTCCTCTACTATGACGTATAGTAGAGGGCGCTCGGGGGTATAGCGGAATGGCGAGCGGCGCAAGCTTCGGCTTGTGCCGCTCGTTTCCGTTTGAAGAAAACTGCCGCTCCGGTGCGGTGAGTTATGGAGCAGCCTCTGGACGCCCGCCACTTCTCTCGAGAAGCGGCAGCACCAGAACGGCAGAACGGAGTAGAAGCATATTGCAAGTAAAAAGTCACGAGTTTTGTGTTGGATTCGTTGATGCGAGTCCCAGCAAGACTTTTGAGGGCGCTGCGGAATGACGGGGCGGATTATTTCCGCACTTTTCCAACTTGCTGCAGAACAAGAAGCACCACTGCGAAGAGCATTTAGATTTCAAGGCGTTTTCCTTTGGCCCTATAAAATGTTTGGCTTTGAAGTCGGGGCGGGTTTGGCCTATATACCCCGCGTGTCCGAGCCGTTTGCCCAACCCATGGACGCCTGCACGCGTCTGTGCGCTGTGTATGGACACCCGGTAAAGCACTCTGCTTCGCCGGCAATGCAGAATGCGGGCCTGGCTGCGTTAGGTTTGAACTGGCGCTATGCCGCCTTCGACGTTCATCCCGATGACCTGCGCGATGCGCTTGCCGGCGCGCAGGCAATGAATTTCATCGGCCTGAACCTAACCGTGCCGCACAAAATCCTCGCACTCGAATTGGTGGACTTCATCGACCCTGCCGCCAAAGCCTGGGGTGCCGTTAATACGATTGCTTTCGAAGGCAGGAAACCGGACGGCTCATGGCAGCCGCTGCGCGAATTTAATGAGGCCCCTGGCGAACTGCGGTCCCACGGATACAACACGGACGCAGACGCTATCACCCGAGCGTTACGAGAGGACTTGCAGGCTGGACTGGCGGGCAAGAGGATCCTCCTGCTTGGTGCCGGCGGGGCAGGGCGTACTGCCGCCTTGAAACTGGCTTCGGAGCGGATCTCGGAGCTTTACCTCGTCAATCGCTCTCGTGATAAAGCGGAGGCGGTAGCCGGTGATATTCGCGCGCAATACCCGGCCCTTTCTGTTAAGCTGGGATATCCGTCGTCATCCGTCGACCTGATGCTCAACGCGACTTCACTCGGGTTGAAGGCCGACGATCCTTTGCCGTTAGACCAAAAACAGTTTCCCGTGGACAAGGCTGCAGGGGTATACGACATGATCTATCGGCCGGCTGAGACACCGCTGCTGAAATTGGCAAAGCAAGCCGGCTGCCGCACCGCCAATGGTATAGGTATGCTCCTATACCAGGGAGCGAAAGCTCTCGAAATCTGGACTGGCCGACCCGCCCCCCTGGCCGCCATGCGCGCGGCCCTCGAAAAAAATGTCTATGGCTGATCCGAAACCTGGATTTATGGATTGGATTAATGAAGAATCTCGCAGGCGGCACCCATCGACCCAGCCGGCCATTAACCGGTTAATCCACCAAACCACGGCTCCAGCAATCCACCGATCCACTAATCCAGAAATCCATCAATCCAAACTCGGTATTTGCCCATGACCCACTTGTTCGATCCAGCCGTCTGGTCGGCGGTGCCTCCCTGGTTTTGGGCGCTGGTTTTTTTTGTGTTCGGTTGCACGGTGGGCAGCTTCCTTAATGTCTGCATCCATCGGATGCCGCTGGGCCAGAGCGTCGTGTCGCCGCCATCCCATTGCCCGCACTGTCAATATTCCATTCCTTGGTATCTCAACATACCGCTGGTTACCTGGGTATACTTGGGCGGCAAATGCCGGAACTGCGGCGCGCCTATATCGGTGCGCTATTTCCTGGTGGAATTGTTAACGGGCATTGTTTTTCTTATCTCTTGGATAGCATTCGGTCAGCAATCCTTTATCATGGCAGTCATTTATGCCGTGTTCCTCTCGGGGCTGATTGTCGCGACGTTTATCGATTTCGAACACCTGATCATTCCCGACGAAATAACCATAGGCGGGGCGGTGCTCGGGTTCATTTGCTCATTCCTTGTGCCCCGGATGCACGGAGTCGATTTCGATTCGATTAAATCCATGAAGCAAAGCTTGCTGGGTGCCGCCATCGGAGCAGGTGTGGTTTATCTTATCGTGCGAGGAGGCAAACTCATTTTTGGCCGACAGCGATTGAAGTTTTCTGCCGAAAGCCGCGTGGTCTTCACCGAAACCGCGCTGGAGCTGCCTGACCAAAGCATTTTTTACGAGGAAGTTTTCTACCGGCAGTCGGACACGATTGTTTTGAAGGCGCGAACGGTCGAATTGATCGATCGGTGTTATAAAGATGTTCCCGTGCGGCTCAGCCCCGATCGCTTGCGCATCGGCGAAGAAGAATTAAAACCGGAGGACGTTCCGCATCTCGAAGCGATGACTTCAGAAGTCGTCTTGCCGCGTGAAGCGATGGGCTTGGGCGACGTCAAATTCATGGCTGCGATCGGCGCTTTCCTCGGCTGGCGCGCAGTGTTTTTTTCCCTTGTCGTCAGTTCCCTGGTTGGCGCGGTTGTCGGCACGACGCTTGTTCTCATGCGCAAGCGTGAGCTTTCTTCCCGGCTCCCATATGGCCCTTATATTGCTGCGGCCGCCGCCCTATGGGTCTTCGCGGGGCCCAGCCTGGTTGCCTGGTATAAACATCTTATTTTCCCGGGCATCGCCAGGTAAACTCAAACCACCCCAATCACCTTCTCGTCGAAGCTGGCTCCAACCTTTTGGCCCGGCAGCACGACCAGGAAGTCCGACTCCGGCCAGTCGCCGTCGAGCAACCTCTGAAACAAGCTTAAATCGCCCGATAGTTGGTCATACTCCCAACCTTTCTCGCGGCAAATCTGCCGGACTTGTTCGGGTAAGTTCAGCGGTTTGAGAAAATCATAATCGATGAGCGTTCCGTGGGTGTAAGCCTCCGTCCATCGACTCATCTCCTCGAACAAAAACTTCGCCTTCTCTTCTCCGTACTTCAGCACCCATTGATCGTAAGCCGCCTTGAAGTTCAGGTTCGCGCTCGCGGGCAAAGAAGCCCCACCCCAGTTCATGCCTTTGGCCCCGCGTCGCCGAGCGCACTCCAGCCAGCCGGAAGTGTAGTAATACGTTCCCGGCCGCTCGCTAAAACAAGTCTGGTATCGCTCCTTTGAGCCGAGAAATAAAGTTATGCAATCGTGCGCGCGTGGAATCACCAATGGTGTGTGCGACGCAGTCAGGCCTGCCAAAATGTTGCTGCAAAGCCCGTAGCCGAGAGCAATCGCGTCGTATTTGCCCGGGGGCACGGCAGCGATTCGTTCCTGAATTTCCTCTCGTCCTTTGTTTGGCGTGTCATGGTGGCCTTGGGTCAAAAACTCGAGGTCAACCAGATTGCGGGAGCGCGACGCCGCATAGTACAGCTCGCGCACCGCAATCTCGCAGGCGATGACTTTGATGAACATCCAAAGCCCTTCAGCGTCGCTGTGCAGTCCACTGAATCGCCTGCTTCAGCACCTGCTGATATGCGGGATTCTCGTACGCGAAGTGATCGTGACCGGACTGCATATAGACAACCCGCGCTTTCTCATAAGTCTTTGCCCACGCAATCACAGGGTTGCTCTCCGGGTCATCCGTGGTCAACAGCGGATGGCATTCCTTCGCCACATCGAACCACTTGTAGGTTTCATCGTGGATCGCATAGTCCCTGAGCCCGCGCGTCACCGGGTGGTTTGGGTCAGCGACGTGGATTTTGAAATCGCGGCCGTGCTGGTACGCGGATCGTTTCTTCTCCACGCCATCCACGACCGTTGGTTGTAGGTAATACCTCGCACCGATAATTTTCCAGTATTCCGGCCAATCCGGATAAGTGGCGATGGCGTGATGCAGCACCACCAGCCCTTTTCCTTCTTTCAATCGATCGATCAGGTCGGCCTTGGCTTCGTCCGTTATCTTTTGATTGAAGTCGTAAGTGACAATGACGTCGTATTGCTTCGCCGCCGAGGGTTGGAAATGCTCATACGCGTTCGGGTGCTCGACTGCCTCGTATGAAATATCCGGGTTGTCCTTGAACATTTTGAAAAACGCGTCTTTCTCAAAATCATGTCCGCCGGTGATGAGCAGGACGCGAATTTTTGCTCCTGGTTTCTGAGAGTCCGCGGCGCGAGCCGGAAGCAGAAGTGATAATCCGAGTGCAATTATCGCTAAGACCCTGAAGCGAGAAGTTTTCATATACTGCGTTTGTACCATGAACAACCCTGCTTTCCATCATTTTTTTGATCCCACGGTTTGTGAGGTCGAATCGCAGTGTTGCCATTTTAGCCGGGCACAAATATTTGTTTAGGCGAAACGCGGTCTATTGCAATTCAGCTTATGACACGGAATCCAAAAACTCCCCGGAAAGAACAAACCCACTACCTCACCCGCCGCCAATTCTTGATCCGCACGGGCCTTACGCTTGCCGCCGTGCCGGCCGTTGTCCCAGCCAGCGCTCGCGGGCAGGTCGGCCGACCTTCCCCCAGCAACCGTATCGTCATCGGGTGCATCGGCACTGGCAGCCAGGGCAGGGGAGATATGAGTAATTTCCTCAACCAGAAAGATGCTCAGGTCGTCGCGGTCTGCGATGTGAAAACCGATCAGGCCGACCAGGCGCGCGCGATGGTGAATGAGCGTTACCACAACCAGGATTGCTCTACTTACAAAGATTTCCGTGAAATCGTCGCTCGCAAAGACATCGATGGTTTCCTGGTTGCCACTCCCGATCATTGGCACGTGCTCGTCGCGTTGGCTGCCATTCGGGCCGGTAAGGACGTTTACCTGGAGAAACCTCTCAGCCTGCGCCTGGAAGAAGACTGGGCGCTGCGCGCGGAAGTGCATCGGCGCAAGGCCGTCTTCCAACTCGGGACGCAACAGCGGTCCTCGCGCCTTTTTCGTTTGGCTTGTGAGTTGGTGCGCAATGGCCGAATTGGCAAACTGCGTCACATTAATGTCTGGGCGCCCGGGAGCGCTCCGGGTGGATCGACCGAAATTGTGCCACCGCCGGCAGACCTGGATTATGACTTCTGGCTGGGCCCTGCTCCGTTCCATCCCTACACGCAGGACCTCGTCACCCCTGACACGACCGCGCGGACATGGTGGAGCTTCTCTCATTACACGCTCGGCTTCATCACCGGTTGGGGCATTCATCCGATGGATATCGCCGCCTGGGGCGCGGGCGATTTACTGAATGGCCCGCTTGAAATAGAAGGCCGCGGCTCATTTCAGGCCTATGGCATGTGCGACACTGCGTGCGTTTGGGACATCCAAATGAAAGCTGCCAGCGGTGTTACGATCAGTTTCATAGGCGTTCCTAACGGCAGCAATAGCGGCCTGCCAACATGTGACACGTGGCCTCAGAGGGAGGACTTCAAAAAGCGCTATCGCCGGATCACCAGTCACGGCACGGCTTTTGAAGGGACCGACGGCTGGGTCCACGTCGATCGGGACGGCATCAATCTCCAACCCGAGAACCTTATCGACGAGAAAGAGGAATCGTTCAAGACTCGGCTTGCCAGCAGCCCCGATCATGTTCGGAACTTCCTCGACTCTATCAAAAACCGCGCCGCAACCGTCTGCCCTATCGACGACGCGGTCTGGTCCGATACGCTCTGCCATTTGGGCGAAGCGGCGATTCGGCTGAATCGCAAAGTCGTTTGGGACACCGCCAAGGAACGTTTCGTCAATGACGACGAGGCCAATCTCCGCCTTCGGGCTCGCCCCATGCGCAACCCCTGGTGGTTATGAAGCTCGGATTTCGGTTTTCGGATTTCGTGTTCTTTGTCTGGATTCTTATGGGCGCTCTTAGTTGCTTTGCCGCCGCTCCGCCTGCCATCCCAACTGGTTATGATGCCTATCGCCAATGGGAACGCTGGCCTTATCAGCGGATTGGCGCCCGCACTTACATGCGCAGCACCTACGACCGGCGCGGCGGGAACGAAGGGGCCGACGCCAGCCACTTCCTGTATCAACTTGCCGACGATAAAAATGTGACCCTGGACGTGGAAGGTCCCGGGATCCTTTATTTCGTCCGCTACAACCATTGGCATGGCAGCCCGTGGCATTATGAGGTCGACGGACAGGATTACTTCGTCCAGGAGACCAGCACCGGCAATCCTCTCAAGCCGGCAGCCAACTCGGTTTTTCTTCCTGAATCGGCATTCCCCAATCCGCTGACCTGGACGTGGTCGCTGACCAAAGGCGCAGACCTTTCCTGGGTTCCTATCCCGTTCGAACATTCCTTTCGGATGGGCTATTCACGCACCCATTACGGCACCGGGTATTATATCTACCAGCAGTTCG
>CAZUVM010000051.1:0-9864 GCA_964623885.1 uncultured Verrucomicrobiota bacterium
TCTGCGGAACGGACGCGCAGGGCCAGCAAATCTTCAGGAGTGGCGCGACTGGCACGAGGCAGTTGAACGAGAATCTCGACATCTTCCTTCTCACGCGGAAGATGCAAGAGGTCGACGCGCTCCCCGCCGACCGCGAGCGCCAGGGTTCGGGAAATTGCTTCGGCGCTGATGCCGTGGAGCGCCGCCTTTTCTTTGTCGACGATGAATTTTGCCTTGGGCTGCTCGGCCTCGATGTACCAGTCGGTATCCACGACGCCTTTGGTTTGATGGAAGATATCGATCACTTTGTTGGCCAGGGCCAGCCGGCTGGGCTCGTCGGGACCATAGATTTCTGCGACCAGGGTTTGCAGGACCGGTGGTCCGGGCGGCACTTCGGCAACGGCGACGCGAGCGCCGTATTTAGCGGCAATGGCGGCAACGCGCGGGCGCACGCGCTTGGCGATGTCATGACTTTGGGCCTGGCGCTCGCCTTTAGGGACCAAATTGATTTGCACGTCGGCCACATGCGCGCCACGCCGCATGAAGTAATGCCGCACCAGACCGTTGAAATTGAATGGGGCTGCCACGCCGGCATAAACTTCATAATCTATAACTTCCGGTTCAACCCGCACCGCGGCCGCAATTTCGCGAGCGGCCTGGGCGGTTCGTTCGAGCGCGCTGCCCTCAGGCATGTTGAGGATGATTTGGAATTCGCTCTTATTGTCGAACGGCAGCATTTTCACCTTCACCCAGCCAATGCCCACTAATCCCATGGCCACTAGAAGCAGTCCCACGATGCCCGCCAAAAACAGGTAACGCCAGCGTCGCTTCGCGATGAGCGGCGCCATGAAACGTCGATAGAGGCGAGTAAAAAAATCCTCCGGATGCGCACTCGAGAGTTCATGACCTCTTGAACCTACGGACAGGTGCGCGCTGCCCCCAACCTCAGTGAGCATGGAATATTTTCTGCCCCAGTGCAGGATGCGGATCGCTGCCCACGGCGTCACGATGAACGCAATCGCCAGTGAGAAAAACATCGCCGCGCTCGACCCAATCGGAATGGGGCGCATGTAGGGCCCCATCAAGCCGCCGACAAACGCCATCGGGAGCACCGCTGCGATCACCGCGAACGTGGCGAGAATCGTCGGATTGCCGACTTCGTTCACCGCCTCGACGGCAATTCCCGCCCAGCCGCGCCCTTTGTTATGGGGCAGGTGAAAATGGCGCACGATATTCTCCACTACCACGATTGCGTCATCGACCAGGATGCCGATGGAAAAGATGAGCGCAAACAACGTGATTCGGTTCAGGGTGTAGCCATAGAGGTAGAAAACAAGCAACGTCAAAGCGAGCGTCGCCGGGATCGCAATGGCCACAATGCCCGCTTCGCGCCAACCGAGCGTCAGCAAAATCAGTACAGTCACCCCAATCACAGCCAAGCCCATGTGCACGAGCAGTTCATTCGATTTTTCGGTGGCCGTTTCGCCGTAATTGCGGGTCACGGCGATTTGGATATCGGCCGGTATGACGCGCCCCTTCAGTGTCTCCACTTTCCGCAGGACCTCCTTGGCAACTGAAATGGCGTTCGCGCCGGGCCGCTTGGCGATGCTCAAGGTGACGGCCGGCTCTTCTCCAGCACCAGGTCTGCCGGCGCTGCCGGTTCCAAAAAAGACGTATTGAGAGGGTTCCTCGGCCGCATCCTTGATCTCCGCCACTTCGCGCAAATACACAGGTTTACCACCAAACACGCCTACCACCACATTGCCAACATCCTGAGCGCTGGCCAGGAACCCACCGGTCTCGACGATGACTTCGCGATTGTTGCTGGTCAGGCTGCCGGCCATCTTCTGCCGATTGGCTTGTTTGAGCATAGGCTCAATTTCGGCGGCGCTCAGGTTGCGGGAAGCGAGTCGAATCGGGTCCAACAGAATACTAAGTTGTCGCCGCGCGCCGCCGATGAGGCTCGTTTCCGCCACCAGCGGGACTTGTTTGACCGCGTCATCAACTTGCGCCGCCACTCGGCGCAACATGAGATGGTCGTAGTGCGCGGAATGGAACGTCAGGGCCAGGATGGGAACATCATCAATCGATTTGGATTTGATCAGGGGCGCGGAAACTCCGTGAGGAATGCGATCGAAATTCGATTGCAGCTTTTGGTTTAGCTTGACGAGGCTGCGTTCCACATCCTCACCCACCTTGAAACGCACAATCGCCAGGCTCTCGCCCGGTCGCGACGTGGAGTAGATGTATTCGACGCCGGGAATCTCCCAGAGCAGCTTTTCCATTGGCCGGGTCGCGCGCTCCTCGACCTCTTTGGCGCTGAATCCAGGCATCGAGACCAGCACATCGATCATCGGCACTTTGATCTGGGGCTCCTCCTCTCGCGGCAACAGCATGATCGCGGCGACACCCAGCAGCACCGCCGTCACTACAATCAGCGGCGTGAGCTTGGAATCGATGAACGTCCACGCGATGCGGCCCGCCAGGCCGAGTTCACCTGCACCGTCGGGGGAATGCCGCGACTCGAACTTGAGATTTCGCACCTTCACTTCACCGGTTGCCCATCCATCAGTTGAGCGGCAGCTTCCACAACCACGGCGTCGCCCGTGTCCAGACCTGAGAGAATCTCTGTTGCATCGCCCGCGCGGTGGCCCGTTTTAACGAGATGTAATCGGGCATGTTTGTTTTCGACGACAAATACAATCTCCAATTGGCCGCGTTGGACGACCGCCGAATTGGGAACACGCATCGAGCTTGAATTACGTATCGGAACCAGCAACCGACCGAATTGACCGGACATCAGTCCGGCATCGCCCGGTAAATCCAGCTTAACTTGAAACGTGCGGCTCACCGGATCGGCGACGGGTGAAATCTCCACCACCGTACCCATGATTTCGCTAGTGCTCTGTCCCAGGCGAACTCGCATCGTTGCTCCGGATTGTATTCTGCCGGCAATGGCTTCCGGCACATCGGCCTCGATCCGCAGTTTGCCCGGATCTTCGATGTCCGCCAGCGGCTTCCCCGGCCCAGCCAGGTCTCCAACATCCGCCGATTTCCGGGTGACCACGCCGTCAAAAGGCGCCTGTATCTCGACAAAGCTCATCATTGCCCGAGCTTCGGCCACTCCTGCTTTGGCGACCTCGTAATGAGACTCGGCGGCGTCATAGTCAGCGCGAGTAGCAGCTTGTTGATTGAAGAGCGCGGAAATGCGCTTCCAATCGCGCTCGGACTGCTGCAAAGCCGCTTCGGCTTGCGTCAGCCGCGCCTTTATCTCCGGCGCATCCAGCCGCGCGATTAAGTCGCCGGCTTTGACGCGCTGGCCCAAAACAACCGGCATTGCGATAATGCGCCCGCTCGTTTTCGCCTCTAAGGTCGCTCGCACTACCGCCCGGACGGTTCCCACCACCTCTTCGAACGCAGGTAAGGTTTTGCTTTCTACGGTTTGGGTTCGAACCTGGACGGGATACAACTCCGCCGGGGTATCGACACGCTCCGGCTGCGACCTGTTGCAACCGGAAACGAACCAGGCGGACGCCAAGAAAGCAACGCCCCAGAATAGGGCTCTAAACGGAGACATCCCCGCAGTCTCGAATTGGAAAGGAATTGTTTGCGTGCTCATTTGGCTTTGCTAGTGAGTTCGGAATCCAGTTGCGGCAGGCCAAGCGCCTTCCGCAGAGCGGCGACTGCGATGCGTTCGTCTGCCTCGGCTTCGGCCCGGCGCACCCGTGCGCCCACCAACGCAGTCTCCGCGTCCATCAGTTGCGTCGAGAGTGCGGCCCCTTCTTCAAATCGGGCTCGGGTTAGTCTTTCGCTTTCGGCGGCCTGACCTACCGCTTCCTGAGTGACGACCAGACGTTCGCCGGCCGCGTTTAAATCGAGCCGCGCTTGCGCTAACTCGAGGTCCAGCGCCAACCGGACCTTGCGTTGTTCTTCCTGGGCGGAATCCAGGTTAGCTTGCGCTTCGCGCACTTTCGCGCGGGTGAGATTGCCGTCCCAAATGTCCCACTGCAGCGTGCCGCCGGCCGTGTAGCTGGCTCCGCCATTGTCGAACTTCCATCCGTAATCGTAATCAACGCTGCCAAAGGCATTGAGGCGCGGCAGATAGCCGCCGCGTGCCCCGCGCAGTTGTTCTTCGGCGGCGTGTTCCCGCTGCCGGGCTGCAGTCAATTCCGCCCGACTCGAAAAATCGCCCGTCTCCGGCGCTGTGACCGGCGGCGCTTGCTCCGCAACCTCAAATTCGCCGACTTCAATTCCGATCAGATTGCGCAGCGCCCGCGTCGCCAAAACGCGCGCATTCCGGGCGCGAACCAGGTCCTCGCGTGCGTGGGCCAGTCGAACCTCCAGGTCCAGCACGTCTGTTTTGAGCAGCGTTCCGCCGGACAGCCGCTTTTGAGCGATGGCAACGTTTGTGGTGTAGGCGTTCACAGCCGCTTCCGCAGCGGCAATGAATTCGCGGGTTTTGAGCACAGTATGAAACACGCGCGCCACTTCGAACCCAAGCGCATTACGTACCGCTGCGTTATCCTGCTTTGCGGCTTCGGCATTTGCTTTGGCCGCCTGGCGTCCCGCCTTGTTTTTACCGCCGGCATACAACGGCACCGTGACAAAGCCGCGTGTGTTGAGGTTGTCGGTGTCGGGCACGTCGTTGAAATCAAGCGCGGACGAATAAGCGCGCTGGTTCAGAATATTGCCGAACACCAGCATCGGATTGTCCGAGCGCGTATAGCTCGATTGGAACTGAAGCCGGGGCCAAAAAGCCGCGTTGGCTTGCTCGAGCCCGGCCTGAGCAGCAGCTATTCGGTGACGTGCCAGACGCGCGTCTGGATTATGCGCCAGCGCTTGTTCCAGCGCACGCTCCAGCGTCCATGGCTCCGCACCCCGCGCGCCACCGCAGAGCAAAAACGCGCACCACCAGGTGATAACCCATCTGAGAGACTTCATGTAGATCAATCGAAGTGCCCAATTTAATCGGCAACGCCGCTTCTTCGCTTATCCCTTGGTCAGCACATCAAGTTTTTCAGGTCTCTCTGGTGCGCAGCAGGTCCCGCCGACACCGAGTTTCCGCAAAAAGATTTCCAAAGGACAGAAGTTGGTGAAGGAAGATTGGATCAGATTGAATCCGACAAACGCTGTAAACCACAGCCAGTAAGCGCTGTGGTAATGCGCCAGTAGCAGACTGATGAGAATAAAACTCCCCGCGAACCTGCGAATGATCATTTCCATAAGTGTTAATTTAGTTGACGCCAATCACTTCTGTAATTACCGAGCCGCCAACGGCGGAAGAGTTACAAAGGTAATTCCGCTGAAATCCGGCGCTTCTGCTTGATCAGCCGCGCGGATGTATGTCTTTCCAGCGCTGCCGCAACGCGCTATGGAGGCGGTGTTGAAAATCGCGCGGCAAGTCACATGGCTTGCCCTCCTTATAAAGCGTGATGGTCTTGCGGATATTGTCGATGACCACCTGGCACGGGTTGCAACCGGCCATATGCTTTTCAAACTCGTCGCAAATGGCCGGGTCGACCGTGCCATCCACGTATTCGTTCAGCATCGCTAACAGCTCTTCGCACTTCACAACGTTCTGTTCTCCTTTATCACTGAGCCGTAAGATCCCGAAAAGTTACAATGTACATACACTTAATGATCGTGGCGGGCCCGCAATACCCGTCGATCCGGATCTCCCAGCTTCCTGGTCAGCAGTTCACGGAGTTGCAGCCGCGCGCGCAGCAAGCGGACCTTGGTGTTGGCCTCACTTAAACCAAGAGCATCCGCCGTTTCCTTGATGGACAGTCCTTCGACATCGCGCAGCAGAAACACTGGCCGATGTTTCTCATCCAATTGATAGAGCGCTTCATCCAAAAGATCCTGGATTTCCTTTCGCTGAACCAATTCCTCGGGTGACTGCCGCCAATCGGCGATGTATTCTGGGTGCGGTACCGAATCCAGACGATCTTCCCCGGTCGTCGCTTCCTCCAGCGAAATCATTTCCATTCCCTTGCGTTTTCGAATGATTTTAAGCGCGGCGTGCGCAGCGATGCGGAGCAACCAGTTCTGAAAACTGGCTTCACCGCGAAAATTGTTCAGATTTTCCAGTACGCTAAGGAAAGTTTGCTGCGTTACATCTTCGGCATCCTGCGCCTGACGCAACATTCGCAGCGCCAGGGAATAAACTCTGCTCTCATAGCGAATGGTTAATGACTCGAACGCCTCCAGGTCGCCATTTTGGGCGCGCTGAACCAACTCGGCATCAGGCATTTCGATGCTCATTCCACCCGTTTTCTACAGGGAAGTGCCGACGGGCGCAATTCACTGGTTGCCAAACGAGGCATTTGAAGTGATGCTGCGAGTTAGAAAAGCCATATGTGTTGGTGCAGCACGACCGCGGCGACAAGCCGGTCTTTTTTGCTTGTCATTGGCCTCGCAGCGACCGCGGCTGTTGCGACCCATGCGCAGGAGTTAGTCCAGGGAAGCCCTATCTTGGGAGCAGCCGGCGTCCGAGAGACGACGGGCCAGATTATGGCTCGGGAAAAAGCTCAATCGGGTCAAAGCATGGCGTTGCATGTGGCCCCGCGTTTCGTTCCTTCGCTACCTGCCACCAGTGCAGCGGTATCCGCGTTAGCACCTGCCGGGCAGATTAACAAACCGCTAGGCCAACAAACTGTCAGCCCGACGATCAACTTCACCGCCGCTAACTTCAACGATTGCTCCGGTTGGCCTCCGGACACGATGGGAACCATTGGTCCAACTCAGTTCATAACGGCGCTCAACGGGCGAATCCGCTCTTTCGACAAAAGCACAGGTGTAGCCGATGGCGCCATCAATGCGAACACCGATACATTCTTCAGCTCAGTAATGACCACTGGCTCGAATTTTACTACCGATCCACGTATCCGTTACGATCGTTTGTCCGATCGCTGGTTCATCATCATGATCGATGTCCCTGGGCAGCAGGGTAAATTGCCCAATCGCGTTATGATCGCCATGAGCGACTCGGGCATCATTACGAGCGGTACGGTCTGGACTTTTTTTCAGTTCGCCGGGGATCCGACCAACTTTGCCGACTATCCCACGCTCGGGATTGATGTGAACGCGCTCTACATCGGCGCGAACATCTTTTCCACGTCGAGCGGATCGTTCGTGAACACGACGGCATTTGTAGTGCAGAAGAGTTCTTTGCTCAGCGGCGGACCAATTGTGGTGACGTCTTTTACCGGATTGATCGTCACGGGAGGACATCCCCGGACGACCTCAGGGCCCTTTACGCCCCAAGGCGTGGATAACTACGATCCGGCGGCGACAGAGGGGTACTTTATTGGAGTGGATATCAACTCGACGAGTACGTTACGATTGCGCCGAGTGTCCAACCCGGGTGGCACCCCTTCTTTGTCTGGAAACGTGAACATAACCGTTGCCAGCTTTGCCGCTCCAATAGACGTCACTGTGCAAGGCACTAGCGGGACCATAGACTCGCTCGGCTCGCCGGCGCGCTTGCTGGCTGCCCATTACCGGAACGGCTCCCTTTGGACGTCGCATAATGTGGGTGTAAACAGTAGCGGCGGCAACAGCAGTCCGGACCGTGACGGCGTGCGGTGGTACCAGATCACCGGCATTCCCACGGGGCAGACACCCAGCGTAGTTCAGTCAGGCACGGTGTTTTCGAGCGCATCTTCGAGTCTGAGTTACTGGATGGGGACAATCATGGTCTCGGGCCAGGGTCATGCGGCTGTAGGCTTCACAGCGGCCGGCGCTAGCAGCCTGCTCAATGCCGCCACGACCGGCCGCTTGGTCGGTGACCCCGCTGGCACAATGGGTACCCCTGTCACTTACACCGCCAGTTCATCCACTTACAATCCATCCGACGGCAGTTCGCCTCATCGCTGGGGCGATTATTCTTACACCAGCCTGGATCCATCCGACGACATGACCATGTGGACGATCCAGGAATGGTGCCAGTCCTCAGGCAACGGCTTCGCTGTGCAGGTGGCGAAACTGCTCGCGCCTCCGCCCGCCACGCCCATCTCTTGCTCACCGAGCGTGCTTACCCAGGGCGTTGCCAATGTGACGCTGACGGTGACGGGCTCGATCGCCGGCGGCACAGGCTTCTTTGATCCTGGCGCAGGTTTCTCAAACCATCTGGCCCTAAGCATAGGCGGCGGAGGTGTTACGGTGAGCAACATCACATATCTGAATCCCTCCAATTTCACCGCGGTCGTCAGCGTTGCGGCGAATGCCCAACCCGGTGCGCGACTGCTCGCAGTCACAAACCCTGATGGCCAAACCGCCACCAATACTGCCACATTGTTGACGATTTCATCCGGCTCGAATAATCCTCCCTCACTCGCCGCCATTCCGAATCAGGTGACCTCGGTTGGCACAACCCTCAGTTACACGAACACCGCCACAGACCCGGATAGCCCGCCGCAAATCCTTGGGTTCAGCCTGGGAGCGTCCACCGCCAACAACGCGAATATCAACGCCATTAACGGCGTATTCACCTGGACCCCGCTCACGGCACAACTTGGCTCGAACTTCTTTACCGTGATCGTCACGGACAATGGTTCGCCGCCTTTGAGCGCTACACAAACATTCAGCGTTTTAGTCCTCCAAAGTAACAGTCCACCCACTCTAGCACCCGTTGCTAACCAGAAAGTCGCGGTCGGAATGACTTTGACCATCACCAATTCGGCTAGCGATTCGGATGGCGATCAACTGACCTTCAGCCTCGGCGCAGGCGCGCCGACCGGCGCTACGGTCAACTCGACTAACGGCGTTTTCAAGTGGGTGCCGACACAAATCCAAATCGGCACTAACGCGCTCAGCGTGGTGGTAACCGATAGTGGTGTGCCGCCGCTAAGTGCTACGCAAAGCTTCAGTGTAGTCGTTGTGCAAAGCAACAGCCCGCCCGTTCTGGCCCCCATTGCCAACCGTGAAGTGGCTGTTGGAATGACGTTACTCGTTACTAACGTTGCTTCCGACGCCGACGGAGACAGTTTGATTTTCAGTCTCGGACCGGGCGCAGCGACCAACGCGACTATTAACGCAACTAACGGCCTGTTCTCGTGGGCGCCCAACTCGACCCAACTCGGCAGTAATCAGTTCAGCGTCATCGTCACCGACAACGGTTTTCCAGTCCTCAGCGCCACTCAAAGTTTCAGTGTGCTCGTCGTGCCGAGTAACAGCCCGCCCTTATTGGCATCGATCCCAAATCAAATAATGGCTGTGGGTATGACCCTGACTTATACCAACTCCGCCTCGGATTCCGATGGGGATCAGCTGACTTTCAGCCTGGCCTCCGGCGCGCCCGGCAACGCCAGCATTAACCCCACTAACGGCATATTTACCTGGTCACCCACTCAGGCTCAGATCGGCAGCAACTTTTTCAAAGTTATTGTCACAGACAACGGCT
Organism: uncultured Verrucomicrobiota bacterium; assembly: GCA_964623885.1. Taxonomy (GTDB): domain Bacteria; phylum Verrucomicrobiota; class Verrucomicrobiia; order Limisphaerales; family UBA8199; genus CAZUVM01. The sequence continues at coordinate 9,383 of CAZUVM010000051.1, forward strand.
TCCCACCTTTAAGTGCTACACAGAGCTTCAATGCAGTGGTCGTGCAAAGCAACAGCCCACCCGTGCTTGCACCTATTCCCGATCGCGAAGTGGCTATAGGGATGACCTTGCTTATCACGAATGCAGCCACCGATGCCGACGGCGACCAGTTGACGTTCAGCCTCGGGCCGGGCGCAGCGACCAACGCAACCATCAATGCCACCAACGGACTTTTCTCATGGGCACCCAACTCAACCCAACTGGGTAGTAATCAGTTCAGCGTAGTCGTCACCGACAACGGTTTCCCATCTCTCAGCGCCACTCAGAGTTTCAATGTACTGGTCGTGCCCAGCAATAGCCCGCCGGTCCTCGCGCCGATTCCAAATCAAATGCTGGCTGTGGGTATGACCCTGATTTATACCAACTCGGCGACCGATTCAGACGGTGATCAATTAACATTCAGCCTGGGCTCAGGTGCGCCGGGCAACGCCAGCATCAACGCG
>CAZUVM010000052.1:0-22843 GCA_964623885.1 uncultured Verrucomicrobiota bacterium
GGCCAAGTGGTTGGAGTGGCACCTGCGGCACCATCTCTTCTATGAAACCAGGAAAGATCGCAAAAATTTTTACGAATTGCTCGCAGCTAAATCGTGCCTCTTAGGTTGACGCGTATGCGCTGAAGCGGGGTGTTAATGAGAGGGGCGTCATGTGTGCGCTGGCACGAAGCTGGGCATCGATGAAGGGGCGCCTGTAGCGCGCGTTCCGGCAACTCAAAGCCCGAATAAGGGTGAGACCGAGCTCCGGTCGGCGCAAATGGCGGTGAGGTGGAAAAGATCGGACACTGGCCTATATCAATGGAAGCTCACGTCTCATTAACACCCTGCTTCAGCGGGGTGGAACGCGGCTGCCGAACAAGTTGGAACCGTTTCAACGGTTTTATCTTCGCGCCACTGCAATCCGTAGCGCTCGACGAGTTCTTTGAGCTCCTCAGCGAAGCTCCTTTTCCTATGATGCGACTCTTGATTCGCGATGTACCTCGCGACCTGAGCAACGGCGGAATGCGACACGGAGAACACGCCATAACCGCGGCCCCAGGCGAACTTGCCACGGCCAAGTCTGTTCTCGTTGACCCAATGGGAGGAGCCGCCCTTAAAGAACTTCATCATCTCCTCGACGCAAAGGCCCGTTGGCAAATCTACTAATGCATGGACGTGGTCGGCGTTGACAAAGTTGATCTTCATGTAAATTCCTTTTTCTGCTGCGTACTGGGTGAGATAGGACGAGAGCATGGCAGACCCCGGCTTGGTCAGGAGTGGGCGTCGTTCCAGCGTTGCCCAGGTGAGGTGAAGCCAAATTCGAGAGTAGGAATGTAAAGACACAGCAGCGAGATACATTAGTGTCTTAAATCCATCAACATGAAAAACCGTAAAAACGGTTTATCTTGATCTGGGCCGTGCGTACACCTCGCTGAAGCGGAGTGTTAATGAGAGTACGTTAAGCGCGCACTGGCACGAAGCGGGGTGTTAATGAGAGAAGCGACTGAGAGGAGCACGTTGGGCTGTCAAAGCGCTGCAGGCCGGACGCCCCGAGGACGTCCCGCGGTCCGTATTGCGCTCCCCAATGCTGAAGAGGCCGAAAAGATTAGAGACTCCTTACGTCGTCTGCTACAGAAAGAGCTATGGCCCCACCATTAGCCGGTAATAACCGGCACTGCTGCCGAGGATGGAATTGGTGACCCAGGGGGAGCGATTGGTCGGAGCGTTGGAAAACTCCAAAAGTTTGTTCCATGTTCCGGAGCTCAAGCTGGAGCGAGTTTGAACGACGTAATCCAGGTTCGATTCCGCATTGAAATTGAACGCGACGTGGGCCTTATCCGGCAAGCGCACATTAGCAAAGCTCGGCGTGGGCGGGCGCAGTGTGGCATTCACGACCCAGCTCACGAGATCGATCATGATGGACTGGCCTTGCGGTCCGGACAGGAGGGTGGACCAGACATACAGCACTTTCCCGCCGGTGGCCGAGCCGGTGCTAAAGGCGATGAAGCCGGCGGCATCGCCGTAGTCGGTGGTCCCATCAGTGGCTTTGATCAACGGCAGATAGCGATTTAAGGAGCTGATGGAAGTGCGGCTGATGGCGCGCAAGCGTTGGTCGCCCGGTGGGAACGGGAAGGCAGTGGGCACAGACAGCAGGATGGACTGGTTAGCATAGCGTTGCATGTAAATCCCCGGCGGTGCGGTCTCGAAGTTGACCTGGATCGGCAGACCAAGGGCGGGCAACAACGGGTCGGCGGGGCCGGGCTGGTCGGCAGGACCGTAACCGTAATAGAACGGGAAAGGACCAGTCGCCAATATCACCAGCGTGCCGCCGCCGGCCAGATAACTGATAATGGCACCTTTGCCGTCGCCACTCGTGGCTACGGTTTTGACGTAGTTCTCACCGCCCAGATAGAAAGCCAGCCGATAGCGCGTGGCATTGAATTGATTGCGGTCGATCAATTGCGCTTCGGTGATTGCATCCCACTTTTTGTCGAGCCCCGTTGCGGCGGCAAAGTTCGCGCCGGCGCCGGCTGTGTTCAACGGCAACAAGACAACGCGACCGGTCGGCAACTGCGCAAAGCTGGATTGTAGCGCCAGGACGGCCAGTCTCTGCAATTCCGACTGCACAAAGGCGGCGGAGGCATTGGAGAGCGTCGACTGCACCGGCTGCCACGCAGTGGAATCACCGGTGAATCCGGTAACGCCCATAATCAAAGTGTTGTTCGGGTTCACTTGCAGCACTGAGCGCCCGGGAGGCAGCACAGCGTAGTCGAGCAGAACCATTTGGTTGAAAATGATCGGCCACCCGCGCCAGCCGTTTACGGGATGTCCGCCCAAGGGCAATATCGAACTATCATCGAGCGTCAGCGTCGGCGATGTGGTGAGGGTTTGATTTTCCGGCGGCGCATAGGCAACCAGCACGGCCGTGGCGCCGGGAAGATTTACCGCGGTTGGAGTCGTGGCAGCGTGCATGGATTGCTGGTACGGCACGCCGTAGGTCCATCGCAGGCCAGGAACAATGCCGGCAAACGAATCGAGGTTGGTCCATTGCTGTGGCAGCATGTAGCCGCCGCTCACGGGCAGACTGATAAAATATCCATTCGTGGCCGGCGCTGAGTTGGTCTCGTTGTAAACCAGCGAAGTATCGAAAACGTTGGTGGGCGTGCCGGCGGGAACGTTGCCAATCGTGATCAGGTCGCCATTCTGCAGTTGCGATAAATAAAGCGAGCTGGGCGACTGTGTTGGGCGCTGTACTTGAGTAGTCAGCACATTCGTAACGCCGGCACGCACTCGCGTAACCGAAAGACCGGAAATATTGACGCACGGATAGGAGAAACTCACATCGAACTGGCTGCTCAATCCGGAAGCGATGCGGAACGAACAGGCGCCGTTGCCGGCCGTGCGGTAATCCGCTACGTCGGTGCTTTGGTCAAAGCGATCGAAGGCAATGCAGGCCTGGTCTCCTGCAATGACGCGCATCGTTGAGGTGCCGACGGGATCCAGCATTGGCAGCGTTTCACAGGAGCCATATGGATAGCGATAGCCGCGTCCGGGACCAGAGCCGTCAAAGAGTCCGAGACCTTCCGTGAAATCGGTCGAGCCATAAGCGGCAATAGAACTCTTATAGAACGGCTGATAGAGCGCCGGCCATCGTTGCATCATGCCGCGCAGATAGTAGCGCAGCCGCGGGTCGCCGGTGTGCACGTAGACCTGGGCTATGGAATCCAGCATCCAGGCCACTTCATTAGCACACGCAAGCCCCGCCCAATCACGACCGCTATTGGGTTCCATTAAAAATGCGCCGTCCAACGCTCCATCCGAATGGTCGGAGTCCATGGCCCAAATGGGCATGTACCGGTAGATGATGTTGTTGGCGAGATGGAGCGCCAGCGCCGCATTCGCCGCGCGCACGGGATCGCTTTTGAAAGTGAAATAATAATCGAGCAGGAACGCGGTGCTTAAAGTGCCGCCAATAGCGAACGGCGAGGAAGGCACGTCGGCAAATTCGTTTCGCGTCCAAACGAAATGCCGCGCCCAATTGAACAGTTCGTCAATGGCAGTGAGGTAGTTGGTTTTGCCCTGGCCAAGCCCGCGATCGTAGCGGTACAGTTCGACCAGCACACGCGCCGCGTACCAGCCTTCGGTATCGTGCAGAGTAGTTACAGCCGCGCCGCCCCAGTTCGTGTTCCAGGCACCGACCAGCGGCTTTGGCCAGTATAAGCAAGTGTCGCCGCCAACGTTGAACGTTTGGGCATAGTTCGTGAGCAGGGATTCGATTTGGCTGCGCCCGAGATTGAGGTTGGCCGTATTCCCCTGTCGCACGGCGGTATCGATAGGCATTTCGATTTGTCCGCGCCAGCCGTTCAGCAGAACCGTGCCGGTGGGATAGAAAGTGGTTTCGCTGCCGACGCTGTAGAGGGTTAGGCCGCTTGGCCCGGAGAAATCAGCCAGGTGCTGCTGCCCCGGCTGCCAGCCGAGATCGTTCATTGCCGGCACGCGCGGGAGCACATTGGTATAATTAGCAAACAGCCGCTCCTGGAAACGCTCGTTCGGATCCTCGGTCGCGGGAAGGTTCTGGTCCACTATCAAATTGAACCAAGAAGCCAATACTTCCCCACCGATGGGGTAAGCCTGCTGTCCATACCGCACACCGCCGTAGGGATAAGCCAGAGCGATGAAATTGGTCAGGGCACCCTGCCGCCAGCAATAGGAGGTAGCGATGTAGCGCTCGGATTGATCGGTGGCGCGCGCACCTTGGAAATCATAACATACGTAAAAGCTCGCGGAAGGATCCCACAGACCAATTATCGGGATCGGATGGCCGCCCAAAGGACAAATGTATCCCCAGTTCCGGTTCCACAGAGAGGAGATTTCCGGTGAGCCGGTATGCACGTCCTGCAGCAGCGGGAACGGGTCGGCATACGGCGTGGCGTTCAGCCATCCGCGCTGATGCCACACCTGCGCCGTAGGCATGGCACACACCAGAAAGTGAAACGGCGCGGGTCCATCCGGGAATAGCGAGAGCCAGCGATTGGTATTGAATTTTGCAATCGTCAGGTGGAATTGAATTATTGGGGTGCCATTCGTGTCCCCTGCAGCCGGCAGTGTAAGGCTGACATAATCGTTCGTTGCAAACGAGACCGCAAGCGGATCGGAGGTTTGGAGTCCCGACAGCACCAGGCCGGTGCTATTCGAAACGAGAGTGTTGGCTATGATTGCGCCATTGGCAGCCAGCCGGACTGGCGCAACCAATGCCCCATCTGCAAGGACATCGAAGCCCTGGTTACCGGCGGGCTGGACGGTGTAGGTCGCGCCGTGCGCCCGCGAAACAATCGCCAAACCGGTAAGTAATCCCAGGGTTAAATCCTTCACATGCATCCTCCGCCTTTGTATCTCCGCCAAGCGCCTGGGTCAAGTTTCGCCGGCTTTGGTCAGAAGCAGTTCTTCATTGACATCACTGCGAAGCGGAGAATTGATAATGCAAACTAAGCGAGAAACATATGAACTCATCACCAAGCAGAAACCCATGTGCCTCATCGTGTCCTTGCTGCGCGAAATCGTTCCAATTCACGCATCCCCGCTTGGATCGCCGCAATTTCCTGCACCGGATGGGCATTCTGGGACTAAGTGGGATAACCCTGGCAGGACTGGATTTGGCCGCGGCCGCTGAGAAGCCCGCTCCAGCGCGGCGCCCGCGCTTTCGCCAGGTATTGCGGGTCCAACCCGTGTTAATTTATGGAATTCCTCAACGTCGCGAACACACGAGCTGGCGCAATTGGGGCGGCATCCAAACCGAGAACGATGCGGTCAAAGAACGAGAGCGCATCAGAACCGAGCTGGAGGCACTGCAAACAAAAGCAGAGTTCCCGATGGAATTCCTCACTCTGATATCGGCGACGAGCGGAGAGGAAGCAGCGAGCGCTCTTGAGCAAAGGCAGTTCGACACACTGCTGCTTTACGCCGCAGGCGGAGGCGGCCTGGAAAAAATAATCCGCGAAGACCGGTTCACTCTGATGTTCCTGCGGCACGATCCGGGTCCAGTCTACCTTTGGTACGAGATCGTGCACCCGCGGCTACTGCGCAAAACGGTGGACAAATACAGTCAGCCTGGCATGGACGTGCACGACGTAATTGTGGACCGGTCGGACGAATTGCTTTGGCGATTGCGCGCCCAGGCGGCGCTGAGGAATACCCGGGGTAAACGCATTGTCTGCATCGGCGGCCCGGCGGGTTGGGGTGAAGGCGGTCGCCGGGCACCCGCCATCTCGCGCGAGCTGTGGAAGCTCGATTTGGTGGACTACCCGTACAAAGACCTCGAACCACGCCTCAAAAGCGCATTCAAGGACACGGGGCTCCGCCAGCGGAGCGAAGTTGCCGCCGGTCGCCTTCTGCGGGAATCGGGCGTGTCCCTGCACACGGATCGGCAGTTCCTGAACAATTCGCTCATGCTTACGGAAGTTTTTAAAGACATCCTCGATGAAGTCGGGACCGACGCGATCACGGTCAATCAGTGCATGGGCACGATCATGGGCATGAGCCAAACCACGGCTTGCATGCCGTTATCATTGCTCAACGATGAGTTTTACCTTGCGTTCTGCGAATCTGATTTTGTTGTGATCCCGTCAGGCATCATGCTGCACTATGTCAGCAGCCGTCCAGTGTTCCTCAATGATCCGACTTTTCCACATGACGGGGTCGTGACGCTCGCCCATTGCACCGCCCCACGCAAGATGGATGGCCGCCATCCTGAACGCACGCGGATCCTGACGCATTTCGAGAGCGACTACGGCGCGGCGCCCAAAGTGGAAATGAAGCTGCACCAGTTGACCACCAACCTCGTGCCCGATTTCGCCTGCCAGAAATGGGTCGGCTTTGCGGGCACCATCATTGGGAACCCATTCCTGGACATCTGCCGCAGCCAAGTGGACGTGCGCGTGCATGGAAATTCGGAACTGCTCCTCGAACAAATGAAAGGATTCCACTGGATGCTTTGCTATGGCGATTACCTGAAAGAATGCGAATACGCACTCAGAAAAATGGGCATCGATTTTCTGAACGTGAGCGCGGCGTCCACGGCGTAAATCTGATTGAGGTTGAAATTCGTGGTGACTTATGGCAAGGATTAGGCTCTATGAAGAAGCTCGTTCTCTCGGTAATGGCGGCGGCCTTTGCGATGGCGGCACAGGCCGGCACTGAAAAATCCGCAACGACCACCACCACAGCATCGTGCTGCGCGGCCACAACGTCCCAAACCAAGGCTGAGTGTTCGATGGGCAAAGACGCCAAGGGCTGCTGCTCGATGGAAAAGACTACCAAAACCGCCTGCACCAGGCCGGTCCTCAAAAGTCCCAAAGCGCTCGGCTGAGCCGAGCCCGCCCTGCCCTTGCCAAAGCCTCAACGATTCGGTTGGGGTGAGGACAAATCGTAGCCGCTGCGGGCCGAGGACGTCCCGCGCTCCGCAAACCAGCATAGTGTCGGACCCTGACGCTCAAAGCCGTGCCATCAGCAAGCCCCGCTGAAACACCATTTCCTTCGGCAGGTGCGAGTAGAGCTTCATGAACAGCTCTTCCTGCATAATCACTTCGCGCCGCCATTCTTCGTGATTGATCGCCTGGACCTGATCGAACTTTTCAGCCGTGAATCCGGCGACGCCGGCGGAATCGAACGTCTTAGGATTGGGAACCCAGCCTAGCGGAGTTTCCTCGGCATCGGTACGTCCGCGGCAGCGGTCCACGATCCACTTGAGGACGCGCATGTTGTCGCCGAAGCCCGGCCAAAGATAATTACCCTGGGCATCTTTCCGGAACCAATTCACATGAAAGATGCGCGGCGGGTGTTTAATGGCGCGATGCATGTTGATCCAGTGCCGGAAATAATCGCCCATGTGATAGCCGCAAAACGGCAACATGGCCATCGGGTCGCGTCGGACCTGGCCGGCGACACCAACGGCGGCTGCGGTCATCTCCGAGCCCATCGTGGCGCCGATATATACGCCGTGCACCCAATTGAAGGCTTGAAAGACCAGCGGCATGGTGTCGCCGCGGCGGCCTCCGAAAATAATCGCGCTGATGGGCACGCCATGCGGATCGTTGGCCTCAGGAGCGAGCACGGGATTGTTCGCCATCGGGGAAGTGAATCGGCTGTTGGGATGAGCGGCCTTTTCTTTCGAGTCGGGCGTCCATTTGTTCCCTTTCCAATCGAGGCATTCCTTCGGCACCGGGCCGTCTTTGCCTTCCCACCAGACATCGAGGTCCTGGGTCAGGGCGACATTGGTGAAAACGGTATCGCGCGCGATCATCTCGACTGCGCTGGGGTTGGACTTTGAGTTTGTCCCGGGCACAACGCCGAAGTAACCCGCCTCGGGATTGATGGCATAGAGGCGGCCATCCGGTCCGGGCTTCATCCACGCGATGTCGTCGCCGATGGTGCGAACTTTCCAGCCCTTGAGATGCGGGGGCGGAATCATCATGGCGAAATTTGTTTTGCCGCAGGCGCTCGGGAAAGCAGCAGCAACATACGTCTTTTCACCGGCGGGCGATTCCACACAGAGAATCAGCATGTGCTCGGCAAACCATCCTTCCTGGCGCCCGAGATACGAACCGATGCGCAAGGCCAGGCACTTTTTGCCGAGCAGAACGTTTCCGCCGTAATTCGAACCGACCGAGATGATCGCATTGTCCTGGGGGAAATGGGCGATGTAGCGGCGCTCAGGATTTACATCCAACATGCAATGCAAACCGCGATTGAATTCGTCGCTGTCCCGAAGTTGTTCGTAAGCCACGTCACCCATGCGGGTCATGACGCCCATGCTTAACACGACATAAAGCGAATCGGTCAATTCAATGCCGATCTTCGTCATCGGCGAGCCGGGCGGGCCCATGAGGTAGGGAATGACGTACATCGTGCGACCGCGCATTGCCCCGGCGGCAAAGCCGCGCAGCTTCTGGTACATTTCCTTCGGGGCCATCCAATTGTTCGTCGGCCCGGCTTCCTCCTGGTCGACGGTGCAGATGTAGGTGGATTGCTCGACACGCGCCACGTCGTTCGGGTTCGAACGGTGATAATAACAACCAGGCAGTTTTTTCTGGTTGAGCTTGATCAACACGCCCTGACTGACGGCTTCCTCCGTGAGCGCCTTGCGTTCGGCTTTCGAACCGTTGCACCAAAAAAGCTGGTCGGGCCGGCAGAGATTGGTCATCTCCTGAACCCAGGCGAGCACCGCGCGATTTTGCGTGTTGCAGGAGCCCAACGATTCTTTGGTCATAGTGAGGGCAAAAAGCCCGACAGCCTTTAGCGTACTGTTTCTTAAATTGCAATGAGGTTCCAGCAAGAAAGGCTAAATGTTTGCCAATCCCGGTGAAGCCGCTCGCTGGCAGGTTGGGCACCCTGAACGGCAGGTGACTTGCCCGATATATTTCGGCGTGCGCCACCGCGGGCAATGAAAACGAAGACGACGCTCAGATCGGCCATCCCGGGCAGTAATCCCGAGACAACTTCCTCCAAAACTTCGCTAGTGCACCGGGCCATCCCTTTCAGATTAAAACGGATCCTGGTGCCGGTTGATTTCTCCGATAGTTCGCTCAGGGCTTTGGACTATGCGCTCGATCTGGCTGAATCTGTGCAGGCGACCATCATCGTCTTGCATGTGGTGGAACCGGCCGTGCATGCGGACAATTATCTTGCAGCGCCCTTAGGCCTCGACGAAGCGAACCAGAAACTGCTGGAAATCGGACGAGACCGCCTGGATGCCATTACTCGCAAGCGAACGAACCCGAGCGTACCGATAGAGCCGCTCGTGCGGATGGGGCACGCCCATTCCGAAATCATCGATACGGCCAAAGCGATGGGAGCGGATTGGATTGCCCTCGCCAGCCATGGCGACAGCGGCCATAAGAACCTGGTGATGGGGAGCACGGCGGAACGCATCGTTCGCACCGCGCCTTGCCCAGTGCTAACCGTTCGATTGCCTGAGACGATCTCCTGACCCGAATATTTCAGGCCAAAGCGGCGCCGAAGGGGTAACGCAGATTCTCAATCTGCTTTATCGCCGATTTGCAATCGGCAGGCGACCGCAGGTGCAAGTCATCATGTTGCAGCTCGGAGGGCTGCGTCGGAGCTTTAGCAGGTTGGAAACCTGCGATACAGCAGATTGAAATCTGCGCTACCCGTCAAGCGGCCCCCAATCGCCAATGAGATTTTCGGGCTAAGAGCCTGCCACGCACATTTCTTTTCGCTTCCAATCAACTAAAGGAGTATTTTCGGTTAAGCGATGTAACATGTCCTCCACCGCCGAAATTAAGCCAAGCGCTGTTGACGCACCGCATTGTCTGGCGCGTTCGGTAGTGAAGGTTTTGGGTGAGGACCCGACACTTGAAGCGGTCACAATTGACCGGGGCCGCCAGACGATTTCGGTGGCGACACTCGGACGCACCAATGCCCCCCGCGTAGCTGAGCGCATCAGCGCCACATTTCAGGACGCGGAAAAAACACGCGCCAAACGCAAGTGCACCCTGCTGGCCGGGCACGGCGGCTGTCGCGAGTGCGTGCAACCGCTATCGGAAGTCGAACGGCAAAAGATTATCATCCGCCACGAAGGCGCCATCACCACCATTGCGCGTGTGACCTGCCCCACCGCTCCGGCGTTCTGGCGTTGGCGCGATATCCCGTGGCCCAAAGTAGTTCAGCGGGATATCGAATTCCTGGAGCACGCGGAGGAGATCGATGAGTGGAAGCCGCAATTAGCCGCGGCCATTTTGTGCGGGATCTGCGGCCTGGCAGCCAATCTTTTCACCGACGCTACTTACGCAGTGCCGGCCTACCTCGTGGCTTATCTGGCCGGGAGTTGGTTCACGGTGCAGGAAGTCTGGGAAAGACTGCAGAAGCGGGCGATCGATGTTCATTTCCTCATGCTCGCTGTGTCGGCCGGCAGCGCGAGCATTGGTGCCTGGAATGAGGGCGCCATTCTACTGTTCCTCTTTTCCTTGTCAGGGGCACTCGAACATTTTGCCCTTGGTCGGACGCAGCGCGAAATTCGCTCGTTGTTCCGCGAGGCGCCGAAATCCGCCACTGTTCTTGACGAACTCGGGCACGAGCACGAACTGCCGGTCGAGCAACTGCATCGCGGCCAGCGGCTGCTGATCAAACCGGGCGCGCAATTTCCCGTTGACGCGGAAATCGTCAAAGGCACCACGGCCAGTGATGAATCCAATCTCACCGGCGAGGCTGTTCCGGTCGAAAAGCGCGTAGGCGATACCGTATTGTCAGGGACGATCAATTTGTGGGGCGCAGTCGAAGTGCTCGTGTTGCGCCCAGTTGCCGAAAGTTCGCTGCAGAAAATCATTCGGCTGATCAAAGAAGCGCAGCGGCAAAAAGCTCCCGCCCAGCAATTCACCGACCGGTTCAGCACTTACTACACCTACAGCGTGCTTGGTTTGTCGGTCGTGATGTTCTTTGTCTGGTGGCTGGGTTTCGGGCAGGCGCCTTTCGCCGCAAAGCAGATCGCCCATAGTGCGTTCTATCACACCATGACGCTGTTGGTGGTTGCTTCGCCCTGTGCGCTTGTCCTTTCCATCCCTTCGGCCGTGCTGGCGGCGATCGCCTGGAGCGCCCGCCATGGCATCCTGTTCCGCGGCGGCGCAGCGGTCGAAAAACTCGCTGCCATTACGGTGGTCGCGCTCGATAAAACCGGCACGCTGACCACCGGCGACTTGCGCGTCGAAAAAGTCGAGAGCTTCCCGCCGGGACGCGAAACGGAGGTTGCCCAATTGGCTTATTCTTTGGAACGACTTTCAACGCATCCGCTGGCGCGGGCAATAACCCGCTATGGCAAACAGCACGGCCTGACCGCGCTCGACCTTCATAACTTCGAATCCGTGACCGGGCAGGGTTTGCGTGCGCGGCAAAACGATTCGGATTGCCGGCTCGGGCGACGCGAATGGCTGGCCGACGTTGGCTCGGCTGCCGCGCTTGCAGCAGTGCCGCCTAGCGGCTCAGGTCTGTCAGAAATCTGGCTGCAACACGGCGAACTGGCGGGACGGATCATTCTGCGCGACGATGTGCGGCCGCAGGCTCGCCACGTACTTGCCCAACTCCGCGACGAAGGCTTGCGAAGCATTGTGCTTACTGGCGACCGCAAGACCGCCGCCGAACTGCTGCGCGACGAATTAAAACTCGATGACATCCGCGCTGAGCTTAAGCCGGAACAGAAGCTCTCGGAAATCAGCGCTCTGACCCAGGCAGGCGAGCGCGTCGCCATGATTGGCGACGGTGTCAACGACGCCCCAAGCCTCGCGGCGGCGCATATCGGTGTGGCTATGGGCGCACGGGGCGCTGATGCCGCTCTCGAGCAATCTGATGTCGTTTTGATGCACGATCGCCTGGAAAACTTCCTGGCTGCTTTTCGCCTGAGCCAGCGGGCCCGCCGAATCATCCGCCAAAACTTATTTATCTCCCTTGGCACAGTGGTCGTGCTCGTTACTTTTGCGCTCCTTGGCCGAATCCCGCTTACCATCGGCGTCGTCGGACACGAAGGCAGCACCGTGATCGTTGTCATGAACAGCCTCCGTCTCCTGTTCGGATCTGCCAATAGATCGTGGTTAAAAGAGCATTAATTTGCCAGACATTGGGGCATTAAGGCTGTAGGGGACGACGTGAGGAGTCCTGAATTTGCCGTGCTTATCAAATAGATTAGAGGCTCCTGACGTCGTCTCGAACAACTCGGAATTGTCAAGCGATTTCATAGGCTTGCGCCCCGCCCACTTTCGCGTAATACTCCCGCCCATCAATGACCAGTAATCTCGGCCTTGAACTAATCGCGCCGCGGGTCGCGCCAGCTCTCGACCCGTCCTTCCGGCCCGCGGTTCTGGCCAATCATAATTTCCGCCAGCAAGTCCGCGCCTCAGGCCACGCCCTTCCCGTGCGCCTCGCATTGCAGCAAACCGATGGCAATGTCTCGGTTTTTACGACCGAGATTTTTGCCGAGAACGATTCTCGCGCCGCGGGCAATTTCGTGTACCTCGAGCGCATTCTCAGACTATTGCTTTGGTCGCGGGGCGGGTTTCGCGTTTACTTCGACGGTCCGACGTCCCTGGCGGAAAAGATAAAGGCATATTACCGCGAGACGCCGACCGGGAGATTTGATTCCAATCTAGTGGCGGAACGGATGTTCGATCATCCGCTGGAAATCGTGGCTACGTCGGATCTGCCAACCGAGCGACGCGGCGCCGAGGCGCTGGGCCGACACCTCGAAGGTTGCCGCATCGGATTCGATCTGGGCGGCAGCGACCGCAAAGCGGCGGCAGTTATTGACGGCAAAGTCGTTTTCAGCGAGGAAAACGTTTGGGACCCCTACTTTCAACCTGATCCGCAGTACCACTACGACGGCATCATGGACTCGCTCCGGAAGGCGGCGACACACCTGCCGCGCGTCGATGCCATCGGCGGCAGCGCTGCGGGCATTTACCGGGAAAACCTGGTGAAAGTTGCTTCACTCTTTCGCGGCGTTCCTCAAGACGTATTTGATAAACGTGTCAAAGGCCTCTTTGTTGAAATCAAACGCGCGTGGAACGACGTGCCTTTCGAAGTAGTCAACGACGGCGAAGTAACGGCCTTGGCGGGTTCAATGGCACTGGGCAAAAACCGCGTCCTCGGGATATCGATGGGCACCAGTACCGCCGGCGGTTACGTAAATGCCGAGGGCAACATAACGTCGTGGATTAACGAACTTGCGTTTGCGCCGGTCGATTACAATCCGAAGGCTCCGGTGGACGAATGGTCGGGCGATTATGGCTGCAACGTGCAGTACTTCTCGCAGCAAGCCGTCGGACGGCTCCTCGGGCCGGCAGGAATCGAGGTAGATTCCAAAACGCCGCTGCCCGAGAAACTCAAGCACGTGCAGAACCTGATGAGCCAGGGCGACCCGCGCGCCCTCAAAATCTATCAGACCATCGGCACTTACCTCGGTTACGCCGTTGCACACCTGGCAGACTTTTATGATCTGGAAAATGTTCTGATTCTGGGCCGCGTCACGTCGGGTCCCGGCGGTGATGTCATCCTCAACGGCGCACGCGAGGTGTTTAAAATTGAGTTTCCGCAGCTCCTCAGCAGAATTTCCTTCCATGTACCGGATGAAAAAGAAAAGCGCCATGGGCAAGCCGTGGCCGCAGCCAGTCTGCCGGAGGTGAAACTCGTATGACCCCCTACCACCAACTCGTCTCCAACTACGCACGGTTGTTGAAGGACGGCCGAAGTTTTCCTCTCGGCACGTTTCCTCCCGCGCCCCGCCCGGCAATTCCGCCTGACGCGCCCAAAGCGCTGTTTTTTGCGCCACACCCGGATGATGAGTGCATCGTTGGGGGCGTCGCCTTGCGACTGTTCCGGCAGTCGCGAATGAATCTCGTCAATGTTGCTGTAACCCAGGGCAGCAAAAAAGAACGGCAGGCAGAACGATTGCAGGAACTGAAAAAGGCGTGCCAGTACCTCGGTTTCGATCTCGTGCAGACCGCTCCGAACGGCCTGGAGCGGGTCAGCCTCAAGACACGCGAGCTGGATACGGCCCACTGGTCAGCGTGCGTCAAAATCATACATGGGATTTTGCAGCAACATCGGCCACGGGTCGTCATGTGCCCTCATGACCGAGATTGGAATAGCACGCATATCGGCACGCATTTCCTGGTGCTGGATGCCTTGAAGCTAATGCCGGCCGATTTCGAATGTTACCTGATCGAAACCGAGTTCTGGGGCGCTATGACCGATCCAAATTTGATGCTGGAAATCGGCAACGACGATCTTGCGGACATGATGGTGGCCACGACTTTCCACGTGGGCGAGGTCGCTCGCAACCCGTACCATCTTCTCTTGCCCGCCTGGATGATGGATAACGTGCGCCGCGGCGCGGAGGTCGCCGGCGGTCAGGGCGGCGCAGTGCCGGATTTCACGTTCGCTGCGCTCTATCGTTTGCGCAAATGGAGCCGGGGGGAAGCGCGCCGTTTCTTCGAAGGCGGAAAGCTGGTGCCGACTTCAATGAACCTCGCGGAGCTACTACTTTGAACAATAGCGTCGACCGAAAATTGCAGCACTGCGCACACCTCTCGATGCCATGAGTCGCCCGCAACATGCCGTTTTCATGCGGCAGGCTATCCGCCTGTCCGTGCAGATGATGCGACGCGGCAAAGGCGGGCCGTTTGGCGCGGTCGTGGTTCGGTCGGGAAAAATCGTCGGCCGCGGCTGCAACCAAGTCACTTCACTCAATGATCCAACCGCTCATGCAGAGATCATCGCGATTCGCGCGGCCTGCCAGCGACTCAGAACCTTTCGGCTCGATGACTGCGATCTTTACACCAGTTGCGAGCCTTGCCCCATGTGCCTTTCCGCAATTTACTGGGCGCGGATTCGCAAAGTGTTTTTCGGCAATACCCGCCGGGATGCCGCCAGGATCGCGTTTGACGACGAACTTATCTACCACGAAATCGCACTGCCGATCCGCAAACGCAAGCTGGTAATGCGAGAATTGCTTCGCAGCGAGGCGCTCGAAGCGTTCACCGAGTGGCGCAAGAAAGAAGACAAGGTTCAGTATTAACGAGCTGAAATCTCCAACATCCGATCGATCGGCAGGCGGGCGCGTTCGAGGATGTGCGGCGGCAACTCGATTCGGGGAGCCAGGTTCTTCAGGCAATCGCGCACCTTCTCGAGCGTATTCATCTTCATGTACTTGCACTCGCTGCAATGGCACGGATCGGTCGGTGCGCGCATCACGTCTACGGTCGGGGCGCAGATGAATTGTTTCCCCGGGCACTGCTTCTGCATTCGATGAATAATCCCCGACTCAGTAACGATGATAAATTGTTTGGCGGGGCTCGACGCGCAGTACGTGATCATCTTCTCCGTCGAGCAGATGGCGTCCGCCAAATCGCGCACCTCGCGCAGGCTCTCCGGGTGCACGACAACCTTGGCTTCGGGGAAAGCCTTGCGCAACCGCAACAAACTCTCACGCCGGAATTCGACGTGCGCATAACAGTTTCCACGCCACAACGTCATTGGCCGGCCGGTCTGTTCCATCACCCAAGCGCCCAGGTTTTCATCGGGAACAAACAGCAGGTCCTTGTCCTTCGGAGCCGCCTCCACAATTTTAACCGCATTGCCACTCGTGCAGATCACGTCGCTCAGCGCTTTCACATCGGCGCTGCAATTGATGTAAGCGATCGTCCAGAAATTCGGATTCGTCCGCTGCAACGCCTCGAGCTTGTCCGCTGGGCAGCTTTCTTCCAGCGAGCAGCCGGCGTCTTTATCCGGAAGAATAACAATCTTCCCCGGGTTCAAAATCTTGGCTGTTTCCGCCATGAAATGGACGCCGGCGAACAGAATCACATCCGCCTGCGTACGGGCCGCCTGCTGCGACAATCCCAGCGAATCGCCCACGAAATCCGCGATGTCCTGGATTTCAGGGACCTGGTAATTGTGCGCGAGACTGACCGCATTGAGCTGTTTCTTCAGGATCAGGATCTCGCGCGACAAGGCGTCGCGCTGCGCGCGCGGCATCGGCTGGCGCAGCCGGAATCGATCCAAAGTAATTCCCGCTATCTCAGACATCAGGAAACGTTAACGCCCGGCGGGTTCGGCGTCAATGTGACTGGACGCTTAACCGGAAGAAATGCTGCGACGCGCCCGATAAGGAATTCGTAACGAATTTCAACGTCCCATCACCGGGATTGGTCACGAGATTTACCCATCCAGACGGGTCGAGAGTGTTGTTGATTTGGACGACGTAAGTTTTGCCTGAGTCGGTCAGAAAATAGAACACAAATCCGTTTGCGGCCTGGGCGGGCCCAAGCAGTAAGGGCGGGTCGGCGCTTAAGGACTCGCCCAACAGCACATTGGTGGAGTTCCCACCGTCCGTTGCGAAGGCGACGGTATTGCTGAATATGCCCGGACTAACCGGCATGAAACTAACAAGCAGATTCGTGGCGCTGAAAGCCGGCACGGTAAGCGAACGCGGGTTGCCGCCGTTCAAAGCAAAAGGACCAGCGCCGACCGCAGCGGTCCCGTTCAGCATGAGCGGTCCGGCATTGCTAACGCCGAAGCTGGCCTGAGCCGTCGCACCCGTGGCAATCAGTCCAAAGTTGAGGCTCTCGGGAGTAACCACCAGTTGCGGCGGGTTCGTCACGATCAACAATGCCGCCGAACTGGTGATCGCTCCGCCCAGATTCGTAACCAGCACCGCGTAATCGCCGCTGTCAGCAAACTGGGCATTCGTGTGAATGAACACCAAATTGGTTGCGCCGTTCAAGTTTGTGCCGGCGAGCTGCCACTGATAAGCAAGTCCCCCGCCGCAATCATTGGTCGCGCCGACACTAAATGTTGCCGTAGTCCCAACGGCGATGGTTTCACCGACTGGTTGGGTGACGAGCGACGGTCGCGATTCTACGATCAGCACAGTCACGCTGCTGGTGACGCTGCCCGCCACATTCGTAACCACCACGTCAAAACCGCCGGCGTCCGCGCATTGCGCATTAGTACGGGTATAAGTGCTGCCAGTGGCGCCGCCAATCGTCACACCCGCCTCGCGCCACTGATAGCTCAATGGCACCGAGCCGGTCGCGACGACGCTAAAATGCGCGTCCATCGCAGCGCCGACGGTAAGGTTTGACGGCAATGGAGCCACACCGGGCGGGACCAGCACGCTGAGCAACGCAGGCGCGCTGGTAACCGAGCCGGCGAGATTGGTGACCGCGACAGCGTACGTGCCCGCGTTGGCCGACTGCACGTTTGTAATTGCGAACGTTGAATTCGTGGCGCTGTCGATGTTCGTCCCGGCAAACTGCCACTGGTAGACCATACCACCACCGCAGTCGTTTGTCGCCACGGCCAGAAAGGTCACACCCTGTCCTTGTATTAATGTTTCATCGACCGGATTGGTCACTATCACCGGCGGTGCCACCACCGTCAGCACGGCCACACTGCTGGTCACACTGCCGGCGCTGTTCCCTACGATCACATCAAACCCGCCGGCGTCCGAGCACTGCGGGTTCGTGCGCGTATAAACGCTGCTTTGGGCGCCATTGAGAGGTTGGCCGGCTTCACGCCATTGATAAGTGAACGGCTGAAACCCAGTTGCCACCACTGCAAAAGTGGCGTTGGTGCCCTGCGCCACCGCCACGCTCGCCGGGGGTGACGCAATCACAGGCGGGACAATGACGGTCAAAGTTGCCACAGCGCTGGTGATCGAGCCGGCCGCGGTGCTGGCAATGAGCGTATAACTGCCGGCATCGGTCGGCTGCGCGGTGGCGCGAACAAACAAACTGCTTGTCGCGCCCGCCAGGTTCGTGCCGTCTAATTGCCATTGATATACCAGCGTATCACCGCAGTCATTGGTCGCGGCCGCATCAAACATAGCGGTTTGACCGATGTTCACTATTTCGTTCGTTGGCTGAAGATCTATTGTTGGCGGCGCAATCACAGTCAGCAACGCCACGCTGCTGGTAATGCTGCCGGCGTTGTTCGTGACCACCACATCGAATGTGCCGGCGTCGGCGCAACTGACGTTTGTCCTGGTGTAACTGCTGGCAGTAGCTCCCGAAACCTCAACGCCGCCGAACCGCCACTGAAAACTGAACGGCGGGGTACCCGCCGCCGTCACGCTGAACAACGCGTTCGAGCCCTGGCTCACCGTTAATCCCTGCGGTGGGACTGCAACCGACGGCGGTACGTTCGTGACCACTACGATGTTTGTAGCACTGTTGGTGGTCCCGCCGCCAATAGCGTTCAGCGTAACCGTGTACGAGCCGGCGTTCGTGAAAAGATTGCTCGGGCTGGCTAGCAGACTGGAATGGCCATCGCCAAAGTCCCACGTATAACCCACGGCTCCGCTGCTGGAGTTATTGAAATTCACCAGTAACGGCACCGCGCCACTGGTGGGTCCAAGCGTGAAGCTGGCTATCGGGAGCGGGCAGGAACCTCCACCGGCCGTGCAAGTTTGCTGGAACGCGATCTGCAGACCATTGCTCACCACGCCAGCGGCTGAATTGCACTCAAAGCTGGTGTAAGTCTTCGGGTCCTTCTGCACACCGACCGTTGCGTTGGTGCCGGAGCCGCCGAGATCGCCATAAATCACGTCGAACCGAGGTTCGTTCTCGTACAATGCCAGTTCGAAATTCACTCCGGCGCCGGTCGCGAAATAGGTCGCCCGCCATTCCAGGTAAAAGACCCGGTTCGGCGCTGTTCCGGCGACCGTGCTGAATATCCCGCTCCCGGATGTATCGGTGCGGAGATCGTCCCAGAACGGCAGGATAGCGTAGCTGAACCCTGAGTACGGAAGGCAAAGATTGTTGAACGCATTGTCGGCGCTCTGAAACTGGAGGTTGCCGTTCGCGCTTACTGCCGCATTCGTGAAGGCCTGGCCGTAAAAGATAAACGGGAACGGCAAGCTCACCGGCGTGAGTGTATCATCGCCATGATTGCCAATATCTGTCGTGCCCGGCACGATGCTCGCGCCCGCTGACGGGGTCATCGCGAACGCTGTGCTCGCGCTTGGCAAGGTGAAGTTCAAGACATTGGTCGTGCCCGAAAAGGAAAGCGTTAGCACGACCGCCACCGGCGTGCCGCAAACAAAGGATGGATCGGTGTAGATCTGGAAAGGAAGCGAGTTGGTGCCGATCACATTCGGCGCCAGGTCAGGATAACCGGAGCTGTCCTGAAGGATATTGAGCCCGGGCGTCGTGCTCGTGAGCACAGCGGTGATGTTGCTGGCAATGCCACCGCCAATGTTCTGCACCGACAAATTCAACCGGTTGCATTCGTTCGGATCGACCCAGCCGTTATTGTTGCCGCCGCCGACCACAACGCCGGCCGGTGCGAGCGTCGGCGGACCTAGCGTTGGAATGATTGAATACATTCCGCGCCCGTGTGTCACGGCCACCAGCTTATTGCCGAGCCAGAACAGTTCATCCACGTTTACATTGGCCGGACCATCGTTACCCGTCGACCATGTGCCGCCGTCGTTTGAGCTGCCGAAAATACCAACCTCGGTGCCAACGTAGAGGGTATTAGGATCAGATGGAGCGATGACGATGGAGTTGACGGGGGCGGACGGAAGGTTCGCGGTAATGTTCACCCAATTCACACCGCTGTTGGTTGAGCGCCAGACGTTGCCAGAATTGAAGCCACCAAACGTAGCATACACTTTGCTCGAATTCGTCGGGTTAATCGCAAAGCGCTGGCAGGTTCGGGCCGGCAAGCCTGAATTCCGGGCAAACCAAGTCGGGCTCGCTGCCGTTCCATTGGTGGTGTAATAGACCGCGCCGCTATTGTGGCCAACCCAGATCACGTCCGATTTGCCGGGCGCGACGGCGATTGCGCTGACGGCTGAGCTTACAGAGGGTTTGATCGCCGTCCAGGAAGGTGTGCCCGCTTTCACGTTCGTGCTGCGCCACAAGCTCATACCGCCTGCCAACATGGTATTGGCGTTATTCGGATCGAGAATGAACGGAGCAATGAAATTCGCCGTGCTGCCGCTGCCCGCGTCCGTGATACCGCTATAAATATAGCTCGAGGAGGAGCCTCCGTTCGAGCTACGGTGAATTTGCAAGTAAACGTACTCGCCATAGAAATAACTCGAATTGCCCTGGTCCGCCGCGCAGTACCCACCGTCTCCGCCGAACATCGAGGACCAGCCGTTTGGGCCACCGCCGGTCGTATAACGAACCGTGCCATTGTCCTGGCAACCGCCAATCGTGACACTGGTGTTCGAGTTGCCGGCGCCACCGTAGAATTGGGTGATCCCGAGATTATTATTGAGAGCGTGCCAACCGCTGGTCAGGCTCGCCGTGTAGATATCATTCGCCCGATAGACACCGCCGTCGTTGCCGAAATAAACCGTGCGAACATTGACGCCATCAAAGGCAGGGCTTGCAACGATCGAGTGGTGGTCGGCATGGGCAGAACTGGCGGGCGCGCTTTGCCATTGGCTGATGCGCATGAGCGTACCGCCACCGTCGGTGCTGCGCCACAAGTCAATGCCTCCAACCACAAGAATGTTCGTCGTCGTTGGATCGCACCAAATCGTGTTGTCGTACCAGCCCTGGCTACCCAGGAAGCTGTTGCCGGTATTTCGCAGCGCATAGGTATGCCCACCATCCATCGAGACGTAAATCTCGCCGCTATTGTTATCCATCGAAGCGAAGACCACCGATGGATTGCTCGGAGCATAGGCCACTTCAACGCGGCCTTTAACAAAACCTGTAGGCGCAGGCAAGCCGGTCGCCGCAGCCCAGGTTTGGCCGCCGTCGCCGGAGTAAAACGCCTTGCCGTTCCAGCCGGAGCAAATCGCCAGGCTGCTGTTGGTTGGGTGAAATGCAATATCCAGCATTTCGGTCGCCGTGCGCAAACTCCAGGTCGCGCCGCCGTCGATGGTGCGAAAAACCCCGGACCGCGTCGCAGCCAGGATTACCTGGTCGTTGTTTGGATCGATGGCAATGCGGTTCACATATTGGAAGGTGCTGACCTGGGCCCAGGTATTGCCTCCGTCGCTCGTCCGGAAAATGCCGGCGCCTGGCACCGCGTCCAGGTTATACATGCCTTCACCCGTGCCGGCGTAAATCACGTCCGGCTTCTGCGGATCCATTGCCATGCACGAAACGGCGAGGTTGGGCATAAAATCGTTGAGCGGAAACCACGAGGCACCGCTGTTCGTGCTTTTCCAAACACCGCCATCAACCCCGCCGCACCAGAAGATATTCGTCAACGTCGGATGGATCAGGATCGAACGAACGCGGCCGCCAATATTGCCCGGCCCCAGCCAGGTCCAAGTGTTCGTCGCGATTCCGGCCGTCAGGGGGCCTCCGAATCCAATATTCGTTCCAGGCCCCGGATTTCCTGGTGGCACCGGAAATAAATCGGCGTCTTGGCTAACGTGCTTTCGCTGGTCGATCGCATGCATCAAACCGTCGGGCGGCACCCTTCCATGCTCATCCATCATCCGCAGGGCGCGAAACTTCAGCGCTTCGAGGTGCTTGTCCAACCCGGGGTGGTCCAGGTCGAACCCCAGCGTCTGCAACTGGATCGGCGAAATCATCAGCAGGTCCGCATCCGTCCAGCCGAACGCATCCTCCAGGCTGTGGATTTGCTGGACAGTCAGCCCAAGCTTGTCAGCCAGAACCGGGTCAGTAATCCGCGTCGTTTGCGCCTGAGCGGCAA
Organism: uncultured Verrucomicrobiota bacterium; assembly: GCA_964623885.1. Classification (GTDB taxonomy): domain Bacteria; phylum Verrucomicrobiota; class Verrucomicrobiia; order Limisphaerales; family UBA8199; genus CAZUVM01. The sequence goes on from CAZUVM010000052.1 coordinate 21,667, forward strand.
TAGCGGCCAATAGGAAGAAAGTCGCGACCAACACATAGTGCGACGGAGAAGTGATGGTTAAGGTTCTCAAAATGTGTGCGCCAAGAGGCCTAAATGGATGGGCAAAAGCATTCCCGGCTCAGCGGATTCATGTGGCTCGGGGAGGGTCGCATTGGAAATAACCAGCGTCAAGGCGAACCTCGCTGTACCGCTCTTCTCGCCGGCTCCTTTCGCCTTGCAGCTCGGATCCAAACAACTATCGTGCAGTTCATGCGACACGCTCCTTTTCTTCCCCTTGCAATAGCCACCATACTGGCCACGGCGCCTGCGCTATCTGCCGCCGATGTTGAACCCGGGTTTACCTCGCTGTTTGACGGCAAGACTTACAACGGATGGAAGATGGCCGAGGAAAACCAGAACAACTGGACCATCGAAGACGAGGCGCTGGTATCGCACGGCAAACGTTGTCACCTGTTCTATGCAGGTGACTCCACACCATTTAAGAATTTCACGCTGCGAGTCGACGTCATGACCGAACCGGGCGCGAATGGCGGGATTTACTTCCATACCAAGTACCAGGCCAGCGGTTGGCCGCGGGGCGGCTTTGAGTGCCAGGTCAACAACACTCATTCGGATTGGATTAAGACCGGCAGCCTCTACGGGCTGGTGAACATTGCCCAAAGCCCTGCGCAGGACAACAAATGGTGGACGCAGGAAATCACTGTCCAAGGCAACAAAGTCACCGTCAGCATAGATGGAAGGAAAGTATTCGAATACAACGAGCCGCCGGGAGCCCAGCCTGGCAAAGACTTCGAGCGAAAACTCAGCGAAGGGACATTCGCCCTTCAAGGCCATCCCGGCGCAATCGTGCGCTACAAGAATATCCGCGTGAAGAGGCTGTGACGGCCTCGCGGCCGTTTTAAAGCGCTCGAAATAATTGTTCGTAGCGCGGGCGTCTTCGCCTGCGGGTTCGGACAGCGTCCCGCTGTCAGTTTCGCGCAGTGGTTTGAGCTGTCAGGACCATTTTTGTGTTTTGCTTCATCTGCTCAAGCGCTGTCCGCGTTGCCTCACGGCAAAATGACACCGTAAGAGAGGGCCAAATGCTGATTCGTTGCCTCACAGCAAAATGACACCGTGTGTTTAGCTGTTGTTTGTTCTGTGTTCCATCTTTTCCTTCGCTCCCTTCCTGGCGGAGCGG
>CAZUVM010000053.1:0-15875 GCA_964623885.1 uncultured Verrucomicrobiota bacterium
CCACCAGCACCCAAAGCTCAACATGAGCGAGAACGACCGGCTGAAGCTGGTGCGACATCTTAACGAGAAACGGCGATTGGTTGAGGATTATGCCGCCTGGGCCGGAGCCAGCAGCAGCACGCGGATTGAAGGCAACTGAACCCCACGAAACGGCCTCCGCCGCGACAGGGGCTAACAAGAGCTAACACTTTCGTTTGAGGAGGCCCAGTGTAACCCGCATCCCGGCGTGTTTTTGGATTGACCAGAGCATCAACATGTTCTATTTATTCCGTTGACAGTGAAGTCGTGGGTTAACCACGTGGGTTCGATTCCCATCACCCGCTCCACCCTAAAATGACTCGCTAAATCTGGCCCGCCTTCATTGCCATAGAATTTTGCGGAACCCAGCCAGGGCAGTGTTGACGTTTTCCTGTGTCGCCGTTTCGCCCATTAGACCGAGACGCCAGACCTTGCCTTTCAGCGGACCGAGGCCGGCGCCAATTTCGATGTTGAATTCGTTCAGTAACCGTCGGCGCACGCCGGCTTCATCGACACCTTCTGGCACGGCAATAGCATTCAGTTGCCAAAGCTGATGGCCGGGTTGCGAGGCTATACGCAGGCCCAACTCGTTCAGCCCCGCCTTCAGCGCCTCGTGCGCCTTTTGGTGGCGTTGCCAGCGCGGTTCCAAACCTTCCGCCAACACCAACCGCAACGCCTCGTGTAACGCGTAGTTCATCGAAATCGGCGCGGTGTGATGATAAACCCGCTCCTGACCCCAATAGGACGCGAGCAAGTTCACATCGAGATACCAGCTTGGGACCCTGGTTTTCCGCTTGCGAGCGAGTTCCATGGCGCGCGCGCTCAGCGACACCGGCGCCAGGCCCGGCGGACAGCTCAGGCACTTTTGCGTGCCGCTATAAACGGCATCGATTTGCCAATGATCGACCCGCACCGGGCAACCGCCCAGCGACGTTACGGTGTCCAACAGGAATAGCGCTCCGGCATCGTGGGCAATTTTGGCGATTTCCTCCGGCGGCGTCAGGGCTCCCGTCGAGGTCTCGGCATGCACGATGGCGACCAGTTTCGGCCGTGCAGTTTTTCGCAGTGCGTCGGCAATTTGTTGTGGTTCGATGCAATTGCCCCAGGGGCTTTCCACGCGTGTTACTTTTGCCCCACAACGTTCCGCCACATCAGCCATGCGCGTGCCGAATACGCCGTTGACGCCGATGATCACCTCATCACCCGGCTCGAGCAGATTGACGAAACAAAACTCCATGCCCGCACTGCCGGTCCCGCTGACTGGAAACGTCATGTCGTTCTTCGTCTGGAACACCTGGCGGAGCATGGTCTTGATTTCCTCCATCATCCGGACGAACGCCGGGTCGAGGTGCCCCACCAACGGCGCCGCCATGGCGCGCAGAACACTGGGGGCGACATTGCTGGGTCCTGGCCCCATCAGCAGGCGTGGCGGCGGCTGGAAAGCGGCGAATTGATTCATCCGCCGAAAATAGGCTAACCACTCGACAGGAGCAACGTGTTTGCTTTACGCTCGCTGCGTGGCACCAGCCGAAGCTATCAATCCCGCGCCACAATTTCTGCCTGCGTTGGCCGAGATCGTCGGAGCGGCCAACGTCATTTCCAGCCCGGAACAGTTGCTCGTTTACGAGTGCGACGCTTACACACTCGAAAAAAAACTACCGCAAGCGGTGGTGCTGCCGCGCACGACCGCCGAAGTGTCGCAGGTGGCAAAACTTTGCGCGCAGCTTCAAATCCCGATCATTCCGCGCGGGGCCGGCACCAGTTTGAGCGGTTCGATACTGGCGGTCACGGGAGGTGTCGTGATCGGGCTTTCGCGTATGAACCGCGTGCTGGAGATCGATTACCGCAATCGTCGCGCACTGGTCGAAGCCGGGTGTGTGAATGCCTGGGTCACCAACGCCGTCAAGCCGCGCGGTTTTCTTTACGCTCCCGACCCGTCGAGTCAACCGGCCTGCACCATTGGCGGAAACGTCGCCATGAATTCCGGCGGGCCGCATACGTTGAAGCTTGGCGTGACCACCAATCACGTGCTCGGGCTCGAACTGGTCCTGCCGGACGGCGAGGTGACCTGGCTCGGCACCCGGCCGGACGGCGGGGAAGACGTGGAGGGGTACGACCTGCGCGGCGTGGTTCTGGGTTGCGAAGGTATGTTCGGCATCGTCACACGCGTCCTGGTAAAGCTCATCAAGGCGCCGCCCGCCTGCAAAACCATGCTAGCCGTGTTCGAAAGCGTTGAAGATGCGAGCCAGACGGTCAGCGACATCATCGGCGCGGGCATCATCCCGGCGGCGTTGGAGATGATGGACCAGCTCATCACTCAAGCCGTCGAGGCGGCTTATCACTTTGGTTTTCCCCTGGATGCCGGAGCGGTGCTCATCATTGAGATTGATGGCCTGCCGGCCGGCCTCGAGCCGCAAGCCACAAGGATTTCCGAGCTGTGCCGAAAAAATCGTGCCCGCGAGGTGCGCCTTGCCAAAACCGAGCAGGAACGCGCGGATCTTTGGAAATGCCGCAAGCGCGCGTTTGGCGCTATCGGCCGGCTCAGCCCGAATTTCCTGACTCAAGACGGAGTGGTGCCGCGCTCGAAGCTGCCGGAGATTATGCGATTTATCCGCGATACCAGCGCCAAATTCGGACTCCGCATCCCCAATGTCTTTCATGCCGGCGACGGCAACATTCATCCTTTGGTCTTGTACGACGAGCGCGACCCCGCCCAGGTCCGCCAGGCCGTGGCCGCGGGCAATGAAATCCTTGAGAAATGCCTCGAGCTCGGCGGCAGCGTTACCGGCGAACACGGCATTGGCGTCGAGAAAATCGATTTCATGGAAAAGCAGTTTACGAAGGATACGCTCGACTCAATGCGATCATTGCGCATCGTTTTCGACCCTCAGTCGCGCTGCAATCCGCATAAGCTCTTTCCGGGGTCGAAACGTTGTGGTGATTTCGCGCCACGCAAACAAATCGCCGCCTAGACCATTGTCATGCTGACAAAAAAGAGGCTAACAGAAGGCAACAAGGGCAACGAAGGAACCGCCTTCGTTTGCTTTGTTAACTTCTGTGAAAAATAGGAGCCATGATTTTGCGGCCAGCAACGGTTTCCGATTTAGCGGCGAGTCTCGCCGCCGCGTATGCGCGTGCTGAGCCAGTCGGCGGGTTCGATCTCACAGCCCTGAACCGCTTGCTCGAGCATAAACCCGAGGACATGACCGCTACAGCAGAGTCCGGTTTGACACTGGGCGAATTCCAGCGTCGCCTCGCCTCAAATGGTCAATGGCTTCCGATCGACCCGCCGGATGTCGACCGGCTCACGCTTGGCGCACTTCTGGACGCCAATGTCAGCGGTCCCCGACGCTTTGGGTACGGCACCATCCGCGATTACCTCATCGGCATCAAAGTCGTTTCGGCGGAGGGCAAGCTCATTTGTGCGGGCGGCAAAGTCGTCAAGAACGTCGCCGGTTACGACTTGCCCAAATTGTTCATCGGCGGCCGAGGCAGCCTCGGTACCGTTGTCGAAGCGACCTTCAAACTCCGTCCCTTGCCGGAAACTGAGTCCTTCGTCCAGGCTCAATTCGAGTCGCTCGACGAAGCCGGTCGCCGGCTCGAACAAGTGCTGGATTCTGATGTCATGCCGGTCGTGCTTGATTTGCACAACCTGGCCGGCCCGTTAAAGCCTTTCGCTCTCGTAATCGGCTTTGCCGGGACTGGACCCGATGTGAAATGGCAATTAGAACGCATCGCCGCTTTGGGCGTAGCTCAACCCGCCACGCTCGATTACGAGCGGGCGTTTTGGAACGGCGGTATTCCCGGTCAAACTCCGGACGCGACGGCCATCGCACCGGAGGTCCACAAGATTTCTGTTCTGCCGTCGAAGGTCGTCGAAACACTTCGCAGCATTTCGGCCCCGTTTGTGGCGCGGGCCGGCAATGGCGTGATTTTCCACCGAGGCAAGGCGATCACCCAAGCGCCCGAAGCATTGTCGACACTTGCGCTGCGATTGAAACAAACCTGGGATCCCAAAAACATCCTGCCGCCACCACCATCGTGAGTTCTGCAGCGTTCCTTGACGAGACCAAAGCGTTGGCCTGCATTCATTGCGGCCTGTGCCTGGGGTCGTGTCCCACGTATCTCGAAACCGGGAACGAGAATGATTCGCCTCGCGGCCGAATTTATCTGATGCGCGCGCTGCACGACGGCAGACTTGGCCTCTCCGATGGCCCCGTGCGGCACATCGATTTATGTTTGGGCTGCCGTGCCTGCGAAGCTGCCTGCCCGAGCGGCGTGCAATACGGCAGCCTGCTCGAACACACCCGCGAACACATCGAGACGCATCACCGTCGCTCGTTGGTCCAGAACCTCCTTCGTCGAGTCGCGATCGAGAAAGTCTTTCCGTTCCCGAACCGGCTGCGCCTTGCGCTGTTGCTTGCGCGCATGGTCCGCGTGCTCAGGTTGGAGAAGTTATTGCCGGCGTATGCGCGCGAAACGCTGGCGCTCGTGCCGGAAACATTGAGCGCGGGGGAATTGGCTGAATCGATCCCCGCCGGAGGCAAGGCGCGCGGACGGGTAGGACTTATTAGCGGTTGCGTCATGAGCGCGATGTTCGCCGAGACCAACCGTGCTACGGTGCGCCTGCTTCAAGCAGCGGGTTGGGATATCGTCGTCCCGCGAGCCCAGGCGTGCTGCGGCGCCCTCTACGCGCACAGTGGCAGGATGGACCTCGCTCGCACCGCGGCGCGACGCAACATTCAAGCGTTCGAACGCGAAAAGCTCGATGCGATAATCGTGAATGCGGCCGGCTGCGGTTCGACGTTGAAAGAGTACGGTGCACTCCTGGCCGGCGAAGCCGAATGGGCGGCGCGTGCACGGCTCTTCAGTGAGAAAGTGAAAGATCTTTCCGAATGGCTGGTCGGCTCTCCAAGCTCGGCTTTGCCCCTCTCCCCGAGCATTCCTCCCGGTGTTAAAGTCACTTACCATGATGCCTGCCACCTGGCGCATGCCCAACGAATCACCTCCGCGCCGCGCATTCTGGTGAAACGTGTGGCCGGGGATGCCTTTGTTGAATTGCCGGAGGCGGATGTCTGCTGCGGTAGCGCGGGCACCTATAACCTGACTGAGCCCGCGATGGCTGCGCGACTGCAAGAGCGCAAATTACAGAACATCCTACGCACCGGCGCGAACATTGTCGTGACCACGAATCCCGGTTGCCTCTTGCAGATCCAGGCCGCCCTGAACAAAGCCGGCGCGCCAATCCGGGTTATGCACCTCGCCGATTTCCTGATCGAAAGGACTTCACAAGCTACTCAAGCGACCTAGCGGACAAACAAACACAAATTCGTAATACCAGTTCGATCAGCGGCCGTGGTCAAACAGACCGGTTTACCAACCCTATTGTAGCTTCGCTTGCCCCGTCGCGACATCCAGACTCCATGGCTTTGGTTCCGGCAGCCAGAGCTTGCCGTCACCAATCTCCAACGGCATCCACAAGTAACGCGAGTCCCACTGCGTCTGCGGTTTCCAAATGTCACCCATGAAAATCACCGTCGTGGTTTTCGAACCCACTACTTTGAGCAGCATGGTGGATTGTGATCCATACGTGTTTTTATCCGGCGGCGCCAGGTCCTTAAACTCGGACCACGGACCGCTCAGGCTCGCAGCGGTGGCGTATTTGTTCGGATTGGGACGCCAACCGGTCAAGGCGGAGCCGATGACGTAATAGAGCCCTTTATAATGCACCAGCCCGCCGCCCTCGAGGTGCTGCGGAATTAAGCACACCTCCTTTTCCACATTCAAATAGTCGTCCGACAATTTGGTGATGCGAAACCCAAATGGACGATCCTCGAAGATCAAATAAGCGCTGCCGTCATCGTCGATGAACTGCCCGATGTCGCGGCTCTCATGTCCGAGCGGTCGAAAGCTTTTCAGGTACTGATAACCACCATCGACACGGTCACAAGTGAGTACGGCCACGCTGGCAAAATTATAGCCGCCCCGGCCATCGATGTGCGCGTACATCACGTATTTTTTCGTCCTGGAATTGGGAAAGACCTTTGGCCGTTCCAAAACCCAGCGGCGGCCGAGGTCCTCCGGGTCCGTGAGCTTTACAACCTGGTTGCGAAACGTCCAGTGGACCAGGTCTTTGGAGGCATAACAACTGGCGTATCTGTGCTCGCGGTCCAGTCCCTGGGAACGATCTTCACCGAACCAAAAATAGGTATCGCCTACCCGAATAATACCGCCGCCATGCGCCTGTATGTGCTGGCCGCGATCATCGGGCCACACAGCGCCCGGTGTAATTACGTTTGAAAGCTCCGCTGTGTATCCAGTCGCGGCGTTGAGCAACAAAAAACAGGCGGACGCCGCAAACCCACAAACACTATACCGACGCCGTGCATTCATATGGATACTTGAATCGTTACCGCGCTTTGAGCCGCAGCACGCCAATCGAGTTGGCCGGCAGCGTGTAATTGAAAGTTGGTTGGGGGCATGGGAATTGCGAGATCGCCGGCAAGACATCCCCTGGATGATCGATGGAGTTCGAGGCTTCCGAAGCGGCAGTAAGCATGATCAGAGTGCCCTCAGGCTGCAGCGAATGAATCCCGCGGAGCTCAAAATGAATCGGCTGCGGCAGAGATTGCGGATTCACGAATTTAATGATGATTTCACCGCGTTTAGTGTCGCGCGTGGCCGAATATTGCACCGGTGAAGAGTCGAGGCTGGCCTTAAGGATCTCGTCGCCGCTGTTGCGGCTGAACATCTGAAAGGCGTAATAGCTGGGCGATCCGAAAACATGCAGCGCGTCGTAGCCGATCATGTTCGGACGCCACTGGCGTGCCCCCGGGTTCACATTCACCAGGAGCGGCGCGTAGCATTGCATCAGGATCAAATCGGAATTTCGTTCCATGGCCATCATCCACGCCGCGTCGCCCAGGGCCGATTTCATACTGGGCGTTGGCGGCAGCCGACGGGACTCCGGCGCCCACGGAACGATGTCCTCGTAAGCCGCCCACTCACCCACAAAAATTCGGGGACCTTTGCGGTCATACCTTTCGAATTGGTCAGGCGCCTCTTTTAGAAACGTAGAGGCCGAGCGGTAATAATGCTCATCGAGCAAATCGGGGCGCCGGCTGTGTACGCGCTTGGATTCAGGCTGCTCGTTCCCGACCGTCGAGATGCATTGAATCTGCGGATACCTGGCCTTGATAGCGTCGCGGAATTGGGCAAACCGGCCGTCGTAGGAGCCGGACCGGTCGAAGAAATCCTCATTCCCAATCTCGACATAGTGCAAGGGGAACGGCGCGGTATGTCCGTCCCTGGCGCGCTGAGCTCCCCATCTGGTGTACGTCGGGCCACTGACGTATTCGATTTCGTCCAGGGCGTCCTGAATGAAAGGCTGCAAAGCCGGACCAGAAGCCACGTAGGCGCCTTTAAGCGAATACCCGGCATAAACCGCCAGCACCGGAACCGCTCCCATCTCTTCAGCCCAAATGAGAAACTCCAAAAGCCCGAGGCCGTCGCTCGACCGATAACCCCACGGCCCCTGGTGCCCGGGACGTTGCGACAGCGGGCCGATTGTCTTCTTCCAATCAAATCGCGTTTCGATCTGGTCGCCTTCGAGGTAATTGCCGCCAGGAAACCGCAAAAACGAGGGCTTCAAATCGACCAGCATCTGCATAAGGTCGGGACGCAAGCCGTTCGACCGATTCTTCCAGGTTGGCGGAAACAGTGAAACCAGGTCGAACCAAATCGTGCCCGGCTGGTCGACCAGCAGGACCAGGCGCGCTGCCGACGTCGCGTTCACCAGCCCAGTGTTGAGTTTCAATTCATAATGCTGCCATTCCGTAGTCAGGCGCCGCACTTTGGCTGACGCGTAGATCACAGTCGCGTTGGTGCCAACGATGGCAACCTGCACGGTCCCGGAGAATCCAGGCGCGGCTTTTGCATAAAATGAGGCATGATACTGCGTCTCCGATTTGACCGGAACGCCCCAATAGCCCTCATTCGCCACTCTCGCCGGGGCGTTTGCGGAAGCAGTTGTAACAACCAACTTCAGGCTGGTCTTCAATTGCTGGTTGAGCGGATTGGAGGTATCAAGGGAGATGCTGGCCATCGCGCCATAACCCTGAACCACGGACCAATGCGCCGGTTTGTCCGGATCATCCAAAAACGAGCGATTTCGAACCAGTTCCGCATAAAGACCTCCGTCGTAACTGTGACTGATCTCCTCGGTCATCAATCCATAAAGCGTAGGACTTGTCGTACCGACGCCTTTCCCGGCATCGATCATCAATGTGGGATCGGCCGCACGCGCAACGAACAGCGATAGAACAAGCAGCACCGCGGAGAAGTATGCTTTCATGGAAATGGATGGTCCGATGTTCGGATTGTCACGCTACGGAAACCAATGTCAACTGCTAATCACGATGGCGTGGCAACCCATTTTCGATGGCGTCCTGGCTTGCTCTTTGGGTTGTGTTCCAGTAAAACCCGTGAGCGATGCGCGAGCCGACTGAGCCGAGGTTGTCCAAGTGGGCGTTTTTTGTGGGCGACGTTATTTTCCTGGGCGGGGCGTATTTCATTTTCCAACAAAGTAAATTGCCTATGGGTGTATGGCAGATGGCATTTGTCGTTGTGTGCGTGGCCGGCGGTGCGTGCCTGGGGATATTACCGTTTTTGCTCGAGTACCGTCTCCGCCTGAAATTGGCGGAGATGCAAACGCTCACCACCGTCGCCGCCCAATTCAAAAATCTCGAAGCCATCGCGGCGCAAATTGTCAACGCCACCGGCCGATGGAACAGCGTGCAGGAGGAAGCGGAGAAGGTTGCCACCACCGCTAAAGGCATCGCCGACAAAATGAACGCCGAAGTTCAGGCGTTCACCGACTTTTTGCAAAAGGCTAATGACGGCGAAAAGGCGACCTTGCGCCTGGAGGCAGAGAAATTGCGCCGCGGCGAAGCGGAGTGGATTCAAGTGATTGTGCGAATGCTCGACCACGTACACGCGCTGTATTCGGGCGCCGTGCGCTCAGGTCAGCCAAACCTGATTGCCCAGCTCACGAACTTCCAGGCGGCGTGCCGCGACGCTGCTCGGCGTGTCGGCCTCACGCCGTTCACTCCGGGAGCGGCGGAGCCTTTCGACAGTCAGCGCCACCAATTATTGGACGGGGAAAACCCGCCTGCAGCGGGCGCAACGGTAGGCGAAACCGTTGCCACCGGTTACACGTTCCAAGGCCGTTTGCTTCGCCCGGCCATTGTGCGCCTGACCACATCGCAGGCTTCTTCCAATCCGGAAGCTCCCGCCAATCCCAAGGCCGAATTGGATCGAACGCAGGGACGTCTCGCTCTGGACGAAGCGCGCTCGTAGCCCGCTATCGACACGTGCGGTCGGGACGCCTTCCTTTCGGCCGCAACCCTGCGGCGGCCATTACTGAGGCTATAGAAATCCCAGATTCTCTTTGCAAATCGAATTCTCAGTCCAATATATTGAAATCGTCGTCCGTTATGTGAGAAAGCGGTTGCAGACGTTAAGCGTGACGTAGCCAACTTAGCTTATGATGAATCGCCGTTCGTTCTTTGCCTCGACTGCCTCCATGGGCGCCGGCCTTGCGCTCGGCGCGGAGTCGCAACCTAAACCTCCCGGTTCGCCTGTCACCGGCGCCAAAAAACGCATCAAGATCGGTCTTTGCACCTACTCGTATTGGCACTTCCGCGATCCCAAGGTTTCGATTGAGACGGTTATCGACAAGGCTGCCGAGTTCGGCGCCGAAGGTTTGGATATTTTGCATCGGCAGATGGATATCCCCGAACACGAACCGCTCACCCCGGCTCATCGCGCTTACCTTCAAAAACTCAAACGCCACGCTTTTCGCAATGGAGTGGACTTGGTTTGTCTTTCGACGCACCAGACCTTCGTTACCCCCGATGCTGCCAAGCTGAGCGATAATGTTGAACACACCAAAAAGTGCATCGAGATTTGCTACGAGCTGGGGATTCCTTCCATGCGGATCAACACCGGGCGCTGGGGCACGATTGAAGATTTCGATGAGCTGATGCGCAAACGCGGCATCGAACCGATTCTGCCTGGTTACACCGAGGAGGACGGATTCAAATGGTGTCTCGATGGCATTCGTCGCTGCCTGGACAAAGCGCAGGAGTGCGGCGTGATCCTCGCGCTTGAGAATCACTGGGGTTTGGCCCGCCTGCCGGAAGGACAACTCCGCATCCTCAACAGCATCACTTCACCGTGGCTGGGTGCGTTGATGGATACCGGCAATTTCCTGGAGGATCCTTACGACAAGCTCAAGGCGATTGTGCCCAAGACGATTTACGTCCAGGCCAAAACCTATTATGGCGGCGGAGAGTGGTACACGCTCGACCTCGATTATCCGCGCATCGCCAAAATCCTGACGGACGCCGGTTACACCGGTTATTGCTGCCTCGAGTTCGAAGGCAAACAGGACCCCGACACCGCTGTGCCCAAGAGCCTTGCTTTGTTAAGGGAAACGATAGGGGCGTAGCCGTCGCCACAATTTTTTCAGACTGACCGGAACTCTCCGGCTGCACCGACCATCAGACCATATCAAAAGGAAATCCAATGAATGTCTCACGTAAACTCCATCCCCTCGGATTGCTGCTCCTCACGGCCGCGCTGCTTTATGCCACCGCCGCAGTGGCCGCCCCTCCGCTCTCGTCATACATACGCCCCTTCGTCGGCACTCAAGGCGAGGGCAACACATACCCGGGCCCATCCGCCCCGTTCGGCATGATTCAGCTCAGCCCGGATACCGATCGTGATCTTTGGGAGACCGCTTCCGGTTATGAGTACTCCGATACTTCAATTATGGGATTCACGCTGACGCACCTGACCGGCACAGGTATCCCCGACCTCGGTGATTTCCTTTTTATGCCGCAGGTCGGTGAACCCAAACTCGTGCCCGGCCCCAAGGACAATCCAGATTCCGGCTACCGCGCCCGATATTCGCACGATCATGAATCTGCAGCCGCAGGTTACTATAAGGTCAAACTCCTCAACAATGACGTCACGGTCGAACTTACGGCCGGCGAACGCGCTGGGATTTTGCGTTTCACATTTCCCGCCAGCGACCACGCCAGCATCATGACTGACCTGCAGCATTTTCTAAGTGGAAAACGTTTCAAACTCATCTGGTCTCACGTCCGAGTCGAAGACAACGCCACGGTGACCGGTTTCCACCTTGTGAACGGCTGGGCCAAGGAACGTTACCTCTATTTCGCCGCGCGTTACTCCCGCCCATTCGATCACCACCGCATCATGAGCAACGGCCAGGAAGTTAAATACGACAGCTTTCGCACTTACCGCTTCCGCAGCCGCAATGAAGCGGCGGGCACCAACCTCCAATTCCTCGCTGAATACAAAACCCGTCGCAACGAGATGATTATGGTCAAAGTTGCCGTGTCAGCCATCAGCGCGGCCAACGCCCTGCAGAATCTCGATGCGGAGATCCCGGACTGGGATTTTGATCGCGTGGTGCATGGGACTGAGAAAAAATGGGACCAGGAATTGAGCAAAATCGAGATTGAAGGCTCGCAAACCGACAAGGAAACATTTTACACCGGAATGTACCATGCCTTCCTGGCGCCGAATTTATACGAGGACGTCACCGGCGAATATCGCGGCTTCGACTCGAACATCCATACCGCCAAAGGATTCAAAAACTACGCCGTGTTTTCGCTCTGGGACACCTTCCGCGCCACACATCCGTTGTTCGCGTTAGTACAATCTCAGCGCGATTCCGACATGATCCAATCGATCCTCGCGCACTACGACCAGAGTGTCGATCACCTTTTGCCGATGTGGTCGCTCCAGGGCAACGAGACCTGGTGCATGATCGGCTACCACGCCGTCCCGGTCATTGCCGACGGTTACCTCAAGGGCGTCAAAGGATTCGATCCGCAGCGCGCCTACCTGGCCATGAAAACTACCGCCATGAATCCGGATTACGACGGTCTGGAGGCTTATCGCAAACTTGGCTATGTCCCCTGCGACATTGAAAACGAGTCCGTCTCAAAAACGCTCGAATACGCATTCGACGATTACTGCATCGCGCAGATGGCGAAAGCGCTCGGTAAAGCGGACGACTACGCTTATTTCATGAAACGCGCCGGCAGCTACAAAAACGTGTTCGATTCCTCCGCCAACCAAACGCGCGGCAGAGATTCCAAAGGCGCCTGGCGCACCCCGTTCAATCCCCACGCTTATGGCGAAGGAGCGCAGGCCGATTTCACCGAAGCCACCGCCACCCAGTATTCGTTCTACGATCCGCAGGATGTTCCCGAGATGATCGCGCTGATGGGCGGCAAAGAGAAATTCATCAAGCAGTTGGATGCCCTCTTTGATTACCAGGAGCCGGTCAAAACCCAAGCAGCCGAAGATATCCAGGGCCGGATTGGCGAGTACTGGCACGGCAATGAACCTAGCCATCATATTATTTATCTCTACTGCTATGCGGGCCAGCCGTGGAAAGCCGCCCGGCGCCTCCACGAAGCCATCCGCACCCAATACGGCAACAAACCCAATTCGCTAAGCGGCAACGACGATTGCGGGCAGATGTCCGCCTGGTATCTGTTCACCGCCATGGGTTTCTATCCGGTCTGTCCCGCCAGCGACTATTATGTCATAGGCAGCCCCGCCGTGCCCAAAGCCGTCATGCACCTCTCCAGCGGCAAGACCTTCACCATGACCGCCGATAATCTTTCCGACACCAACATCTACGTCCAATCTGTCAAACTGAACGGGAAGAACTGGGAGACCCCTCTTCTGCCCTATCGCGAGCTCAAGAACGGCGGCACCTTACACTTCATCATGGCGGCTGAGCCAAACCCGAGCTGGGGCGTCAATTGCGCACAGCGGAAGTAAACCCTGGGAGCGTGTTTCGCTTCCCCTCACGGCTGAGCCGCATGCGGTTCTGCCAGGTCGCCGCCGCCGGTCAATGCGGTGTGAACCGCCAGACGCGGAGCGGTTTCAATTGGCCTTTGGGTTCGCGCGCGGACCAGTGAGACCTGCCCCGAGGCTTGCTGGTAAAAGAATTCGAGCTGATTCAAGAAATAAACCGCCGCCAACAACAACGCCACGTTCAGCACTAACGACGGAATTAGTATCGTCCAGCTACTGAGTGCATTTCGTAGTTTCATAATCTGGTTAAACGGGTTCTGGCTCCAAAACCATCGCTCCGGTTTCCTTTTCGTAACAAAAGCCTGTCGCGTGTTTGGAAAATGCCGCCATTAAGCTCGCTGCACGAGCGGCCCGAGCCGTAGAGTCGGTCTATACACCATCCCGACCTGCGAGCGGGACCGCTCGCGCTCCGTCGGCACCGGTTTCCGAGGACGGGCGCACCCGGCAACCCCAACCGGATGCGCCCCGCCCTCGGGCATCCCCCATCCACCGGCCACTTGGGCTCACCAAACTATTATTAACCGAATCCCCAAAAAGGTTACGAAAAAACTGTAACCGCATGTCCCTTTCGCACGTTTTACGCAAGGTCGCTATTAGAAAACCATGTGCGCTTTGTAACACTAATATCCTTTCCGAAAGCCACCGCTGCCGGGTAGGTTGGTCCTCCGATTGTGTCGTCCACCGAGTTTATAACAAAGAAACCTGACCCTGGCCAGTTCCTGAATCGCGAGCTGAGCTGGCTCGAATTCAATCAACGGGTGCTGGATGAAGCGCTGGACGCGAGCAATCCGCTGCTCGAGCGGCTCAAATTCTTTTGCATTGTCAGCTCAAACCTCGATGAGTTCTTTGAGGTTCGTGTCGCCGGCTTGAAACAGCAGATCGAGAGCGATGTGGTCGAGCGCAGCCAGGATGGATTGACCGCATCGGAGGCCTTTCGCGCGATCACCAAACGAGTGCGGGTGATGGTGCGGGACCAATATGCCTGCTGGCGGGAGCAATTGCAGCCCGCTTTGTTCAGGAATGGCGTCCGGGTCGTCGATGTGCCGGAACTGGACGCCATCGACCTGGCCTGGCTAAAGGAATATTATCACGCCCAGGTGCGGCCGGTGCTGACTCCTCTGGCCATTGACCCGGCCCATCCCTTTCCGCAACTGCTCAACAAATCGCTCAACCTGATCGTGCGCCTGGAAATGCGGCGCAACCAGGAAGCGCTCAAACACCTGGCCGTGGTACAGATCCCGCGCATCCTGCCGCGTATGGTTCGCTTGCCGCGCTCCGATGGCCGCCGCGATTTCGTTTACCTCGGCCGGGTTATCGGCCATTTCCTGGCGGACCTCTTCCCGGGCACGAACCTGCTGGGCTATTGGCCTTTCCGCGTTACCCGCAACAGCGAGCTCTACATCGACGAAGAAGAAACCGCTAACTTGCTCAAAGCGGTTGAAAACGAGCTCCACAACCGCCGCAAAGGCGATGCCGTGCGCCTCGAAACAGAGCCCGATTGTCCACCGGCCATTCGCGAAGTGCTCCTCAAAACACTGCGTCTGACCGAAGACGATCTCTATTTAATCGACGGCCCGCTTAATCCCACGCGTCTGATGGTTCTCTATGAAGGGGACCACTCGCCGGAATTGCGCGACCCGCCGTTTGTTGCGCCGAACCCCGCGGCCTTTCGCGGCCAGCCTGACGTGTTCACCGCAATTCGCCAGGGTGACATCCTCCTTCACCATCCCTACGAGAATTTCAGCAGCGTGGTGGGCTTTCTCGAGCAGGCGGCGACCGATCCGGACGTGCTGGCCATCAAGCAAACGCTCTATAGAACCGGTGGCGACCCGCGTATCATCGGCGCGCTGGAAAGCGCCGTGCAGAACGGCAAGCAAGTCACCGCCGTGGTCGAGTTGCGCGCGCGGTTCGACGAAGCCAACAATATTCAGTGGGCGCGGCAACTCGAAGAATCGGGTGTTCACGTGGTCTACGGGCTGGTCGGCTACAAGATCCACGCCAAAAGCACGCTGGTGGTCCGGCGCGAAGGCCATGAAATCCGCCGTTACGTCCATCTCTCCACCGGCAACTACAATCCGAGTACCGCGAAACTCTACACCGATCTCGGCCTGCTCACCTGCCGGCCCGATTTCGGCGAAGACGCCACCAATTTCTTCAATTTGCTGACGGGCATTTGTCAGTTTCAGCCGATGCGCAAGCTGGTGGTTTCCCCCTTCGAGCTGCATGACCGCATGCTCAAATTGATCGAACGCGAAACCGAAAACGCCCAACGCGGTCTGCCGGCGCGGATTGTGGCCAAGCTCAATTCGCTTGCTGACGAACAGGTAATCCAGGCCCTGTACCGCGCGTCTCAGGCGGGCGTAGAAATTGATCTGATTGTCCGCGGCATTTGCTGCTTGCGCGCCGGCGTTAAAGGCCTGAGCGAGAAAATCAGAGTGCGTAGCATTGTCGACCGGTTCCTCGAACACAGCCGCATTTATTATTTCGAAAACGCCTGCCAGCCCCAGGTGTTTCTGAGCAGCGCCGACTGGTTGCCGCGCAATTTCTTTCGCCGAATCGAACTGGCATTTCCCATCGAGGATGGCCGGTTGCGTGAACGGGTTGTGAGCGAAGTGCTGGCCGTTATCCTCTCGGACAACATCAAAGCTCGGTTTCTGCAGCCAGACGGCTCGTATCGATACGCCAAGCCGGACAAGGATGAAAAGCCGCGCCGCAGTCAATTCAAGTTTGTCTCTTTGGCCATGAACGCGGTCGAAACGGCAACCAAAACCGTGGATGGCCGCGCCAAGCGCACTCAGGTCAAATTAGCGCCCTCGCCTTTTGCGCCAAAGAAGGGCTAACTAACACCGACGGCTGGAAGCGCGGGATAAGGAGAACCAGAGCTGCAGACAGCGGCTTGAGATCCCAGAATCTCAAAGCTGACCTTTTCAATC